>JAICKA010000002.1 GCA_025928185.1 Gemmatimonadaceae bacterium
ACGACTGTCCAGTGCTCCGCCGCGCTCGAGCCGCTCGCGCACCGATGCCATCGGATGTCCATGGATGCTCATGCCCACGGCGTGATAATCCAGAAACACCAATTGCTCTGTCGTGATCGGCACGGGATCGTGCGACGTCACGGGCGCCGGCGCGAGCGGCAACACGTCGCCGCTCGCCCGCAGTCCCTCCCACGCCGCACGCCGCCGATCGGGCGCCCACGCGGCGAAGGCATCCGCCTGCGCGAACGCCAGCACGTCGCTCCGCACGAGCTTCGCACGCTGCACCACGTCGGCAATTGACGCGAACGGCGCCTGCGCGCGCGCGGCACGCAACGCGTCGATCACCGGATCGCCCACGCCGCGCACGAAGCGCCAGCCCACCCGCAGCGCCGGCCGCGCCGCATCCTCCGTCTCCTCGGCCGTGCACTCCCAATCGCCGTGCGCGAGGCACGGCGGCCGCACGTCGACGCCGTGCCGCCGCGCGTCGTGTACCAGCGTCGACACGGGATAGAAGCCCATCGGCTGCGCGTTCAGCAGGCCGATGAAGAACTCCGTCGGATGGTGCGCCTTGAGATACGACGTCGCATACGCGATCAGCGCGAAGCTCCAGGCGTGTGATTCAGGAAATCCATAATTCGCGAAGCTCAAGAGATCGTCGCAGATCTGGCTCGCCTTCGCTTCGCTCAACGGCGCGATCTCGCCGACCGCCGCGCGCGCCAGCATCGCCTGTTTCAACCCGACCAGCGCCGCTTCGAGCTTTCCCTTCTTCCGGATGTTGCCCATCGTGCGGCGCAGCGCGTCCGCCTCGCCGCCGCTGTAGCCGCCGAGGCGCATCGCGATCGCCATCGCCTGTTCCTGGAAGATCGGAATGCCCTGCGTGCGATGCAGGATCGTCTCGAGATCGGGATGCGGATACGTCACCGGTTCGCGCCCGAGCCGCCGCTCCGTGTACGGATTCACGAAGCTCGCCTGGATCGGCCCGGGCCGGATCAGCGCCACCTGCACGACGAGGTCGTACAGATGATCGGGCTTCGTGTGCAGGATCGAGTTGATCTGCGCGCGGCTCTCGATCTGGAACGTGCCGATCGTCTCGCCGCGCTGAATCAGCTCGTATGTCGCCGGATCGGGTTCGCGCACGGCGTACAGCTCCGGACGTTCGCCCGTGCGCCGCTCGATCCAGTCATACGCGATGCGCACCATGCTCAACGCGCCGAGTCCGAGGAAGTCGAACTTCGGCACGCCGATCATGTCGAGATCGTCCTTGTCGAACTGAATGATCGTTCGACCCATCGTCGTTTGCTCGACGGGCAGATAATCGCCGAGCGGTGCGGCCGAGAGCACGAAGCCGCCGACGTGCGTCGAGCGGAGCCGCGCCAGTCCTTCGAAACCCTCGAGCGCGGTGAGCAGGGCGCGGCCGCGCGCGTTCGTCAGGTCGATGTCGTGGGCCGCCGCCAGCTCGCGCACGCGCTCCAGACAATCGCTCGGCTCGTGCCCGTGCACGCGTTTCGAGATCGCGAATGCCTGGGCGACGGGATAGCCGAGCGCGCGCATCGCGTCCTGCACCGCGGTCGGCGCGTGATAGCACTGCGTCACCGCCGTGATTGCCGCGTGCGCGCGATCGTAGTGCGCGTACATGTAGTCGAGCACTTCCTCGCGTCGCTCGTGTTCGAAGTCGACGTCGATGTCCGGCGGCTCCGACTTGCCGTCGACCCGCGCCTCGGACAGAAAGCGTTCGAACAACAGGCCGTGCTTGATCGGATCGACCGCCGTGATGCCGAGGCAGAAGGCGACGGCGGAATTCGCCGCGCTGCCGCGGCCCTGACAGAGAATCCCCTTGCTGCGCGCGAACCGCACGGCATCCGCCATGACGAGAAAGAATCCGGGGAAGCCCAGTCTCCCGATCAGCTCCAGCTCGTGCTCGATCTGTTCGCGCTGCGACGGCGTGATCTCGCCCCACCGTTCGCGCGCGCCCTCGTACGCCAGCGTGCGCAGCACCTCGTTGTCACCGCGCTGTTCGGCGTCGGCGCCGAGCTTTGCCTTGCGGAAGTCGGGCAGGGGAGGACGCATCCAGTCGAGCAGAAAGCCCGTGCACTCCTCGGCGATGCGCACGGTCTCGCGCAATCCTTCCTCGCGTCCGCGCCAGCGCCGCGCCATGTCGGTGGGCGACAACAGGCGCCACTCGCCATTCGGGTGCAGCAGTCCGCGCGACGCGGCGGTGTCGATGTCGAGATCGTAGCGGAGCGCCGTGAGCATGTCGTGCACGAGCCGGCCGCGATCGTCCACGTAGCGCGGATCCTGGGTCGGCACCCACGGCACCTGCTGCTCTTCGGCGAGACGAATCAGCTCCGCGGCGAGTGCGGCCTCGTGTCCGCCTGTATGATGGAGCTGCACCTCGATCGCGAGGGTGCTTGGAAAAAGCTCACGCCAGCGATCGAGGCAGCGCACGGCGTCGTACTCGCGGCCGGCGCGCACGAGCGACGCCAGGTTGCCCGATGGCGGTCCGGTGAGCGCATGCAATCCCTGCGCGTGCTCGGCGAGCTGCGCCCACGTGATCTTCGGCCGGCCGCGCTGCTTGCCCTGTCTCTTCTTGTCCCACGCGTCCCACTGGCCAACGCGCGCCAGCGTGACGAGCGCGGCGAGATTGCGATAGCCCTCCTGGGTGCGCGCGAGGAACGCCGCCGGCCGTCCGTCGACAACGAGCTCCGCGCCGACGATCGGCCGCACGGGCGTGGGCAGCGTCATCGCCTCGGTGGCGAAGCGCGTGATGCCGCCTAGGTCGGCGGTATCAGTAATTCCTAAATGCGTGTAGCCGAGCGACGCGGCGTGCGCCGCCAGCGACTCGGCCGAAACCGCTCCGTCCGAGAAGGAGAAGCAGGTGTGCGCGCGCAGCTCGACGTACACGCGTCAATCCCACCAGCCGTGCAGGAACCAGTCGGACGACTGCTGCCGCTCGTCGTGATAGAGCCAGACCATCATGCCGTCTTCGCGGACGCAGCGGAAATACTCGCGCGAGTATGCGCCGGCCCATTGGCCGCCCGACACGCGGTCCGGCCCCGCGGCTTCGACGATCGAGTGCCACTCGTTGCCTTCCATGTAGCGCACCGGCACGTCGTGATCGCGCCGCGGCTCAGTATCGACCGTCACGACCTTCGGCGTCGGCAGGAGTTGCAGCGTGAGCGATGGGGCGACTGTGGGTGACTCGGCAACTACCCTCTGTCCTTTCGCCTCTCGCCTCTTCCATTGGGTCTTCACTTCCACCAGGGGATGCATCGAGTTCGCCGGCTCGACGACCACGTCGCCCTGATCGTCGGTGAGCTGCACGATCGCGTGCTCGACCATCGGCTCGCTGGCAAAGCCGCGGTCGAACAGGTCGCCCTGCGGACCGTCGTTCCCCGTGACCGACTCGACGCGCAGTGCGACGCCGGTCACCGCTTCGGGCAGCGTGATGGTGTCGAGCGCCTCGCGCACGAGGCGCATCCAGCGCTTCTGCTCCGTGCTCGGCCGCGACGAGCGGATCACGTGCGTGCGCTGCGTGCGGTTGCCGAGCGAGAAGACGAGCGCCATCTCGCGGGCGCGCTCGCCGCGCGCGACGAGCGACGTGCACACCGTGCCGGCGAGCGAATTGATGACGAACAGCAGCCGCTCGGGATCCTTCAGGCCGTACTCCACCCACTCGAGCGACGCGCTCGGCAGCGCTCGTGCGGGAACTCTAAAGAGCCACCGAGGGTCTTCGGCGCGGGCGCGCTCCCAGAGCCGCACGCCGGCGACACCGAGCCGGACCTCGATCGATTCGGCGTCGAGCGCGGCGAGCGCGCCGCACGTCTCGATGCCGAGTCCCTGGAGCAGATCGGCAAGGTCTTCGTCCGGCGTGAGCACGGCGAGCGGATGCGGCGCGATGAACGCGCGGTCCTGCCCGGGCCGGACGATGACGAGCGGCACCGTGCTCTGCGTCGCCGCGACTTCGGCGGCGACCGGCGTCAGCGCCACACCGGCATGAGTATTCTCGAAACCGTAGGCGGCGGCGACGCGCTGCATCGCCTCGGCGAGCTGGCCGCCGTGCAGGCCGCGCGCATCGCCCCACACCAGGCCGCGCTCGCCCACGGCGACGCGCGGCGCGTGCGCGAGCAGGCCGGCGACGAGGTCAGCGGGGAAGTCCGCGCCGGTCGGCCAGCGCGGATTCCAGAGACAGACGTAGCTCATGATGCATGACCGGAATGGGAAAGTCCGCGTGCGCGTTCCAGCCGACCGCGCGCGCGCTGACGCGCACCGTCGCGTCCTGCGCCTCGGCGGGATCGCCGAACGGCGTGCGACGCCAGCGATAGCGGAGCAGGTGTGACGTGAGGCGGAGGCTGGCCATGGACGCCGACGAGCCGACGGTGACGAGCGCGCTGCCGCCTTCGCGCGCGGCGCGCGTGAGGCGCACGGTCTCCGTGCCCTGCGGCTCGGCGCCGGCCAATATGAGAAGTGAAAAGCCGCCGCAGCGCAGCAGCTCTTCGGCGGCGCGCAGCGCGTGGATGCGGGATTTCGGGCGAATGAGGTAGAGTCCCTCGCTCGTCGCGCCGGCGTCGCCCACGCCGGCCACGCGCGTCCAGGATGCGCCGGCGATGGTGTTGTCGCCGTCGACCCAGGCCGCGCGCTCGCCGGCCGCGACGGCCGAGTCGCAGGCGGCGCGGAGGATGGCGGTGGCGCCGCCGTGCGGCGCCCAGACGGAGAGTCGTCCGCGCGGCAGCCCGCCGTTGGGCAGGACGCGATCGAGGGCGCCGATGCCGGTGGCGACCTGTTCGGTGGTCTGCGCGCCGCCGGTGAGCGGTGCCGCGTTGGGGAAGCGCTCCTGGATGAGCGCGCGAAGAGCGGCGACTGAGGTTGGCATTGGGGCGAAGAAGCTATACCGAATAAAATCCGAAAGCAAGAAGGAGTCCACATTTTTCACCTCGATCAAACGCCTCTCGCAGAAATGTGATCTCTTGCTTCCGAAGGTCGGAGTTCTTATATGTGGAAGTCACATATATCGGCCAACCATGCTGACACCCGAATTGAAAAAGGGCAGTGCCGAGTTTCTGATTCTCTCATTGCTCGAGGCGGAGCCGCGGCATGGCTACGAGCTGTCGAAGCTGATCGAGAGTCGCTCGCGCGGCGCGCTGACGTTTCACGTCGCGTCGCTGTACCCGCTGCTCTATCGCATGGAGGAGCGCGGCTGGATCGCGGGCCGCTGGGTGGAGAAAGCCGGTCAGCGGCGACGGCGCTACTACACGATCACGGACATCGGGCGGACGACGCTCGACGCGCAGCGCCGGAGCTGGCGCGAGTTCGTCGAGGCGATCACCAGCATCACGGGGCTGCGCCATGCCTGACGCATTCGATTGGAGCGCCGAGCTGCGCGCGCGGCTCGCGAAGGCCGAGCTGGATCCGGCGCGCGAGGCGGAGATCGTCGACGAGCTGGCGCAGCATCTCGAGGATCAGTGCGCGGAGTTGATGGGTGGTGGGAGAACGATCGAGCAAGCGCGACGCGAGCTGCTCGCGCAGCTGGACGATCCGGCGTCGGGTTTTCCGGATCGATTGCTGGAGCGGCATTGGGCGGTGCGGACTGCGACACCGGCGCGACTCGGGGGACGGCCCACAGCGCGCGGGATGCTCGCGTCGATCTGGTACGATCTCCGGTACGGCGCGCGCGGGCTGGCGCGTGCGCCGGGGATGACGGCGGTGATCGTGCTGTCGCTCGGCGTCGTGATCGGGGCGAATACGGCGATTTTCGGATTGCTGGACGCGCTGCTGCTTCGGCCGTTGCCGCTGCCGCATCCGGAGCAGCTGGTGACGCTCAGGCCAATGAATAACGGCTACAAGGCGGAGCTGTACTACTCCGATTATCAAACGCTCATACGCACGCCTGGGCTGCCAAAGATCGAAGGGTATAGTTTCGATCCGGCCATCGTGGCGACCGGAACTGACACGACGGATCTTTGGGTCGAATCGGTAACCGGCGGCTACTTCGATCTGCTCGGCGCACCGCCGCTCCTTGGCCGCACAGTATTGCGAAATGATGACGCGACGAACTCGCGCGTTGTTGTCGTGTCGGAAGCGTACTGGCGTCAGCACCTTGGTGGTCGCAACGACGTGATCGGCAAGCCGCTGCTGATCGATGATCAGGAGTATACGCTCATCGGCGTCATGCCGAAGACGTACCATGACGCGTTCTTTGCGCATCAGTTCACGATGGCGGTGCCGTTTAGTACAGGTCCGTTCGTCGGTGAAGATCGCACATTGCGCAGCGTTGCGCTGATTGCGCGGCTTCCGCACGGGACGCGAGATATTGCACTGTCCAGGCGTCTCACGGTTGCCTATCGCCAATGCTGCGTCGAAGCGCCCATTCCGAGTACGGCGATGGCAGCGCCACATCAACCGCGCACCCTTCCAACCGATCCCCCGATTGGTGCCTTTGGGTTCTGGGAGGACGCGTCCGACACGACACCGCACATCCAGGTCGTCGATGCCAGTCGTGGAATTACCTGGCATGTGGACTTCCGAGCCCAGTACCGCCCCGTGCTCCTCGCGATGATGGCGGGAGTGCTTGTCCTTCTGCTCATCGCATGTGCGAACACGAGCACGTTGCTGCTAGCGCGCGCTGCCGCACGCCAACGTGAATTCGCGGTTCGGCTATCACTCGGCGCCAGCCGAGCACGCATGCTGCGCCAGCTCATGACGGAGACGCTGGAGCTCGCGTTGCTCGGCGTTGGGCTTGGCCTCGTGCTCGCGTGGATAGGCACAGTGATGTTGTTGCACGAGTTGCCATCCAACGCGCTGCAGCTCGGAGATGTCATCGCGTGGCACGTCACCCCCGCAATCCTTGCGTTCACCGTGTTGGTGCTCGTCGGTTGTACGCTCGTCGTCGGGGTGTGGCCGGCACGGCGAGCGACGAGTCTCAATCTTCAGAGTGTTCTCAGCGGATCGCAGCGGGCGGCAAGACACGGCCGCCATTGGTCCCCGGAGCGTGTGCTCGCCACGTTGCAAATCACCATGGCGCTGGTTCTCGCTTCGGCCGCGGCGCTGTTCGTCGCGACGTTGCACAACCTCGAGCGTGGAGACGGCGGATATCACACGCGGCAGCTCTTGCTTGCCCGTCTCGACCTGCGCTATAGCAGCCTTGCGAAAAATCTGCCAAATGCAGCGCAGACGATGCTCGACGCCGTTCAGCGGCTCCCGGGTGTCGATGCGGCGTCAATCTCCATTTCGGCTCCGGTTATCAACGACTTATTGGCACAAAGACGCGAGCAAGTCCCAGGGTATGTACCGACGCCGAACGAACGACCGCCGCGGTTCAACGCCGTCTCGCCGCGCTTCTTCACGACGACGGGAATTGGTCTGGTCGCCGGTCGGGAGTTCGGCGATCACGACGTCGTCAACAGTGAACCGGTCGTGATCATCAGTCAGGCATTCGCGCACCATTACTTCAACGGGAAAAATCCGATCGGACGCTCCCTGACCGGAATAGGCCACGATCGGCATTCCGCACGGATCATCGGTATCGCGCGCGATGCCCAGTACGACAATTTGCGCGCTGCGCCGACGGCAGTCTGGTATGCGCCGTTGTATCAGGAGCGTCCGACAGACGGCATTCCGAGCTTCATCCTCTCCGTCCGGACTGAAATCGATCCCGTGAGCCTTGCAACGTCGGTCCGTCATGCATTGGGACGCGTCGCTTCAGATGTGGACATCCGCCAACTCACCTCTGTCGGACAACTTCTCGACGACGCCCTCGCCCGCGAGCGGTTCGCGGCAGGGCTCGCATCGTTCTTCGGCGCGATCGCTCTCGGTCTTTGCGCGCTTGGGGTCTATGGGGTCATCGCACAGAACGTTGCCGCCCGCACGACCGAGATCGGCGTGCGAATGGCGCTCGGCGCAACCCCTCGAGATGCGCTCTGGATCGCGATGAGACAGTCGCTCACGATCGCGGGCGTCGGACTCGCCATCGGCATCCCGCTAGCGTTCGCTGCGAATCGTGCGATCGACTCACAGCTCTATGGTGTTGCGCCCTCGAACCCCGGGATCATGATGGGCGTAGCCTGCAGTCTCGCAATTGCTGCAGCGCTCGCCGGGCTCCTTCCCGGCCGCCGAGCGGCGAGTGTCGACCCCGCCGTGGCCCTGCGCGCTGATTAGCGTTTCGTCATCGGTCCGTCATCTCAAGCTCCAACTGCTCCGCTCCCGCAAACCGCTGCTCGATGACCTCGGGCGCAGAGTCCGGCGCCCGCCCGTAGTGCCCGGTCGTGATCCCGTACTTTGCGCACAGCTCGCGCATCTGCTTCGACAACCGCTCGCTGTACGCCTTGCTCACCTTGTGATCGAACGCGTACGTCGCCCGATACCGTTTGGCGAGATGGGGAAACTCCTGCTCGATGAACGGCAGGTACCGCGCCCGTGCCGATGACCGGAGCCGGAGCGCGCAGGCGTTCACGTACGACGCGCCGAGCGCCGCCACCCGCTCCACGACGCGCTCCAACTGCTCGGCGCCGTCGGTGATGCCGGGCAGCACCGGCATCACGTTGATTCCAGTCTCGATGTCGTTCTCGCGCAAGCGACCCAGTGCGCGCAGCCGCGCTCCCGGTGTCGGCGCGCGCGGCTCGAGGCGGCGCGCCAGCTCGCGGTCGGTCGTGATCAGTGAAAGGTGAATCGACAGCGACGAGTGGCGATTGATCCGCTTCAGTAGATCGATGTCGCGCGTGATCAACGGACTCTTCGTGATGATGCACACCGACAGCCCCGGATGCTCGGCCAACACCTCCAGCACCGAGCGCGTGATGCGAAAGCGTCGCTCGGCGGGTTGGAATGGATCGGTCGCCGTGCCGATCACGATCGTTTCGCCGCGGAGCAGCGCGGTGTGTCGCTCCGAGCCGTGGCGCAACACTTTGCGCAGCGAATCGGCCGCGTTCTGCTTGACGAAGATGCGCCGCTCGAACGCGAGCCAGGGCGGCATCGTGTCGCGCGCGGTCGTGAGTTCCGTGTGATCGGGATTCGCCCTCGCGCTGCGGTCGAGCACGTAGCCGTGCGTGTAGCGCGCGTAGCAGTACGCACATCCGAACGCACAGCCGACGTACGGGTTGATCGACCAGAAGCCCATTCCCGTGGTTTCCGGTCCGTTCAGCACCGAGCGCGCGATGGTTCCGATGTAATGGATGTCCTTCTGCTCGCCGACGATCGGCAGCGGATGCCCGAGAACGTCCGCGCCGAACAATGCCGCCTGCTCCATGCGTGCTGCCATCGACCACCGGTCCGGGAACTTCGGATGAGGAGCTTACCGAAGAAATACCGAAACTGCAAGTCGAACGCCGAGGCGCCGCGATTCGGATTGTGCGACCGCGCGGCACTGACCGCGAACTATGGACTCGGCGCGACGCTCACGCCGACGGCGACGCCATTGCCCTGCGGCCGCGCGAAGAAGTTGGCGTAATGATGATCGCGCGCGATGCGGATCGTGTGCATTGCCGCCACGCCGCCGAACAGCAGCGTGACTTCCGTGCCGGTGAGCACGTGCGTGCGCGACATGTACGCGACGTCGCTCACGGAACCCACGCGGCCGATGGTGAGGTAGAACAGCGTCGTGCCGATCCCGCCGCCGAGTACGCCGCGCTCGAACGCGCTGCCGCGGTGATGCGGAATGTCCAGAATGCCTTCGTCGAGCAGCGCCTGCACCGTCAGCCCGATCGACGAGAACAAAAACTGTTTGTGCGGGTCCGTTTCGGCCGAGATCCCGGAATAGACGGTCGGCCGCCCCTTGTTGAAGCCGAAGGTCGGGTGCGCGCCCAGCGCCAGCGACATGCCGATGTGTCCCGCTTCGTGCAGCAGAATGCTGGCGCCGAACCCGGCGGCGAAGTACCTCCAATAGTGCGGCGAGAGGCGAGCGCTGCCGGCGCGCACGGCGTGCTGGGCCCGCACGACGGACGGTGCACAGAGCAGCACAACCGCCGTCTGGAGCGCTAGGACGACTCGCACGAGTGGCTGGCGATGCATGACGGTGGTAGAATCTTCAGCTCGACGCACGAACCTGAAACCCGGATGGTGACATGCCACAGAAGCTCTCCGATCTCGACGTGCAACGCGCGCTTGGCGGACTCGCCGGCTGGTCGCGACGCGGCGATGCGCTGGTGAAGACGTACACGTTCGACCGTTTTGCCGACGGCATCGCCTTCGTCGATCGCGTGGCCGCCGCCGCCGATGAGATGAATCATCATCCGGACATCGACGTTCGTTACACGAAGGTGACGATGACGCTTTCGACGCACGACGCCGGCGGCATCACGCAGGCCGATCTCAATCTGGCGGGCAAGATCGAAGCGGCCGCGAAGCGCTGAATCCTACCCTTCGAAAAAAAGGGACGCCGGCAGGTGCCGGCGTCCCTTTCGTTTGCTCGAGACAGTCGCTCAGCGACGGCGGCCGCCGCCGAGCAGGGTGAGAATGAAGATGAACATATTCAGCAGGTCGACGAAGATCGTGACCGCGGCGATGACGTAGTCATCCTGGCCGAGCGCGCCGGAGCGCAGCAGACGCCAGGTGTCGAACACCAGCAGGCCGCTCATGATCAGCACACCCATGCCGGCGAGGAACAGCGTGGCCGCGGCGCTGTGGAAGAACAGGTTGAGGATCAGCGCGGCGAACAGCACGAAGCAGCCGACGGTGAAGAAGCCGCCCCACGCGCTGAAGTCGCGCCGGCTGAGCATCGCGTACAGCGACAGCACGCCGAACGCGCCGAAGGTGAGAAGGCCCGCCTGCCCCACGATTCCCGGCGCGACGCGCTCGCTGAGCACGAGCAACGGCGCGAGCCAGATGCCGGTGATGAAGGTGTAGAGGAAGGTCAGGATCAGATTCTTCGGATAACTGTGCGCGGCCCGCTGCGCCATGATGAGTGGCACGAACGAGCAGAAGAAGGTGATCAGCGGATGCTGCGCGACGGCGTTGAACAGCCCCGGCTGCGCGATGGTGAACGCGACGCCGAGAATGGCGACGATGACGCTGGCGAAGACGAGTCCGTAGGTGCGCCGGACGAGCGTCGCGCGCTCGGCGCCGGATCGGACGGGAACCGCGGTGGCGTATGAGTAGCCCATGGCGAGCTCGAACTCCCGGTTGAGAACCTGTGCAGCAATATATACCCCGGCGGCCGGCCTCGGTGCCAGCCGCCGTCGTACGACTAGCGGAGCGGTACGGCGGTGGAGGCGGCGGTCGGGTGGCTGGTGAGTATCACCGCGCCATTCACGGTGTGCACTCGCACGACGCGGTCGGATGCGCCGACCTGACCGGCAACCCGACGTCTGGACATTGATGCGCCGGGAATCGCGAGATCGCTGCGCACCACGCCGTTCACCACTGAAATATCGAACTGGCCGTCGATGTTCGGCGGCAGCTCGGCGCGGACGGCGCCGTTCACCGTGGAGAGGTGCACGGAGTCGTTTGGCGCGAGGGAGGCGGACGACAGGCGCACGTCGCCATTCGTGGTCGTGAGCATGAGCGGACCGGACACGTCGCTGACGTGCACGCCGCCGTTCACCGCGCGAGCGGTCACGCCGGCGGTCGCGCCGTCGATGGTGACGACACCGTTGGTGGTGCGCGCATCGAGCTGTGTGCCGGGAGGCAGATCGACCATGAGATTTGCGGCGGCGTCGCTGCCGTGGCGAAACAGGCTGAAAATGGTCCACCACGGACGATGCGAGCTGCCGCGATACCCGCTCGCGTCGCAGCGGCCGCTATTGCGCCACATGGCGCAAATGAAATAGTCGCCACCGTTGCGGTTCACGACGAAGCTGACGTCCTTGAGGCGTCCGCGCCGCGAGTGGACCGCGCCGCGAACAAGCGCTGTATGACTTCCGGAGGCATGCACGGTAATGCTGCCCGTACCGTCGCGGAGATGGACGGTGGCGCCGGCAGGAATCGTGTCCGACCACGAGAACGCGTTCTCGTTGACGGTTTCGCGGGAGCAACCCGCCGCGACGAGCGTCGCGACGGCGACGGCGAGATGGCGGAATTTCATGTGGGGACTCCGAACGTTGGGGCCACACGGCCCACCAGAACTAACGCGCGGAGTCCCCCGAAAGTTACGGATCGCTCGCCGTCAGCGACGGCGGAGCTCGACGCTGCCGTTCACCGTCGTCAGGTGAATCCGCGGACCGCCCGGCTTGCCGATGTGGGCGCGCAGGTGCTTGGGGTCGAGGCGGCCGCTCACCGTCATCTCGTAGTCGGTGTGCAGCGATCCGTTCACCGTCGACATCTCCACGTCCGCGCCCACGTCGCCGGTGAACTCCACGACGACCGAGCCGTTCACCGTCGTGAAGTTCATGTCCTCATCGGAGTCGAAATGACCCATCGTGGCGCGGACGGCGCCGTTCACCGTCGTCGCGTTCACCGGGCCGCCGCTCGTGTTGACCTGGACTTCGCCGTTCACGCTCGAGGCGTCGACCTCGGAGGTGGCGGCATCGACCCGGATATCGCCGTTCACCGAGCCGACGTCGACTTTGACGCCGCGCGGCACCAGCACCTGGAAATCGACGCGGACGTCGTTGTTCCGGATGCGGTTGTGGTGGCCATTGTTGTGCGACCCGCGTTCATCGCAGTGCGAATCGGCGCCCCACAGCGCGCAGATTTCGATGTCGGCGTCGTTCGGCCCGGACTTCAGAGTTTCGAAATGGACGTCGGCCGGATCGCCGCGCCGCCACCGCTTCGTGGCCGTGACCTCGACGTTGTCGCCGCTCGCCGCGCCGACCGTAATCGGCCCGTTGAGATTGCGGATCCGTATCCAGCGGCCCTGCGGAATGCGGCCGGTCCAGTGAAATGTGTCGCCCGTCTGCTGGGTCTGGGCGGCGGCGGGCACCGCGAACACGGTGCCGCCGGCGAGAGCCAGCGAGAGGGCGAGGTGCAGTGAGCGTTTCATCATCGAAGCTCCCGGAATGTGCTAGCGCGCGGACCGCAGTCGGAGATCGCCGCTGACGGTGCGTACATCGAGGCGGCGTCCGCCGTTGCCGATGCGCGCCTCGATGTTGCGGCGACTCATGCGGCTGCCGCCGATGGTCATCTTGTAATCGCTGTCGATGTCGCCGCTGACGGTCGACATGGCGAGATCCGCGTCGAACGACGCGGGCAGGTCGAGCGTGATATCGCCGCTCACACTGGTGAACGAGAGATCGCCCTTGCCGGTGAAGGCGTCGGCGCGCACGTCGATGTCGCCGCTGACCGTGGTCACGTGCATGCCGTTGGGGCGCACGCGATCCAGCTCGATGTCGCCGCTCACGGTGCTCACGGACAGATCGCCCTGGGCGCCGGTCACGCTGACGTCGCCGCTGACGTCGGCGGCACGCACGAGCAGGTTCGAGGGCACGGCGACTTCGAGACTGATGCTCGCCCCGCGCCAGTCATCGTGATTGTTCCAGTGGCGGTGATTGCCCTGGTCGTCGCAGGAATCGTTGTCGCGGCTGATCACGCAGATCGTGACGCCGTCGGACTGCTCGTCGACCTGCACGTGAATTCGATCGGCGTCGTCGCGATCGCCGCGGTGGCGGCCCGTCACCTCGACGCGGCCGCTGGTCGACGGCACGATCTTGATGTCGTCGTTGATGTTCTCGACGCGCACGGTGCGGCCGGCGGGGACCGCCTTGGACCAGTGAAAGTCGGCCGTCTGGGCGGCGGCGGGCAGGGCGGTGGCGGCGAGGGCCGGCAGAACGAGACAGCGCAGTCCACGGATCATGAGAGTTCTCTCAGGGTTGTGAGGCGGGCGACCGCGCGCCGCGCCCGTTCGAGGAAATGGTGATGTCGCCGCTGAACGTGTCGGCGGAGATACGGGCCGCACCGCCGCCGATCGCGAAGGTGAAGTGCTTGGCCATGGCCGACCCGATGCCGTGCTCGCCCGGCTCGAGTGTGATCGGGAACTCGCTGTCGATGTCGCCGTTCCAGGTCGACACGGTGAGCTGCGCGCTGGTGGTGCGCGGAATGTGCAGGCGAATGTCGCCCGAGTGCGACGTCAGCTCGTAGCGACCGGCCGGATCCACGATGCCGTCGTACGTGACGTCGCCGCTCGTCGTCTTGGCACGAACGACCTTGGCCGTCATGCCGCGGAGATCGAGATCGCCGCTCACGCTGCTCACGTCGGCGTCGCCGCGCACGTCGGTGAGCCGTACGTCGCCGTTGAGCGTCGCGATCTCCACGTCGCCGGTGATATCCGACGCCGAGAGGTCGCCGGAGAACGTGTGGACGTCGAGACGCCGATTGACGCCGCTGATGTCGACGTCGCCGGACTGGGCGTGCACCTCGACTTCGCCGCGCGTGCCGCGAATCGAAATGTCGCCTGACCCGGTGCGCGCGACGACGCTCACGCCGTACGGTACGGTGATCTCGACGCGATCCTCGTCCTCGTCGGAGCCGCTGATCTGTTCCAGGCGGGCGCGCGTTCCCGTCACGTCGAGGCGGAGCCGACCGCTGCGGCCGGGCGCCCGGATATGGACCTGGTTACCGTCGCCGCCGCTGACGGTGATGTCGCCGTTCGGGATGGTGACCGAGAGCGAGCCGTTGCGGTCGAAGGTGAACGCCGTATCGAGGCGCGCCAGCTCGTACTGTGAGCGGTGCCGGCTGTTCTGTTGCGCGCCGGCCGCGGCGCCGAACGGCGACAGGATCGCCGCGCCTGCGGCGAGCAGCGCGAGTCGGGCGGCACGCGAAGAAGGAGAGTTCATGAGAATATGCTCACGTCCGCACCGGCAGCGCCGCTGCCGTACGGAGAAGCGTCACCTTGTCGTTCATGGCACCGTCGAGCGACTCGAGCAGAAAGCGGCTGGCCGGATCCTGCCGCAGGGCTTTGCGGCACTGGTCGATGGCGGTGTCGATGACCTGAAGATTGTGATCGATGATGGCGACCGTCGACGAATCGAGCTGCGGCCGGCGCGCGGCGAGCACGATTCGCAAGCGCGCGATTTCCTGGTCGTAGGTTTGCTCGGCGGTGAGCTTGTTGGAAACCTGGATGGTGGTGGGGCGGCGGAGCGCTGGAACGGCGGAGCGCTGGAACGCTGGAGCGCTGGAGCGCTGGAGCGCCGGGTCATTCGAGCGGTCGCCCTTCGACGCAGACGGCGCGGCGTTCGCCGCGGGATGATTGATCGTGTCGCCCAGCGCGGGCAGCTCGACGACGGTGTGCGCCGCCCCCACGACGACCAGACTCTGCTTCGTCACCACGTGCGTAATCGTTGCCGTAACGGCCACGAGCCCAGCGGCCGCGAGACCGAGCCAGAGCCTCGAGCGCGTTCCACCGTTCCACCGTTCCACCGTTCCACCGCTTTTCAGTTCCACCACCGGCGTCTCGATGCGCGCTTCGATGCCGCTCCACAGGTCGCGGCTCGGCGCGAGCTCGGGCAGATTGGCGGCGTCGCTCTGCAGCTTGCGGAGATCGCCAAGCAGCGGACCGCAGGTGCCGCACGAGATCGCATGCGCCTCGAGCTCGGCGCGCGTCGGTTCGTCCAGCGTTTTCTCGAGCAGCTCCGCCAGGTGATCGGCGAATCGATCGCAGCTCGTTGGATTGGTCATCGGTTCAGTGCCTCCCGCAACAGGAGCCGCGCGCGGTGCAATTGCGCCTTGGTGGCTCCCGATGTCACGCCGAGCATCTCGGCGATTTCCTCGTGTTTGAACCCTTCCACGTCGTGCAGAATGAAGACTCGCCGTGCGCCTGGTGGCAGCGTGGTGATCGCCTCCTCCAGATCGAGCAGATCGCCCGGGGCGAGCGGCGATCCAACCACACCGGGCCGAGCGTCCATGCCGCCCGCGTCTTCATCGTTCTCCTCGAAGCGCGACCGTTGGCGTCCGTCGGTCTTGCGTGCGTTGAGCACCACGTTGACGGTGAGCCGGTGCAGCCAGGTTGCGAACGAGCTTTCTCCGCGGAACAGGTGCAGCTTTTCCCACGCACGGACGAAGACGTCCTGGGTCAGCTCCTCGGCGCGATCGCGGTCGGCGACCATGCGGGCGCAGAGGGAAAAGACTCGGTTGACGTGCCCCCGGTACAGCCGCTCGAACGCGCTCCGGTCCCCGGCCGCGGCTCGCGCCACGTCCGAATCGCCGTTGCCAGTATGAGCGGATGATGCTTCGATAACTGCCACAGCAGCCATGGTTTCCCGGGTTCCATCCGTGCACCGGATGAGATACCGCGAGAGGGGAGAAGGTTTGAAGCGCGGACGAGCGGAGGAGCGGTCGGACGGTTCAGGTCAGCACGCCGAATCGGCCACGAAGGTCTTGCTTGCTACCTGTGACCTGGCGCGCGGAGGTTCTGACGCCACTCGGAACGGATCGGCGCCTCGTTCGCCAGTTTCGGCCAGATTCGCGTCCCCAATTCAATCCAAGCCGATTCGGCAACAAGATCGATACGGGCAAGCCGCTCGAGCGTTTCACCGTTCCACCGTTCCACCGTCCGCAGTACAATGCAGCTATGCCCGCGCCGAATCCACTTCGCAAGCACTTCCTCACGCTCGTCGTCTCGGTGGTCGTCCTCGACACGGTCGCGATCGGCTTGTACTACGCGCTACACGTGGCGGAGCGGATGATCAAGACGCAGGAGACGTTCGTCGCCGTCTGGGTGGTGCTGACGCTGCTGGTGGTGTCGATTCCGATGAAGCGAATTCGTCAGGCGCGTCGGCAGCGGCCGTGATCAGGCCGAGGCGGGGCCGCGCCGATCAGGACGCGGCGAATGCCCGCATGAGGGTGTGCAGCGAGAATTCCGGCGACCGGAATTCCGCGCACTCAGAGATCAGCGTCCGCGATCGGACGTGACGCGCCGGCGAGCGGCCGCGGCCTTGCGCTGGCGCACTTCGCTGGGCTTTTCGTAGTGCCGCTTGCGGCGGAGATCCTTCAGCACGCCGGCCTTCTGCACTTTACGCTTGAACTGCTTGAGCGCCCAGTCGAGGCGGTCGGCTTCGTCGAGAGTGACTTCAATCATCGGAAACTCGAAAAAAGAGAAGACGTGAATGGTGTTGCAGCGGACGGGCCAGACGGGATTGGTGAAGCAAAGGAGCCGGGCCGATTCGATCGGCCCGGCTCTTCACTACACGGGCGTGGAACGCGAGCGGTCAGCTCAGCGTCCGAGCTTCGTAACGTTCTCGGCCGCGGGGCCTTTGGCACCCTGGACGATGTCGAACTCGACGCGCTCACCCTCGGCGAGCGTCTTGAAGCCGCTGCCCTGGATGGCCGAGTGATGAACGAAGCAGTCCTTCTGTCCGCCTTCGGGCGTGATGAAACCAAAACCCTTCGCGTCGTTGAACCACTTCACGGTGCCGGTGGTGCGAGCCATGCTTGGAACTCCTCAAAATGTTGTTGTGTCGTCGGAGTACCGGAACAAAGCCGTACGCACCGACCCACAGTTGCTCGTGATAACCCTCACGATGGGAACGCCTCGAGGGCCAACTGCGACCCCCGGCGACGGGACATCAAAAAAGAGGCCCTGCGTAAGCGAAGCCTCTATATACCTCGGAAACGGTTTACCCGATAGTGCATATTTGTCGCTCGTCCAAACTAACGAACAAGCAATAGAAGTGCAATGGATATTTTTCTGAACGTCACAGCCTGATGTCCCGCGCCTTCGTCAACGAAGACGCCGGAGCTGGCGGGCTGAACCGCCAGTACTCACTTCCGCCGCGCGATGACCCCACCTACGACGCCGTCGCGGCGAGTGTCCTGCTCGAGGCAGCCAGGGAGGGCGAAACCGCCAGCGCCGAGCAGGCGACGGGCTATTACTGGGGTGAGCCGAAGCTCCGCGAACACGTCCGGCGCATTCTGCGCCGCGCCGAGGACACGGGCGACGATCGGCTGGAGCAGCTCGCGCGGCGGTTTCTGCGCTGAGCCGGATCCCCGGCTACCATTCACGCACGCCGTTCACCCGCCACGAGCGGCGCCGCGCCCGGAGCTGCTTCTGACGACTTTCGAACCGCAACCAGAGCTCGCGGCATCGCGCATCCGCCGGACGGCCGAGCGCGCGCTGATGCTGCTCAACTATCTCGTGGGGCTCACCTTGGCGGCGGGTGCCGTCGCGCTCGCCATCCACTGGCATGCGCGGTACGGCGGCTTTCGAGGTCTGCGGGCGTTCTACCTGTACGACGCGTGGGCATTCGGCGCGCTCGAGCTGCTGGCCGCCCACGCCATGCGGCGCCGCTGGGCGGCGCGCTGGGTTCTGCAACTGCTGCCGCTCATCGTGCCGGTGATCGGCTATCAGTATTTCATCATCCATTTCATTCTGCGCCGCTTGTGAAGGCGATGTCGTGGGTTCTGACGCTGGTGCTCGGCGTCATCCTGTTCGTCCTCGGCCTGTTCGTCGCCGTGCGCCCGCTGTGGACGCACAACGGCGTGTTGACCGGGGCACGGTGGCTGGACATGACCTTCGCGTTCGTGTTCATGATCCGCGGCGTGATCAACGTGCGCACCGCGGCCAGGCGTCGACGAGACGGACTGGCACGCAGGTAGCGAACACAACCTGCATGCCGAATTCGCCGTCCGTTCCCGATCAGACCCCGGTTGGCGCGCGCGCACGCCGAACGGATTCGGTCGCCGAAATCGTGATTCGCACGCTCGGCGAGTTCGTGGACTGCGTGACGCCGGAAACGCCCGATCCGGTCACCGGCCGTCGTCGCGATACGGGCGTCTATCGCGGCTCGTCGGATGCCCGCGCGCCACTGCTCACGAGCCTGGACCGACTCGGCGGCATCGATCCGCCGCATTCGAAGGCGGATCTCGAGGAGCACGTTCTCCGCAACTACATCCGCTACTCGCGACCGCACGCCGAGGGCCGCGCGACGAACGATTGGGAAGAGCTGATCTCGGCGCAGCACCATGGCGTGCCGACGCGATTGCTCGACTGGACGTATTCGCCGCTGATCGGTGCGTTCTTCGCGACGCGACCGGTCGAGGGCCCCGAGCGCGCGCGCGCCGTGTGGCGGCTGGATTGGCAGAAGGTCCATCGGGCGTTCCGGTTTCCGCCGCTGGCGATGCTCATCCGCGATCTCGATGAATTGTTCGACGGCGATCATCGTTCGTCGCCATGGCGATTGTTCGCCCGCGCCAGGAGTGCGTCGCCGTTCGCGTGCCTGGTCGAGCCGCCGTCGCTCGACGAGCGCATTGCCGCGCAGGCGGCGGCGTTCACGATCTGTTCGGATAAATGGCAATCGTTCGATAGCTTCCTGACGTCGCATGGATTGGCGGAGACCCTGACGCGCTACGTGATTCCGGCGGAGAGCGTGGCCAAGCTGCGCGATCAGCTCGATCTCGTCGGTGTGGATGAGCGGCGGCTGTTTCCGGATCTGGACGGCGTCGCGGCGGCGATTCGACGGTACTATGGGTGACTTCACGACGTGATCTTCTTCAAACGACCGAACAAGCAGCCGGGTGAGCGCGAGCGACTCGACTGGCGGCTGCTCGAGCGCGGCGCGATCGCGCTCTACTACAAGAGCACGGTGCTGACGCAGGACATCGCGTGGTTTCGACAGCACGGCTACACGATTCACGAGTTGGATGCCGTGGCGTGGACGGCGCCGGCAGCGTTCCACGCCGACGCCAAGCGCGTGCTCGACTTTCCCGCGCACTACACGGCCAACCTTGCGTCGTGGATCGATTGTCTCGCCGAGCTGAACGTGCCAGACGAAGGCGGCGCGGTGCTCGTATTCCGGCACTACGACGCGTTCGCGCGGGCCGAGCCGCAGCTCGCGCAGACGATTCTCGACAGCATCGAGACGACGTCGCGTCGCTTTCTGATGACGGGACGGCGGCTGCTCGCACTCGTGCAGTCCGACGATCCGCGCATCCGCTTCGAGCGCGTGGGCGCGTTGCCGGTGACGTGGAACCCGCGCGAATGGCTCGACGCCGACCGCGGATTACGATCGGGCGGGTGAGCCGCGCGCGCATTCGCCGCGGTGTGCAGATTGTTGATCAACGAATGGGCTGGAGAACGAATGCGGCACGGCTACATGTACGGCGGGGCCTTCGAGACGAATCACGCGACGCTCCGTCCGGGCGCGACGAGCTTTCGCGCGCACGACGGCCAGGAGCACGCGCTCGCGCCGTGGCCCTCCGACGTCGACGGCCTGCGCGTGATCTACATGGAAAAGGCAGGCAAGAAGTTCTTCGCCGTGCGCCTGTTGTATGAGAATTATGATCTGGTGCTCGACTGCCCGGTGGCGATCGACCCGCTGCGGCACATGGGCGGGCGGCGCTTTTCCGCCGCGCCAACCATCGTGAGCGACGATCTGGCGTCCGCGCTACTCGACGACATCATCCGCGAGAACCCCGGCGAGCAGCCGGAGCTGGCGCTGATGATCAACCGGGTCAATCAGACCCGCCGAGCTTCGCGGCGGCGGCGCGGGTCGTCAGCGAACGATTGACTTCGGCGGCGGCTCGCCGGCCGGTGGCAATCGCGCCGTGCACGGTGCCGGTGCGACCCTCCACATCGGTTGCTTCGCCGGCGAAGAACAACGTTCCGCGCAGCGGGCGAGCGAGCGCCGCCGGTGCATCCACGCCGCCCACGGTCTGATAGCTGTACGCGCCGCGCGACAGCGGATCGTGCTCCCAGTCGTGCAGCCACGCCGCTTCGACGAGTCCGCGCATGCGCCGCGGCGCAATGCCGAGCTGTCGTGAGAGTGCGGCGATCGCGGCGTCCTCGATCTGTTCCGGCGCGAGCTGCGACAGCTCACGCGCGCCGGGTCCGCCGTGCCAGCCGACCATCACGGGCACACGCAGCGGGTAGGCGGTCCACCAGATCGGAAACTGCTCGTCCGACGTGTGCAGGAAGCTCAGCGTGTCGAGCGCTTCGGTGCGAGTCTGTTTTGCGAACCAGTCGGCGGCCCACACGCGCTCCGACAGGCGGAGCGTGATCCGCACGACGGAGCCCATCGCGAGCTGTGCGAGAATCGGTCGCTTGGCGCGAAGCTCGGGATCGAACTCGATCGTTCCCGGATCTCCGGCGGCGGCTTGCAACACGCCGAGCGGAACGGCGATGACTGCGGCAGTCGCATCGAGTGCGGGACGCGATCGGCCGTCCGGATGCCTCGATTCGACGGAAACGTTGCCGGGCGCCCAGCGCACTCGGGTCACTACTGCGGACAGCCGGACGCGATCGCCGAGTGGCGACGAGATCCACTCGGCAACGCGGTCGTAGCCCTCGAGCACGCGGCCGATTCGCCGTTCGCGAACGTCGCCTTCGGGGCTGCCGCCGTCGGCCAGGGCGCGTTCGCTGACGCGATCGGGATCGGCGGCGTGAAAGCTCTCGACGAACTGGAGCGCGAGCCGGCGATCGAGCGCGAGCTTCCGGCCGCCTGGTTTGCTGTCGAGGAATTGGCGAAACGAGCGATCAGGGGTGCGCTTCTCGTTCAGGCGACGTATCACGCGATCGAGCCGCTCCCAGAAATCGTCGGCAGGGCGGAAGTGCTCGCCGGTCACCTGCCAGCGACGGCCGCCGATGTCGACGCTGGCCAGCGAGGCTTCTCTAATGATCTCTTCCAGCTCTGGCGCGCTGCCATGGATGAACTCGGCCCCGAGCTCGATCGGGACGGGCGTGCCGCGATCTCGACGTGTGAATACGCGTCCGCCGATGCGCTCGCGGGCCTCGAGCACGACCACGTCGAGCCCTCTCGCCTGGAGCTCGCGCGCGGCGGCAAGGCCTGCCACGCCCGCACCGATCACGACTACGTCACACTTCGCCGACGAGCCTGCCGCCATCTGCCGCTCCACGTTCAATGTAGAAATTTTGAATTTGGATCTCCCTCGAGGCCGCTCATTCGAGTAGATTGAAGGAGTCCGGCGAGATCCCATTCACCTTCGCCCCCTGACATATGGACGGCTCGACAGCCCAGTCGATCTACCGCGAGGAAAAGGCGCGCGCACTCCAGGAGCGTCGAATCTCGCATGCTCAGCTCATGACCGAAGCCAAGGAGGCGTTCGCCAAGATGTTGGCGGATGCGCAGTTGGCTCGTAAGGGCGGCCGGCCGAAGAACAACCCGAACGCGGCGCCGGCGAACGCCGCCGCGGCTCCCGCTGCCAAGGCAAAGCCGGTCGCGATTCCTGCCAAAAAGGCCGCGGTAGCGAAACCGGCCGCGGTGGTAGCGAAGTTGAACCCGGTAAAGACCAGCGCACACACCGCGCCGGTCAAGCTTCACACCAAGGTTGCGGCCAAGCCGCAGACCTCGACGTCGACGAAAGCGGCGGCGGCGAAAGCCAGCCCGTCAGCCAAGCCGGCCTCGCGCAGCACCGCGGCCAAGCCGCCGGCGAAGAGCGCCCGGATCGCCAAGCGGCCGGCGTCTTCTGCCCGCGCCGCAGCCAGCGCCAAGCCCGCAGCCAGAAAGGCGGCGCCGGCCAAGGCTGTCCGTTCAGCGACACGCAGCAAGACCACGAAAAAGCGGTAGCTCGCCGCCCGCGTGCGCGTCAGACGCGTCGTCGGCGGACTGATACTCGGTCTGATCCTCGGAAGCGTGGTTGCCTCGACTGGAAACGACGCCGCGATTCGTGCCGTGGGGTGGCTCCAACCGATCGGTCAATTGTGGGTCAACGCGATCCGCATGACCGTGGTGCCGCTCGTCGTCTCGCTGCTGTTCGTGAGCGTTGCGCGCGACGCCGACCGTCGACTGGGCCGGATGGGCGTAGTGACGGTGATCCTGTTCGTCGTCGTCCTCCTGTTCTCGGCCGTGCTCGCGCTGTTGCTGACGCCGTCGCTGATGCGCGACATGAAGCTCACGCCCGCCGCGGCCGAAGCGCTGCGAGCGAGCGCCACGACGAGCGGACAGCACGCAGCGGCGCTGCACACGCCGCTCCCCGGCTTCGCAGCGTGGCTTACATCCCTGGTACCGGTGAATGCGGTTGGCGCGGCGGCGGAAGGCGCGATGCTGCCGCTGATCGTGTTCACGCTGCTCGTGGCGCTCGCGGCGCGGACGATCGACGCCAGGCTTCGCCAGCCGCTGCTCGACGTCTTTGCCGGCGTGGCAGCGGTGATGACGCGGCTCGTCGAATGGATCATCGCGGTGGCGCCGATCGGCATCTTTGCGCTGATCGCGCCGGCCGCGAGCCGAGCGGGCGTGACGCTCGCCGGCGCGGTCGCGTACTACGTCGTGGCGATTTCGGCGGTGTTGCTGCTGTTCGCACTGCTGTTGTATCCGATCGCATCCATCGGTGGACGAATTCCATTGCCGCGTTTTCTCCGCGCGGTGTTGCCGGCGCAAGCGGTGGCGCTCAGCTCCAGCTCGTCGCTGGCGTCGCTGCCCGCGCTGGTCGAAGGCGGCATGGCGCTCGACCTGCCGGCGCCCGTCACGGGATTCGTGCTGCCGTTGTCGGTGTCGGCCTTCAAGGCCGCGGCGCCAATCACCTGGATGGTCGGTACGCTCTTTCTCGCGCGACTCTATGGCGTGACGCTCGGCGGCGGCGCGCTCGTGATGATCGCGCTCACGGGCGCAGCACTGAGCCTCACCATTCCGGGCGTGCCGCAGGGCGCGCAACTGATGCTCGCGCCGATGCTCGTGACCTACGGCATTCCACCGGAAGGCATCGCGCTGCTCATCGCGGCGGACACCATTCCCGACCTGATGGGAACCATGGCCAACGTCACCGCGGATCTGGCGGTGAGCGCGGTGGTCGGCGCCCTGGTGCCGGGTGACGACACGCCGGCCGTGGTTGCGGACTCGTGGTCCGAGAGCGCATCATCTGCCGATGCATGAAGGCGATTTTCGGATTCGCGGCAAGGAGATCTCGCGCGTCGAGGGGTTGAGCGACGCGGTGTTCGGCTTCGCGATCACGCTGCTCGCCGTGTCGCTGGAGGTGCCGAAGACGGCGGCGGAGGTGCTGCACGCCCTGCGCGGGGTGCTGGCGTTCGCGGTCACGTTCCTCATTCTGTTCAACATGTGGCGGATCCAGTTCAACTACTTCCGCCGCTATGGCATCGAAGACCGTCGCATCGTGTGGCTCACGGCCGCGCTGCTGTTCGTGCTGCTCGTGTTCATCTACCCGCTCAAGTTCGTGATGGCGACGATTTGCGAGAGTCTGCTCAAGCACATCGGATTGCCCGATCCCACCTTTCACCGACAGCTCGTGCTGCCCGATGCCGACATTCCGCCGCTGTTCACCGCGTTCGGCTTCGGCCTGTCGGCGGTGTTCGGCGTGTTGTCGTTGATGTTTCGCCACGCGCTGTCGCTGCGCGAGCACCTGCAGCTGAACGAGCTCGAGATCTTCGATACCACCGAGTCGCTCCGCGCCACTATGAAGACCTGCGTGCTCGGCGCCTGCATGGGCGTGTGTTATCTCATCGGCACCATCCGTCCGGCGAACGCGGAGATCATGGCGGACATCGCCACGGCGTTCGTCGTCATCGTCGGGGTGTGGATCGTCAGGCAGCGACGCGGCCGTTCGAAGCGACGAGCCGCGGTGCAGGGACGGGTGACCGAGGTGACCGCGTGAGCTCGCACTCCGTCAGGCTGCGCCGACATGCCGCGACTCTCGCGAGCTCACTCTGTCTTGCGAGCGCGCTGGCCGCCTGTGGTTCATCCGATACACGAGCGCCCGCGCCGCCGAGCACCGCCGGATCGACCGCCGCGAGAGCGAGTGCGGATGAGGGCACGTGTCCGAACACCGGGCTGTGGGCGAAGTGCTCGCTGCTGTATCGGCTGCAGCGTTCGGGACTCGTGCCGCGAGTCGATTCGAGCGCGACGGTCAACGAGAAGGGGCTCACGGGCACGCCATTCGTGATCCGGTTCAGCGCGACCTCGACGATGGACGTGTTTCTCTATCCGGATTCGGCCACCCGCAAAGCCGACGCGGTGAAGCTCGATCGCACGAACATGGTGAGCGATTCGGCATCGCTGACGATGATGCATGAGAAAACGCTCATCGAAGCGGCGAACGTCATCGCGGTGCTGTCGAGCCTCAACGACCAGTTGCGCGAGCGGGTGGGGAACGCGATTCTGGCGGGCGCGCCGCAACCGTGATGGCCGGCGGTCCGGATCGGCTGCGTCGAAGCGCGGTCTCGATGTGGACCGCTTGCTCGCTTGCGGGGGGCACGCTTGCCGCGGCGGCCTGCCTGGTGGCGTTCACGTCGTGCATGGCGCCGATCGCGCGCGGCGTGCGGGCGAATCCATCGATGCCGGTGCCGGACAGCTTCGTCGTCGCGTTCCAGACGAGCCGCGGCCGGTTCGACGCCATGGTGCACACCGATTGGGCCCCGACCGGCGCCGACCGGTTCTATCAGCTCGTGGGCGATCGCTACTATGACGGCGCGCGGTTCTTCCGCGTCGTCAAGAACTTCGTGGCGCAGTTCGGGATTTCAGGAACTGCGGCGGTGAATGACGCGTGGAGCGTGCGGCGCATGGCGGACGAGCCGGTGCGGCACACGAACGCACGTGGAACGATTGCCTACGCGCGCGGCGGGCCAGGCACGCGGACCGTGCAGGTGTACATCAACCTGCGAGACAACGCGCGGCTCGACAGCCTGAACGGATTCGGATTTCCGCCGATCGCCGAGGTGATTTCCGGAATGACGGTCGTGGATTCGCTGTACTCGGAGTACGGCGAGGCGACGCCGCGCAGTGGGGCGCGGCCCGGACACTCCGGACCGTCGCAGGATTCGATCGAGGTGCTGGGCAACAGGTATCTCGAGCGCGGCTGGCCGAAGCTCGATTACATCAAGACGGCGCGCGTGATTCGTGAATGGCGCTCGCCAAAGCCGGCGGCTGGCAAATGACGGTCAAGCCCTCCGCCCCCGAGGCGCCGGCGAGCGCAGCGTTCAGCGCGCCGGTGTCCGCCGCCTCGGACGAGCAGAGGGTCGAAGCGCGGAGCTCAGCGCTCAAGAAAGAGCTGGGGATGCGCGATCTGGTATTGCAGCAGATCGTGTACGTCGTCGGCACGGTGTGGGTGGGAACCGCGGCGAAGCTCGGACACTCGCAAGTGGTGTTCTGGCTGGCGGCAATGCTGTTCTTCTATTTGCCGCAGGCGGCGGTCGTCATTCACCTGTCGCGGCGCATGCCGCTCGAGGGCGGCCTCTATCAATGGGCGCGGCTCGGCCTGGGCGAAGCGGCCGGGTTCATGGTGGCATGGAATCTCTGGATCTATGCGGTGGTGCTGATCGCGACGATCGGGTTGCTCGTCGCCACCAATCTGGCGTACGTCGCCGGTCCGTCGGGCGCGTGGATGGCGAGCAACAAGACTTTCATCATGGTGTTGAACGCGTTCATGCTGACGGGCTTGATGGTGCTCGCTGCCGTCGGTCTGGGCGTGAGCAAGTGGCTGCACAACGCGGGCAGCGTGATGCTGATGCTCTCGTTTGCCGCGCTGATCGCATTGCCGTTCTACCACATGGCGCGCGGCACGCTGCCGGCGTATCACCCGTTCGCGGTCGCGATGCCGGCGCTGTCGCTGTTCAGCCTCAACGTGTTCGGCAAGATGTCGATGGGCGCGCTGAGCGGTTTCGAGTACGTCGCCGTACTCGCCGGCGAGACCAAGGACGCCGAGCGAAATATCGCGCGAGCGACGATCATCGCGGCGCCGATCATTGCGGCCATGTTCATCCTCGGCACGAGTGCGGTGCTGGCGTTCGTACCGATCGATCAGATCAATCTCATCGGGCCGATTCCGCAGGTGCTGCGCATCGGCTTTGGCGCGACGGGTGCCGGCGCGGCGGCCGCCGGCATCGCGATCCTGCTGCTCACCGGACGGACCGTCGCCAACTCGAGCATCGTGTTCACCGGCACGACGCGCATGCCGATGGTGGCTGGGTGGGACAATCTTCTGCCGCGCTGGTTCACCAAGCTGCATCCGCGCTTTCGCACGCCGGTGAATTCCGTGCTGTTCGTCGGCATGGTCGCGCTGGTGTTCGGCGCGGCGGGCATCGCCGGCGTTGGCGAACAGGAAGCGTTTCAACTGCTCGACAACGCGGCAGGCATCTTCTACGGACTGACGTATCTCGCGATGTTCGCGATTCCGCTCGTCGGCTGGCGAGCGATCGGCGGCCGGCCGCCGCTCTGGCTGATGATTGCCGCGGGCTCGGGCTTTCTCGTCACATTGTTGTACGTGGTACTGTCGATCTTTCCGATCATCGACGTGCCGAGCTGGTTCAGCTTCGCGCTGAAGATTTCCAGCGTCGTCATCGTGTTGAATCTGATTGGTGCCGGGCTGTTCGTGGCGGCGCGGCGGCGGCGCGCGCGCACGGCCGCGGTGTAGGCGATGCCGCGCACCGTTCCACTCGCCGTCGCGATCGGCGCAACGGTTCTCCTGGCCGGCGAGCCCCGTCCGATATTCGGTCAGACCGCGCCGGACAGCGCACGGTGTGACTCGATCGTCGCCGCAGCGCGCGTGGATACGGTGCCGTCTGCGCTCTACATCTCGGTGCAGCTGCGCGAGGTCGACCTGGACCCGGACGACGAAGCGCGAATGATCAACGACATCGCGAGTCGATTCGTGCCGCCGGTGCCGTTTCGCATGAGTGTTTTCGAAGGTCCGCAGCTCATGAGCGCGCTGCGCCTGCGCGGCGGCGACACCATGCCGAAGCCGCGAGCGCCCACGGTGACGGGAACGTACCGGATCACGGCGGCGCCGGACGGCCGGTTGCTCACCGTGCGCACGATTCGCGAGTCGCTCGTGCGCGGCTTCGACTCGTCCGCCACCACCGCAATCGAGTCGCTGGCCACGGCGCCCGGATTCATTCCTGCGCTGGACACGGACGATTCGGTGCACATCGTCGTGCGGATCGCGACCGATTCGATTGTCGGCAGCCGGCGCTTGTTCAGCGCGACCTTTCCGCGCATGCCGGTCGTGGACGTCGTGCCGCAGTTGGGCAATCCGGCGCCGGCATTTCCCAAAGTGGAGCAGCAGGACAGCGTAACGGCCGGTGAGGTGCTGCTGCGCTTCGTGGTCGATCACCATGGCGTGCCGATGCTGTCGACGGTCGAGGACGTGCGGGCATCGAGCATCAATTTTCTCCAGGCGGCGCTGGCCGTGCTGCCCGCGCAGCGGTTCATACCGGCGACGGTGCGCGGCTGCCCCGTCGCGCAGCAGGTCGATTACCTCTTCAGCTTCGCAGTGCCCCGCGCCCAACATTGACGGGCAGCGGTCCGTGTAGTCGATTAGCGTCGTTGCTGCACCTGAGGCGGGTTCCTTCCAGCACGGAGACTCTGCACAATGGCGCATGCACCGCTCCCGCTCTTTCATCGCGGCTTTGGTGAAACTCAGCGGCGCGACGCATGGTGGCTTCAGCCCCTCGTCGTATTCGTGGTTCTGGGCGGTTTCGTGGTGTACGCGACCTGGGCGGCATTCCAGAATGCGTATTACACCTCCGGCCCCTATCTCTCGCCCTTCTATTCGCCCGAGCTGTGGGGCGATCCGCGCACGGCGTGGTTCGGCGCCAAGCCGGGCTGGTGGCCCGGGCTGCTGCCGTTCTCGCCGGCGCTGATCATCCTGCCGTTTCCCGGGTTGTTCCGGGTGACGTGCTACTACTACCGCGGCGCGTACTACAAGGCATTCTGGGCCGATCCGCCGAATTGCGCCGTCGGTGAGCCGCGGTCGAGCTACTGGGGCGAGCGCTCGTTTCCGCTCGTCGTGCAGAACATTCACCGCTACTTCCTGTACATCGCGGTGATCTTCCTGTTCATCCTCGCGCACGACGCCTGGCGCGGCATGTGGTTCGATGACGGAGCGGGTGGTCGCCGGTTCGGCATCGGCGTTGGGACGATCGTGCTGACGCTCAACGTCGTGCTGCTGACGTGCTACACGCTCGGCTGCCACTCGATGCGCCACCTCGTCGGCGGCTTTCTCGACCGGCTGTCGCAACATCCCGTGCGCAAGAAGGCGTACGATTGTTCGAGTTGTCTCAATCGCTGGCACATGAAATGGGCGTGGATGAGCCTCATCGGCGTGGCGTTCACGGATCTCTACGTCCGCATGTGCGCGATGGGCATCTGGCATGATTGGAGAATTCTGTGAACGCCGAATACCAGACCATCGACCACGACGTGCTGGTGATCGGCGCGGGCGGCGCGGGACTGCGCGCGGCAATTGCCGCGGCGGCCGATGGCGCCAGCGTCGGGCTCGTGTGCAAGTCGCTGCTCGGCAAGGCGCACACGGTGATGGCCGAAGGCGGCATGGCGGCGGCGATGGGCAACGTCGACGACCGCGACAACTGGCGCGTGCACTTTGCCGACACCATGCGCGGCGGGCAGTACGTCAACAACTGGCGCATGGCCGAGCTGCACGCGAAGGAGGCGCCGGAGCGCGTGCGCGAGCTGGAAGGCTGGGGCGCGCTGTTCGACCGCACACCGGACGGTCGCATTCTCCAGCGCAACTTCGGCGGTCATCGGTACCCGCGGTTGGCGCACGTCGGCGACCGCACGGGGCTGGAGCTGATTCGCACGCTGCAGGATCACGGTGTGCACCAGGGCATCGACGTGCACATGGAAGTGACGATCGTGCGGCTGCTCAAGGATGGCGACCGGATCTCCGGCGCCTTCGCGTACGATCGTGAGCGCGGCCGGTTCCGCGTGTTCACCGCGCGCGCCGTGGTGCTGGCGACGGGCGGCTGCGGCCGCGCATTCAAGATCACGTCGAACAGCTGGGAATACACCGGCGACGGACATTCGCTGGCGTATCACGCCGGTGCGGCGCTCCAGGACATGGAGTTCATCCAGTTCCATCCCACGGGCATGGTGTGGCCGCCGAGCGTGCGCGGACTGCTCGTGACGGAGGGCGTGCGGGGCGAGGGCGGCGTATTGAAGAATCGTGATGGCAAGCGATTCATGTTCGAGAACATTCCCGACAACTACAAGTCGCAGACGGCGGACAATCCCGAAGAGGGCTGGAAATACACGCAAGGAGACAAGGAGTCGCGGCGGCCGCCCGAGCTGCTCACGCGCGATCACGTCGCCCGCATGATCGTGAGCGAGGTAAAGGCCGGCCGAGGGTCGCCGCACGGCGGCGTGTTCCTCGACATCTCGTGGATTCGCGACAAGCTCCCGAACGCCGAGGAGCACATCAAGCGCAAGCTGCCGAGCATGTACCACCAGTTCATGCAGCTCGCCGGCATCGACATCACGAAGCAGCCGATGGAGATCGGCCCGACGACGCACTACATCATGGGCGGCATTCGGGTCGACGGCGACACGCAGATGTCGACCGTGCCCGGCCTGTTCGCCTGCGGCGAATGTGCCGCGGGGCTGCACGGCGCGAACCGGCTCGGCGGCAACTCGCTGTCGGACCTCGTGGTGTTCGGCAAGCGCGCCGGCGAACACGCGGCACGGTTCGCGAAGGAGCACGGCACGGCGTCGATCGACCGCTTGCAGGTCGACGATGCGGCGTGCGAAGCGCTCGCCCCGTTCGAGCGCGAGGCGAGCGGCGAAGGTCCATACCAGGTGCAGGAAGCATTGCAGGAGACGATGCAGGATCTCGTCGGCATCGTGCGGACGCAGCACGAGATGGAGCGCGCGCTCAACAATGTGCGCGCACTGGAGCGGCGGGCGGCGATGGTCGGCGTGAAGGGCAATCGCGAATACAATCCCGGCTGGCACACCGCGCTCGATCTCAAGAACCTGCTCACGGTGTCGGAGGCGATCACGCGGTCGGCGCTCGAGCGCAAGGAGAGCCGCGGCGGACATTTCCGCGACGACTATCCGGGCAAGGATCCGGCGTTTGGGTCATTCAATCTCGTGATCCGAAAGGGCAGCGACGGCGACATGCAGCTCAGCCGCGAATCGATTCCGCCACTGCCGGCGCATCTTGCGGCCGTCATCGAGGAGATGAAATAGATGTCGACCATTCCTGCGCCCGCGAATACGACACTGACGGCGACCGATGCGTACACCGCCGCGCAGGCCGAGCAGGATGCATCCGCACGACATGCCACGCGATCGTTCCGGATCTGGCGCGGCGCGGAGGGCACCGGCGAGTTCGTGGAGTACAAGCAGGACGTCGTCGAAGGCATGGTCGTGCTCGACGCGGTGCACGAGATCCAGGCGACCCAGGCGAACGACCTAGCCGTCCGCTGGAACTGCAAGGCCGGCAAGTGTGGCTCGTGCTCGGCCGAAATCAACGGCAATCCGAAGCTGATGTGCATGACACGCCTGTCCGATCTCGATGCAGAGAAGCCCGTAACGATCGAGCCGATGCGCGCGTTTCCGCACGTGCGCGATCTCGTCACCGACGTGTCGTGGAACTATCGCGTCAAGCAGTCGATTCAGCCGTTCACGCCGCGTGCGCCCGACGCGCCGGACGGCACGTGGCGAATGCAGCAGGCGGATGTCGACCGCGTGCAGGAGTTCCGAAAGTGCATCGAATGCTTCCTGTGTCAGGATGTCTGTCACGTGCTGCGCGACCATCACAAGCAGGACGAGTTCATCGGCCCGCGCTTTCTCGTGTACGCGGCCGCGCTGGAGATGCATCCGCTGGATACCGCTGACCGCGTGCCGGCGCTGCGGCACGAGCACGGCATCGGCTTCTGCAACATCACCAAGTGCTGCACCAAGGTCTGCCCGGAGCACATCACGATCACCGACAACGCGATCATCCCGCTCAAGGAACGAGTGGTCGACGAATTCTTCGATCCGATCGGCAAGCTGGTGAAGATCTTCAGTCGCAGAAAGCAGGAGTGAACCCGGAGGACGCCATGGACCTGAAACCGATCACGCGCGAAGCCATCCCCGCCGCTCTTCAGAAGGCGGAACGCTATCGATTGCTCAACGAGTCGTCGGCGGCGGAGAGCATCTGCCTGGATGTGCTCGAGATCGATCCGGAGAATCAGGAGGCGCTCGTGATGCTGCTGCTCGCGATCACCGACCAGCTTGCGGAGGAGCTGGCTGACGGCGTGCGGCGTGCCCGCGAGATCCTGCCGCGGCTCGACAGCGAGTACGATCGCGCGTACTACGCTGGCATCATCTGCGAGCGCCGGGCGCGAGCCCAGCTCCAACGCGGCGCGCTCGGCTCGGCGGAAGTCGCCACCGAGTGGTTCCACGACGCGATGCGCTATTACGAACGCGCCGAGAGCATGCGGCCGGCGGGGAACGACGAATCCATCCTGCGGTGGAATACGTGTGTGCGCATGCTCGATCGGCACGAGCACGTGTACGCGCCCGGCGAGTACGAGCCGGTGCTCGGCGAGTAGCAATCAGGCGGGCGGGCAGAAGACCACCAGCGCGATCACGCGTGATTCGCCGGATGGTCGCAGCGCGGGCCGCGCGTTCAACTCGCTGAACGCGGCGAGGGAGCGCAACCAGGCTTCGTCGTCGAGCGGTGCGGCAACGAGCGTGTCGAGCACTCGTTCGGCTCCTTCGCCGAGTGCGGCGGTGCCGATTGTGCGCGCGGCATCGGCGAGCGGAGCGAAGGCGGCCCGCTGATGGCGCGGAGCACGCGCCAGAGTCTGGGCGACGCGAGCGAGCGCTTTGCGCCGCGACCGGGCAGCGGCCGCGGCGACCAGATCGATTGCCGCCGTCCCGGCCTGATTCGCCAGCCACGCCTCGACGCGTTGCAGGATCTTTCCGCCCTCGAGGGCGGAAACGGTCGCCGCCGCGCGTGTGCCCTCGGTCACCTGCGCCAGCGCGCGAGCGATGTCGGTGGCGGATGAGCGAAGTCCCTCTCCAGCGTCGACGACCAGTCTCGTCGTCCCCTCCTGTGATATCGCGGCGAGAAAGCCGGCGACTGAGGCCGGGCATGCGGCAATGAGCGTTTCCTCATTGCCGTCCGCGATTGGACCGCGGTTCGTGTTCCGCCAACGCCGCAGGCAGGCCCGGATTTCGCCTTCCTGTTCCGCCAACCCGCGGTCGGCCGGCGGCTCGACGTTCGCGGCGGGCAGAATCCGGCCGGCGACCCCAATCGTGCGCTGCGCGATGCTGAGCTTTGTTCGAAGGCGCTCCTCGATCCGCAGCAGACGCTCGGCGGAGATCGGCGGCAGCACCGTGTAGACTGTGACCGCCTCATGCCGCGAGGCGAGGCGGCGCACGCGGCCGACGCGCTGATCGAGACGAGCCGGGTTCCACGGCAGATCCAGGTGCACGACTACTGACGCTTCCTGAAGATTCAATCCTTCACTGAGCAGATCGGTGGTGATGAGCAGATCGATGCGCTCGGCGCGGCTGACCGGCTTCGCGCGGCCCGAGTCGGGGGTGAACTGTGCGATGACGTCGCGGCGGGGAATGCGCCCGCTCGCCACCCGGGCGCCCGACGCAGTGAGCGCCGCGACACCGTCGTCGCGCCGCATGGCCGACCGGAGCGCATTGACAGTTTCAGCATACTGGCAGAACGCTATGACGCGCTCCCCCTGGTGCGCCGCCCTGATCCGACGGAGCACTTCGGCGCGCTCCCGATCGGGATCGGGACCGCGCGACAGCTCATGGAGCAGATCCCTCACCGCAGTGTTGTGGCGCGCCAGCGCGAGTTGCAGCGCGTCGAGATCGACTTCGGGCTCGACGCCGGCATCGAGGATCAATTCGGGAAACGCCAGTTGCAGCGAATCGCCGGACTGCGTCCAGGCCGCGAGCTCGGCGCGCGTGGGCCGGCGTCCGGACTCGATCGCGCTGGCGAGCGCGGCGCCCCGCGCGCGTCGCCGACCGAGCGCCGCGACGAGCGCGGCCCGACTCGACGTCCACTGATGCAGCAGACCATAGGTGAGCAGCGCGCCGGCGACGGATTCGTCGCGAGCCGGCACCGGCGGCGGCAGCGCGAGCAGGCGGTCGATGCTCTCGTCGGCCGTCACAAGCGAAATCGCGTGCGGGCCGTTCAGGCGCGGCAGGTTTGCCGATTCGAATCCGCCGCGAACGACGTAGCCGGCCAACTCCGAGTCCGGCGCCTCCCACGCCCGCCGTCCCAGGAACAGCGCCAGCTGCGCGGCGAGATCGCTTTGGCGATTCTGCACGGGTGTGGCGCTGAGGAGCAGCACGCGGGCGCGCGCGCACAGCGCGGCGATCGACGCGTACCGGCGCGTCCCGACAGTACGCACGCGGTGTGCTTCGTCGACGATGATGAGTCGAGGCGGCGGAAGGTGCGCGCCACGACTCAACGCCTCGTGGCTGACGATGTTCGCTTCGACGCCGGATCGCGCGGCGGCGTCGAGCCACATCTCGCGCAACGCGGCTGGCGCGACGATCAGAGGATGCTCATGCAAGGCGGCGGCAACGGCGAGCGCCGTGAAGGTCTTTCCGAGGCCCACGCGCTCGGCCAGCAGCGCGCCGCCATCGAGGAGTATCAAGTCGCACAGCCGGTCGGCTGCCTGGCGCTGGTGCTGACGCAACGTGATGTTGCCGAGCCGCTCGGGCACGCGACCGTCGCCATCGAGCACGTGGCCGGCGATGCAGGCCATCGCGTCCGCGAGTGCCGCGGGGCGGAGTCGTGTCGTCATCCGTCCCAGACCAGCAGCGACGTGACGTCCCGCTGCGTGATATCGTACGCACGCATCGCGGCCTCGAGCAGCGCCACGTCGCTCACGTCGTCGTGCTGCGCCGCGCGCGCGCCCAGCGGCGCGAGCAGCTCGCGCGCACGGGCCCAGTCGCGCGGAACCGGCAGGAGCGACACCGTCCAGCCGAGAAAGCGCCGGTAGCCGCCGCGCGCGGGTTCGGCGAGCGCGTCGAGCCACGCGCGTGCGAGCGGAGCGTTCAGCAGCGCCGCGAGCGCATGGGCGTCTGTCTCGTTCGCGCAATGGGCGACGTAGCAACTGTTCAGTGGAATCACCGACAGACCGGCTTCGATGACCACGGCGCGCGGGTCGCGGCCGACATCGCCCCACACCACGCGCGGCCCGTCGCACCGCGCGCTCTCCGTGCGGAACAGCGACCACCAGCGCGGCGAGTGCCGAGCGTCCGTACGCGCCTCGAGTTGCCGGCGATAGCGCCCGAGCAGCCGCGCGGCGTGTGGCGGAAGCGACGACAGTACGGTGCCGTTCGGCGCGTGTGTCCAGATGATGTGTTCCGGCGAAGGTTGTACGGACCACGGCCGCAATCGTTCGCCCCGGATCACCGGGCGAAGCATGGTGCGCTCGATGGTCGCGTGCCGGCCATCGGCGCAGGTCACCTGCGCGAGTGTGCCAGCGACATCGTCAAGCTGCACGAGAAACGCGTCGTTGCACCCACACTTCACGCCCAGGTATGGCCGGCCGGCGACGCTCTCCGAAAACGGCGTGCCGATCGCGCGTAGGAGGTTGAAGGCGGCTCGCGGCTCAGGCGGGAGGAGGACCCACGGCGCGCCGGCGCTCTCGTCGAACGGCAGCTCGGGGCGCGGAACAGTCCAGCCGAACGAGCCGGCGCGACGATGATGCACGGCGACGTCGACGCAGGATTCGGTTCGGGCAACCGAATCGGCAGCTGACGCACGAGTTCCGACGAGCAGCGATGGGTACACTGCGGCGTCGAATAGCGCGGAGGCTTCGGAGTAGTCTTCAAGCCGACGCAGGCGCACGTCGCGATTGATGATGCGTCGAATGCCGCCGCCGGCGAGCGAGCGCCACAGCTTGGAGGGGAGCAGCAGCGCGAGCGCGCCGCACGGCGCAAGCAGGCTGATTGCTCGCTCGGTGAACAGGGCGGACACGTCGACCTGGGCAGCGAAGCCGCGACCGGCGTTGGCCGATGATGCTCCGGGCTCCCACGCCGCGAGGCGGGCCGCTTCAAAGTTTCGTCGAAATACCGCCCGGTCGGCGGGATCGACGCGATGCAGGCGCACCCACGGCGGATTGCCGATGACGAGCGAAAAGCCGCCGCGCGCCGCAACGTCCGCAAAGTGCACGCGGAAGGAGAAGGGCAACGCGCCGCCGTTCGCGATGCGTCGCCGATTCGCACGCAGCGACGCCGACTGCCGTCGGAGCAGGATTGCGGCGTCGCGCTCGTCGCGAGTCGGATGGTATCGGCCGCCGAACAAATCGCGGCCGCGGCGCGCGAGCACCAGATCTCGCCGCCGCTCCGCCGCGCGCGCGAGCTCGGCGTCGAAATCGCGCAGGACGCGGCTGCGCTCCGCGCGATCGAGCCGTCGCGCGAGTGCGGCCTTGCGCGAGCCGCTGGCGCGCACGTATCGCTCGCGCAGTCGACGCATCGCCGCGGATCCGCCGATGCTGACGCCGTCGATGGAGCCGCCGGCGAGCGCGTCGCCGACGCGCACGTTGCGATCGAGATTCGGCAGCGGCATGACCTGCGCCGGGTCGGTGGCCGGACTCTCGATCACGACGGAGAGCCAGAGGCGCAGCTCGCAGAGCCAAACCGCCGTCGGGTTGACGTCGACGCCGAAGATGGAACGCGTGAGCACGTCGCGCCGGATCGCATCGATGCCGCGATCGTCGCCCGCGCCGGCGAGCAGCGCCGAGATTCGCTCGAGCACGTGAACGAGAAACGCGCCCGACCCGCAGGCGGGATCGAGAATCGTCAGTCGCTCGAGTGACGCGCGATCGGTCGCGCCGGCGAGTGCCGCCTCGAGTCCCGCGCTCGTTATTCTCTCGACGAGTGCAAACGGAGTGAAGAATGCACCCGTGCGCCGGCGTTCGGAGCCGCCCATCAGCGACTCGAACGCGCGGCCGAGCATCTCCGGGTCGACCGCGGCTTCGCTCCACGACGCGCTCTCCTCGCGCGCGGTGAACCGGTACTGGCCGAACAGGTCGAACAGCAGCCGGCCGTACGCATCATCCGAGAACTCGACGCCGCGCGACGCGCGCTCGAGCGGCGTGCGGCTGAACAGACCGCCGTTGAGAAACGGTACGCGCCCGAATTGGCGAGCGACCGGCGCCCGACGCGAGGTCGGCGTGTTGAGTGTGCCGAAGAACAACGGGCGCAGCACGCGCCGCTCGAAGCCGCCACCTTTCGCGAGACATTCCTCGAATTGATGCGTGAGAAAGGCGCGGTCGCCGTCCAGCCAACCCTTTGCCTCGAGGAAGGACAGGAATAGAAGCCGCGAAGTGTCGAGCAGCGCCAGCTCGGCGCGTGTCTCGCGCGTACCGATCGGAGAGGAATCCGCGATGGCGTTCACGGAATGCTCGAGCGCACGGTAGAATCGAAGCGATAGCGCCTCGCGGCTCAGGATCTCGATCCAGCGCGCGTGCGTCAGCAGGTCACGTTCGCCGTGGGCGGCGGCGAGCGCACAGATCGTCTCCGCATCGCTGTCGACGACGCGCTCTCGATGCGACACCAGCGCGGCGAGGCGCGGCGGCCGGCGGTCGTCGGACCAGGCGGCAATCGCGACGTCGCCGGACGTTGGTTGCGTCGCGATGACGCACCAGAGCACGTGCGGCGCGTTGGTCGACAGACGCATCGCCAGGCGATGCAGGAGATCGCGCAGCGCCAAGCCATCCGGTGCGGCGACGAGCAGGGTTCGCATCGCGCCGGCGCTCGCGACGATACGGACATCGAGACTCAGGTCGAGAACGCCGAGCGCGCGCAGTGCGTCGTGGTCGAGCGGCGAAGGGGCAGCGGCAAAGCCGATCGCGGCGGCAATCGGCGTGAGCGCGTCGATCGAATCGGCGGCGGCGAGCAGCTCGGCGGCGGCACGTAACGTGGGCACGCGCCGACGCTACGCACGACCGTTCAGATCACCGCGACCACTCTGTTGCGTACACGATCAGATCCTTGCACGCGCGGCCAATCGATCAACCGGACACGTAGCTGCGCTCCTTCCATCGCACCCGCCGACCGCGCGCCACCGCCCCGCCGGCGATGTAGAGGAACAGCAACAGCCCGAGCGGATACAGCAGCGCGTACACGACGGACGTCTTCATGAAACGATAAATCGCCGCCCAGAACAGGACCGTCACGCCGACGATCACGCCCGACCAGAGCAGCCAGATACCAGACAGCGCTCCGATCAGCGACAGCACGAGCGCCACCGGCGGCGCGAGCCCGAACAGCGGGAACACGATCAGCAGAACCGGAAAGAGTGCGCGACCCGGCGCTCCACCGAGCATGGCATGTCGTCCTCCGGCGTAGATGTTCTTGCTCCAGCCGCCGATCACTTCCTTCAATGACGCGTACATGTGCGTCGACAGCTGATCGAGGCCGACCATCAGCACGACCTGGCGGCCGGCGCGAAAGAACTCCTGCGCCATCGCCAGATCTTCGGCCACGCGATCGCGTACCATGTCATGGCCGCCCATCGCGGTATACGCGACACGCGTCACGAGAATGAACTGTCCGTTCGCGATCACGTCCTCGGCGCGCCGCGCCTGATTGACGTGCTCCGGGCTGCCGTAGCGCAATGACAGCAGCGCGAACACCTGGGGTTGGATGATCCGCTCCCAGAAGCTGTGCATCTCCTGGTCGCCCGCGACGGTGAGCAGGTCGGCGCCTCGCTCGGCGCGCGCATTCACGGCCCGGGTGAGCAGATCGGGCGCGTGCCGTGTGTCCGCATCAGTAAAGACGAGCAGCTCGCCGCGTGCCGCCGATGCGCCGGTGGCGCAAGCCCACTGCTTTCCGAACCAGCCGGCGGGTAGTGTGGGCGCGTCGATGACGCGAAGGCGCGGGTCGCCGGCCGCGAGGGCGCGGGCCAGCTTGCCCGTGCCGTCCGTCGAATGATCGTCGACGATGATGACCTCGAGTGCCGGATAGCGACTTGCCAGCACCGACGCGACGCATCGCACGATGTTGCGTGCTTCGTTGCGGGCCGGAATGATCACGGACACGAGCGGCGCGCGTTCCGGCGCGACCGCGCTCACGTCATCGAGTGAGCTCGCATGACGCGCTCGAATGAGCCCGACGATCGGTGGTACGATCCACGGCAGCGTGCAGGCGAGCGGAAGCACGACGGACATGCCGCAAGATAGACGCGTCGCCGGTGGCGAAAAAAAACGCGGGGCGCGCATTGCGCGCCCCGCGTTTCGGTCCGTTCCAACAAGATGCTTAGCGCGACGACCCGCTATTGCCTTTGTTGCTGCTGCCGCCGCGGCTCGAGGTGTTGCCGCGATTCGCGGAGCTTCCCGAGCTCGAGCTGTTGCCGCGCGCCGAGCTGCTGCTCCGCGACGAGCCGGTGCCGCTGCCGCTGCTCGAGCCTGAGCGTCCCGAGGATGAACCGGCGTTGCGCGACGAACCGCTCATCCCGCCCGACGAGCTTGAATCGCTGTCGGAGTCGCCCAGCGTACGGGTCGATGAGCTGCCGATGCCCTCGTCGTTGCGGTTGCCGCGATCGCTGCGGCCGCTGGTGCTGCCGCTGCTGCTCGATCCGGCCGACGAGCTGCGATCGACTCCGGCCGCCGAATAGCCGCTCGCATTGCTGCTGCCGACGTTCGACCGGCTGCTGTCGCGATTCGAGTTGGGCTGACTGCTTCGGCTGCTCTGGTTGTTCGACCGCGAGTTGCTCGATGAGCCGCTCATGCCGTCTCCCTGATTGCTTGAACGATCCCGCATGTTGGTCCTCCCCCTGAAGTCTGACGCCGGCGTCGTCCGCTCCGCTTGCCGTTCCGCCGGCGGGTGTACTCCATCTCGCACGTGCGGTGCCAACCGTTTGCGAAACGGTCGAGTTGACGAGGCGCATTGCTTGTGCGTATGTGCTGCGATGCGATTTCCTCGACTACTGGGAGCGGGCTCACGCGTTGCGCTCGTGGCGCCCGCCGGTCCGTTGAGCGGCGAGTCCGACCTCCAGCGAGCGATCGACAGCACACGCGCGTTCGGGTGGGAGCCGATCGTCGGCGAGCACGTGCGCAGCAAGGACGGGTATCTCGCCGGGAGCGACGCCGAGCGGCTCGCCGATCTCAACCAGGCGGGTGCCGACGACTCGATCGACGCCGTGTGGTGCATTCGCGGCGGCTACGGCGCAATGCGCCTGCTCGACGCGATCGACTACGAGGCCTGGTGTCGCCGCCCGAAGGCGCTCATTGGCTTCTCGGACATCACGGCGCTGCACGCCGCGATCGGGGCACGCGCCGAGCTCGTCACCTTTCACGGCCCCACCGCCCGCGCATCGCTGACGGACTTTTGCAAATCCTCATTGCTACAAGCGGTGGCCGGCGGGGGACCGCTCGTGCTGTCCGCCCCCTCCGGCATGGCGCTCCGGCCTGGCCGCGCGCGCGGCCGGCTCGTCGGCGGCAACCTGGCGCTGCTTGCCGGCATGGCCGGCACGCCATTCGCGCCATCGTACGACGACGCGATTCTGGTGCTGGAGGACGTGAACGAATCGGTGTACCGGCTGGACCGCATGCTGACGCAGCTCCGCCTCAGCGGCGGGCTGTCGAATCTCGCCGGCCTGATCCTGGGCCAGTTCACCGACATTCCGGAAGACGCGAGCAACGAGGATCGCCCGCTGAGCGAGCTCCTCGACGAGCTCGCCGGCTGGTGCGGCGTCCCATGTCTCGCGAACGTTCCCGTGGGCCACGTCACCGACATCTGGACCGTCCCACTCGGCGCCACGGCCGAGCTTGACGTGGATGAGAGAACACTCAACGTAGTCCGTAGTCCGTAGTCCGTGGTCCGTGGCCCAAGTCCATTCCCTTGATGCATTCCTCGCTTCTGTAGTCCGACGTCTGACATCTCGGTAGTTCCCTATCCTCTCTCCTCTCTCCCGTCTTCCCTCTCGATGAAATCCGCCGCCGACCTGATTGCCGCGGCCAAGTCACGCATCTCCGAAGTCACGCCGCGCCAGGTGCTCGATCTGCAGCAGTCGGGTGAGCCGCTGACGCTGCTCGACGTGCGCGACCAGCAGGAGGTGAACCTCGGCCGCATTCCGGGCGCGGTGCACATCTCGCGCGGAAATCTCGAGACCAAGGTCGAGGCGCAGATTCCGCGCGATGCCCACGTGATCGTGTATTGCGCGTCCGGCAATCGCTCGGCACTGGCAGCGGACACGTTGCAGGAGATGGGATACACGAACGTCGCGTCGCTCGCCGGCGGGTTTCGCGGCTGGGCGGAGTCGGGCGGCGAGGTGGAATGAGTCGTGAGGTCGGTCGACGAGCTCCTGTTGCATCCTGACGTTGCGCGCCTGGCGCTCGCGCTCGCGGAACATCCGGCACGCACGCTGACGCCCGAAGGTGGCGCGCGCTTCGCGGCGATTGCGCTCATTCTTCGGCCGAACGCGGCGGGTGATCTGGAGCTGCTGATGATCAGACGCGCCGAGGTGGAGCGGGATCCGTGGAGCGGCCACATTGCGTGTCCTGGTGGACGGATGGAACCGGGGGATCGCGATCTCGAGCAGACCGCCATTCGCGAAACGTGGGAGGAGACCGGCGCCGACTTGGCGCGGGACGGACGTGTGCTCGGCGCGCTCGACGACATCACGCCGCGTACGCCATCGCTGCCGCCGCTGATCATCCGACCGTTCGTGGCGGTGGCATCGGAGAATGCGCAAATCGTGCAGAACGTCGAGGTCGCGGAGGCGTTTTGGGTGCCGATGACGGCCATTCGCGAGATGGCGGCCTGGGGCCGCGGCATGGTCCCGATCCGCGGCGTCGGCGAGCGCGAGGTCGACGTGTTCCGTCACGGCGATTACGTCGTGTGGGGCCTCACGCATCGGGCATTGTCGCAATTCGTGTCGCTGCTGCGCTGAGCCCGCGCTGGCGAAATAAGTTAGGATAACCTAACTTATCTGGCGTCCATCGCCGGAGCCCGGGTGGCCAGTCCGAAAGTCGATCGCGAAACTCCGCCCGAGGGCGGCGAAGCGGGGTGGCGTCGCTCGCGCGTTGCGCCGAGCCTCGAGGACGTCTACCGCAGCGTGGAGGTCGGCGGCGGCAGCTTCTTTCGCAAGCTGCTCGCGTTCGCCGGCCCGGGCTATCTCGTCGCCGTCGGGTACATGGATCCGGGCAATTGGGCGACGGACCTCGCCGGCGGATCGCGGTTCGGCTACACGCTCCTCAGCATCGTTCTGCTGTCGAACCTGATCGCGGTGCTGCTTCAGGGACTCGCGTCGAAGCTCGGGATCGTCACCGGCCGTGATCTCGCGCAGGCGTGTCGCGATCACTTTTCGCGGCCCGTGACGATCGGACTCTGGATCCTCAGCGAGATCGCGATTGCCGCCTGCGACCTGGCGGAAGTGATCGGCTCGGCGATCGCGCTGAACCTGCTGTTCCACTTGCCGGTCGCCATCGGCGTGCTCGTCACCGGCTTCGACGTGCTGATCCTGCTGTCGCTGCAACACCGGGGCGTGCGCGTGCTGGAGGCGCTGGTCGTCGTGCTGATCGCCAGCGTGGCACTGTGCTTTCTGTTCGAGCTGATTCTCGCGCGGCCAGACATCGGCGAGATGGCGCGCGGCTTTGTGCCGACGCCGGCGCTGCTGCACGATCGCGCCATGCTGTACATCGCGATCGGCATCCTCGGCGCGACCGTGATGCCACACAACCTGTATCTGCATTCGTCGATCGTGCAGACGCGCAAGTACAAGGAGACCGCGGCCGGCCGACGCGAGGCGGTGACGTTCGCGTTCGTCGATTCCACGATTGCGCTGAGCTTCGCGTTCTTCATCAATGCGGCGATTCTCATCACGGCCGCGGCCACCTTTCATCGCACGGGTCACGCGCAGGTGGCGGAGATCCAGGACGCACACAAGCTGCTGACGCCGTTGCTCGGCGGTGGGGCGAGCACCGCCTTCGCGCTGGCGCTGCTCGCCTCCGGACAGAACTCGACGCTCACCGGCACGCTGGCCGGTCAGATCGTGATGGAGGGTTTTCTCAATTTCCGCATTCGCCCGTGGATGCGCCGCTTGATCACGCGGCTCATCGCCATTGTGCCGGCGGCGGTGGTCGCCATCTTGTATGGTGAGAGCGGCACCGCAAAGCTGCTCATCCTCAGTCAGGTGATCCTCAGCTTGCAGTTGTCGTTCGCGGTATTTCCCCTCGTAGCGTTCACGTCCGACCGCGCCAAGATGGGTGCCTTCGTGAATCCGGCCTGGCTGAAGGTGCTCGCCTGGAGCGCGGCGATCGTGATCGCCGGACTGAACGCATTTCTGCTCGTGCAGATCGCGACCGGACGCGGCGTCTGATGTACACGCGCATTCTCGTTCCGCTCGAGCATTCGCCATACGATGCCGCGATCGTCGAGCACGTTCGGAAGTTGGCGAAGTTCTGCGGCGCGTCGGTGGTGCTGATCCACGTCGCCGACGGGTGGGCGGCGCGCAACGTGTCGCAGTTGAACCTGCGCGAGTCCGAGGAGATGCGGGAGGACCGCGAGTACCTCGAGCACACATGTGAAGTGCTCGAAACGGACGGTCTCGAAGTGGAGTGCGTGATCGCCGGCGGCGATCCGGCTCGCGAGATCTCCGACGCCGCGGCGCGCGAAGGGTGCGACCTGATCGCGATGTCGACCCACGGCCATCGACTGTTCAAGGATATGATCTACGGCAGCGTCGCCAGCGAGGTGCGCCATCTCTCGCGTGTGCCGGTGCTGCTCGTCCGCGGCGAGCGCCGCGCCGGCGGCCGGGGGCCGGAGGAATGACGGCCGTCCGCGCCGGCGCCGGTCTCACCGCGCCGGTTGAGGATTATCTGAAGATCATCTTCGAGCTGGAGACCCAGGGCGGTCTCGCCGGCACGAACGAGATCGCCGCGGCGCTCGGCATCGCGCCGCCGTCGGCCAGCGGCATGGTGCGACGCCTCGCCGAACAGGGGCTGATCGATCACGAACGCTATCGCGGCGCGCGACTCACACCCGAAGGACGCCGCATCGCGCTGCGGACGATTCGCCGCCACCGGCTCATCGAGTCGTATCTGACGATCGCGCTCGGCTACGCGTGGGATCGCGTGCACGACGAGGCGGAGCGCCTCGAGCATGCGGCGTCCGACGAGCTGGTGGAGCGCATGGCGATCGCCGTCGGTGAGCCGACCACCGATCCGCACGGCGCGCCGATTCCGACGCGCGACGGACGTCTCGATGATCAGCCGCTCGTGTCGCTGAACGGCGTCGCGGCCGGCGCCCGCGTGTGCGTGCAACGCGTGGCGGATCGCGACGCAGAACAGCTCCGTCATCTCGCCAAGCTCGGCATCACGCCCGGACAGCACGTCGAGGTTCTCGAACCCGCGTCGCGTGGCCACGACGTGCGACTGCGAGTCGGGCGCTCGAGACGGTCGATCACCGCCGCACTCGCCAGCCAGGTGCTCGTGTCGGCGATTGGTTGAGCGATCGCTCGCGCTGCACGACATCCCGGGGAACGCTCCTTGCCCGCTCAGTGACAAGCGAACCGAAGCAAGGAGCGGGGAATGGGGGTGAATCGAATGCCGATCGATCCGGAAATTGGAATTCCGGAGCTCGTGCACCGGCTGAACGACGACGCCAAGCGGTTGATGAGCGACGAGGTGCGGCTCACGAAGCTCGAGGTGTCCGAGAGCGTGGTGCGAGCCGGGAAAGGAGCGATGTGGCTCGGCGTCGCTTTCGGAGTCGGCGTCGTGGCGCTGATCGCCGCGACATTGCTGCTGATTACGCTGATCGGGCGCTGGGACTCGGGGCACATGTGGCTCGGCGCTATCATCGTCGGCATCATCGAGCTCATCCTGGCGGGCATCATGATCAAGCGCGGCATCAGCGCGTTCGGTGAGCCGTCGTACTCGCTCGAGCAGACGCGGAAGGCGTTGACTAGCTAGAGGGGAGAGGGGAGGAGGCGCCGAGTAGCTTTCTCCCATGCTTCTCCCGCTCCTGCTCCTCGCGGCGGCACAACAGATCGATTCCATTCCGCCGCGCGTTGCACCGCGCACGGTCGCGGTCGACGAGCGGCTGGCGGGCGACGCGGGGCTGCGCGTCGGCGACCGGCTGGTGCTGTCGCCCACGCCGGGCGGGTTGGGCGATACCGTCATTGTCGGCGCCCTCGTGCGGCGGGCTGCCGATCCGTCCGAGGTCGCGCGCGCCGAGTATCGCGTGCGAATGCATCTCGATGAGCTGCAGTCGCTGATCGGCTACGGCGACCGGGTCGATCGATTCGCCGTCGAGACGAGGGGCGGCGCGCACACCGACAGCGCGATCCGCGCGATCAATCGCGCCGCGTTCGGCTTCCAGGCGTACCGCTCGCGCGAGATCGCCGTCGAGACCTCGCAAACCTTCCTCGTCGTCAGCCGCTTTCACCGGGCCATAGGCGTGATCACGATCGTCGCGAGCGCGATCTTTCTCCTCTGCATCATGCTGCTCAAGGTCGACGAGCGCCGTCGCGACGTCGCTGCCTTGCGCATGATCGGCATTTCGGCGCGATCGATCGTGCGATCGGTGATCGTGGAAGCGGCGCTGATCGCCGTCGCCGGCAGCGGAGTCGGCGTGGCCATCGGCTGGGCCGCCTCGCTCGGGATCAACTGGTTCTATCGCGGCGTGTACCGCACGCCGCTGGCGTTCGCGATCGTCACCCCCGGCATCGTGGCGCTCGCCGTCGCGTTGTCGATCGTGCTCGGGTTGGTCGCGGGCTTTCTCGCGGCGCAGCGACTGGTGCGCACGCCGCCGCTCGAGCTGTTGAGCGGGCGGCGCGAGCAGCGTGGTGCCCCGAACGCAGCCGCGGTCTGATGCTGCTCCGTCTCGCCTGGGCCACGCTGCTTCGTCATCGCGGACGAACCTTGCTCGCCGTACTCGGCGTTGCGGTGTCCGCGGCGATGCTGCTCGACATGGTGATGCTGTCGAGCGGCATGCGCGCGTCTTTCCGGAACATGCTCGTCGCGAGCGGCTTCGAGCTGCGCATCGCGCCGAAGGGCACGCTGCCCTTCGATACCGACGCGACGATTCCGAACGCGACGAGCATCGCCCAACGGCTCGAGTCGGATTCCGACGTGACGACGGTGAGTCCCGTACTCGGCGGGCAGCTGCACGTGACCGCGGGTCCGCGCACGATCAACGCGACGGCGCTCGGCGGGATCGGCCGTGTGCAGGGCGATTATGAAATTACTTATGGCCGTGTTCCCTTGGCGCCGGACGAGGTGGTCGCCAGCGCGGAGTTTCTGCGCGCCAGCGGACTCGCGATCGGGGACACGATTCGCGCCGCGGCCGGCTACGATCCCGAGCTCAGGACGACCACCGGCAGCCGCGCGCTCCGGATCGTCGGGCGCGCACACTTTCTGTATCTGCCCGCCGAGCAGCGAGCGATCGCGCTCCCGCTCGAAACCCTGCAGGGCATGCAGGGCTCGCGGTCTACGGATCGCGTGTCGCTGTTCATGGTCAAGACGCGCGCGGGCGCGAACGTGGACAGCGTGCTGCATCGACTGCAACGCACGCTGCCGAATGTCTCGATGATCTCGACCGCGAGCGCGATGCAGCAGGTTGATCAGCGGCTGAGCTACTTTCGCCAGCTTGCGCTCATCCTCGGCGCCGTCAGCCTCGCCGTCGGCTTTCTGCTCGTCACCACGCTCGTGACCGTGTCGGTGAACGAGCGGCTCGGCGAGATCGTGATCATGCGGGCGATCGGCGTGGCGCGCGAGCGCATCGTGCTGCAGATCGTGCTCGAGGGGATCGCGATCATGCTCGCCGGCGCCGTCGCCGGTCTGGGACTCGGGCTGCTCACGGCCCGCTATCTCAATTCGATTCTCGCCTCGTTCCCCGGCCTGCCCGCGGCCATAGACTTTTTCCTCTTCGAGCCGCGCGACGCGTGGACGGCGCTCGGGCTGCTGACCGCGGTCGGCATTCTCGCCGGTGTGTATCCGTCGTGGCGCGGCGCGGCGCTGCCGATCGCGCTCACGTTGCGCGAGGAAGCCGTGGGATGAGCGATCTGGTACTGTCGACCAGCGAGCTGCGGCGCGACTATCACATGGGCGACGACGTGGTGCATGCCGTGCGCGGCGTGTCGCTCGAGATCGCGCGGGGCGAGTACGTTGCCATCGTCGGGCCATCGGGCTGCGGCAAGTCGACGATGCTCAATCTGCTCGGCGGCATCGATCGACCGACGTCCGGCGCTGTCACCATCGACGGCGCGCGGGTCGACCGCATGTCGGACAGAGAGTCGACGCGCTTTCGGCTGCACCACCTCGGTTTCGTGTTTCAGCGCTTCTATCTGATGCCGGCCCTCACCGCCCTCGAGAACATCGAGCTGCCGATGGCCGAGGCAAAGGTGTCGCGGGGCGAGCGCGTGGCGCGCGCCCGAGAGCTCCTGGCGTACGTGGGGCTGGACGCGCGCGTCGAGCATCGTCCCGCGCAACTCTCCGGCGGCGAGCAACAGCGTGTAGCGATCGCGCGTGCACTGGCGAACCGGCCGCGCGTCCTGTTCGCCGACGAGCCCACGGGCGAGCTCGACGCGCATACCGGCACCGAGATGATCGCGTTGCTCGAGCAGGTGAACCGCGACGGCACGACCATCGTCGTGGTCACGCACGACGACGTGCTCGCACAGGCCGCGCGGCGCGTGGTGCACATGCGCGACGGTGTCGTCATCGACGATCGAATGGCCACGCGATGATCGAGCGCCTGGCGATCCGCAATCTCGCGCTCCGTCCATGGCGGTCCGCGTTCCTTTTGCTCGGCTACAGCCTGGGCGTGGCGGTGATGATCGTTCTCTTATCGATCGGCGAGGCATTGTTGGCGCAGGCGCGCAACGAGAAGCTCGTCGGCGGTGGAGACGTGACGGTGCTGCCCGAGGGCATCGACATCGAAGTCATGAAGACCGGCGGCCTCGGCGGATTGTTCTTCTCGATCGACCACGCGCGATTCATCGATCAGCAACTGCTCGCCGCGCCGCGACTCGCGCCACAGATTGCCGCCGTGGCGCCGCAGATCGAGGGCAAGCTGTTGTACGCGCGGCTGCCCAACGGGCATGAGCTGCCGGTGCTGGCGAGCGGCGAGCTTCCGTCGCGAACGGCCGCGGTCGGTGCGATGCCGGCGATCGCGGCCGGTTCATGGTCGGATGACGCGCGCGACGTCGCCTGGCGCGATCCATCGCCGCGCGAGCTGCGCGACGCGATCGATCACTTTCATCTGCCGCCCGACTCTGCGCGGCGCGATCCGACCTGGGCGGAGTGGCACTACTTCAACGTGCTGTCGCCGGATCGCCAGCGATGGGCGTTCATCTCGTTCATCGTCGCCGGCCAGGTGCCGAGTGGCCGGTGGGGCGGACAGGTGCTGGTCACGACGCACGAACAGGGCGGAGCATCGCGCCGATTCACAGCGACGGTACCGGCGACCGGCGTTGGTTTCTCGACGAATCGCGCCGATCTCACGATTGGCGACGGAACGGTGCGCGTTCTGCCGGACGGACGGTACGCGGTGCACGCGCGGGCCAGAGAAGATGGCGGATCGTCGACGATCATGGTGAATCTCGTGATCACGCCGGCGCCCGGCGCGTATTTCCCCGGTGCCCCGCTGAGTGGCGAGACGGTGTCCGGCTACGTGGTGCCCGCGCTGCGTGCCGATGCCAGCGGCTCGATCTGCATCGACGCGCGCTGCGAAACGTACGAAGGGGCGCAGGCGTACCACGATCACAACTGGGGCGTGTGGCGCGGAGTCACGTGGGAGTGGGGAGCCGCGCGCGCCGGTGCGTATACCGTGCTGTACGGCCGCGTGCAGCCGGCGGATACCACGACGGCGTCACAACCGTTGTTCGTCTATCTGGTGGACTCGCTTGGCTTCGTCGCGCTGTTTCGGCCGCACGACATCCAGTACGTGGACGGCCGCGTGCTGCACGTGCCCGGCGCAACGCTCCATGTTCCGTCGAGCGGTACGATGGTCGACGTGCGCGGCGACGATACGCTGCGCATCGATCTGTCGATCGAGGACGCCACGGCGACCGACACGCGCCAACCAGGTGCGGAGCGCGGCGACGCGTCGGCCATGCGAGATCTCTCACGTCCCTATTTCGTCCAGATGAAGGGAACGGCGCGGATCACCGGCCGCATTGGCGGCAAGCGGCTCGCGGGCAGCGGCGCCGGCTTCTTCGAGACGTATCGCTGAGCTACCGGCGCTCCTCGGCGCGCTCGTCCGGCGTGCGCGCCTGCTGTTCGGCCTGTGCGCGGCGCGCGGAATCGTCCAGGCGCGAGCGGCCGCGGTGAAAACCTTCAGATGCGTACGGCCGCACGGTCGACCACGAGCCGTACCGGTCCGCCGACGAGGCCCAGCCGCGCGCCAACTCCGGTTCGACTTCCTCGAACTCGCGCGCCGTGAAGTTCGGATTCTGGCTGGCGATGTGGCCAAGATAGTAGGCGCCGCGCACGTCGTCGTACGCGCGGTCGGCCGGCCGCGTCTCGAGCGAATCGTAGTGGGCGCGGAAGTGTTCCTCGTCGTCGCGTGAGAGCGAGCCCGCTGCCTCCGACACGGCGCGTCCAATCCACCAACCGCCGAGCGCGCCGGCGATTCCGCCGATGAGCGTTCCGACCGGGCCCGCCGCGGACCCGATGCCCGCGCCGACCAGGACGCCCGAGATGCCGCCCGTCGCTTCGCCCAGCTCGTCCCCCACGCTCGGCTCGTCGGAATGCGGACCGAGCGCGGCATCCTTCGCGCGTTCGATGCGTCCGTCGGTCGAGTCGGCGCTGCGGTCGCTTCGGTCGCTCATCGGATCTGTCCGAAAGGGTCAAAGGCAAGGGGCGCAAAATCGAGACCGCGCGGCCTCGCGAGACTTGACGCGACCGCGGCTCCCATACCGATTCAATCCATGGCCGCGCGGATCCGGATCGGAACTCAAGGTTGGAACTACGCCGATTGGGTCGGCACGTTCTATCCCGATCGGACGCGGCCGGCCGACTTTCTCAGCGTGTACTCGCGCGGTTTCGGCACGGTCGAAGTGGATTCCACGTTCTACGCGACCCCGGCGAGCAAGACCGTTCGCGGCTGGGCTCGCCGCACGCCGGACGATTTTCTCTTCTCGCTCAAGGTGCCGCAGGAGATCACGCACGAGCGCCGGCTGCGGAACGTCGCCGACGCGGCCGCGGAGTTCTTCGATCGCGCACGCGAGCTGGGAGAGAAACTCGGGCCCATTCTCATTCAGCTCGGCCCCGATTTCGGACCGGCGGAGCTGCCGGCGGTCGCGCAATTTCTGCCGTTGCTGCCCCGCGACATCCGATTTGCCATTGAGTTCCGGCAGCGCGGCTGGATCCACGAAGGCCTGCTGGCACTGCTGCGCGAGCACGGCGTGTCGCTCGTGCTGAGTGACGGGCGCTGGATCCCGCGCAAGCAGATGCTGACGCTGGCCACGAACCCGACGGCAGATTTCGTATACGTACGCTGGATGGGCGCCGACCGCGGCCTCGTCGATTATTCGCGAATTCAAATCGACCGCGTCGCCGAGCTGGAGGCGTGGACGGGCGTGCTGTGGGGCCAGGCGGAAGCGGGCCGCGAAGTATTCGGATATGTGAACAACGAGTTCGCCGGCCATGCGCCGGCTTCAGCCCGCGATCTCCAGCGCCTGCTCGGCCAGCGGCCGGTAGCGCCGGAGATGTTGGGGGAGCAGATGAGTCTTTTTGGTCCGTAGTCCATGGATACGATGAATCCCATGACACTCGCGATCGACACACACGGCACATACACGGCGAGCAGCACCACGAGCTCCTCGCTCTGGCACGCCTACACCGCGGTTCTTGCCGCAGTGTGCGTGATGGTCGGCGTGTACTGGGACATCTCGTGGCACATGTCGATCGGGCGTGACACGTTCTGGACGCCGGCGCATCTGCTCATTCAATCGGGCGGATTGATCGCCGGTGTGAGCTCCGGATACGTCGCGCTGCACACGACCTTCCGCGGCAGTGAGGCCGAGCAAGAGTCCGCCGTACCGTTCTGGGGATTTCGTGCCCCGCTCGGCGCATGGATCTGCATCTGGGGTTGTCTTGCGATGCTCACCTCGGCGCCGTTCGACAACTGGTGGCACAACGCGTACGGCCTCGACGTGAAGATCGTGAGCCCGCCGCACACGCTGCTCGCGCTCGGCATCTTCTCGATCGTGCTCGGTGCGCTGCTGTTGACCATGGCGCAGCAGAATCGTGCCCGCGACGCCGAACGTGTGCGGCTCGGATTGCTCGTTTCGGTGGTCGGCGGGATGTTCATCATGAACTTCGCGATCTTTCTCACCGAGTACAGCGAGCGCATGATGCTGCACGGCGGTCTGTTCTACGAGATCGCGGCCGTGTTCTTTCCGTTCGCGCTCTGCGCGTTCTCGCGAGCGGGCCAGCATCGCTGGTCGGCGACGATCGCCGCGGCAACGTTCATGACGGTGATGCTCGTGCTGATGTGGTTCATCCAGCTCTTTCCGGCTACGCCGAGGCTTGGCCCGATCTACCAGCACATCGGCCACATGGTCACGCTCTCGTGGCCGCTCTGGCTGATTGTGCCCGCCGTCGCCATCGACTGGCTGCGTGCGCGGTATGACAGCCGCCTGCCGTCGCTCGCCCTCGCCGCACTGCTCGGCGCCGTGTTTCTCATCACGTTCATCGCCGTCGAATGGCCATTCGCCACGTTTCTCGTGGAGAACCCGGCGGCGCGCAACTGGTTCTTCAATGCGGCGAACTACGTCTATTGGGCGGGCAGCGCCTACGTCGCGCGCTCGCACCACTTCTCGAGCGCGGCCAGTCGGCAGCTCGGAATGCATCTCGGCATCGCGGGCGGCCTGGCGATGATCTCGAGCGCCGTCGGATTGTCGTGGGGCCGTTGGCTGACGAAGGTGCGTCGATGAAACGCATCCTATCCGCGGCGCTCGCCGGAGTGATCATGGTCATCGCGTCGGCGCACATCGGAAGCCCGGATGTCGTCTACGACGGCAACGCCGGACCCTATGCGTTGCGCGTGATCGTGCGTCCGCCGTCGGTCGTACCGGGACTGGCCGAGGTGATCGTGCGCGCGCTGGACTCCGGTGTCACGCGCATCGTGATTCGGCCGGTGTACTGGCGGGCCGGTGTTGCCGGCGCGCCCGAGGGGGATGAAGCGAAGCCGGTGGCCGGGGCGCTGTCGACGTACCGCGGCCAACTTTGGCTGATGGCGCGCGGCGCCTACAGCGTGTACGTCACGGCGGAAGGACGCAGAGGCTCCGGCACGGCGATCGTACCCGTGATGTCCGTGGCAACCGGACGGCTCGGATTTTCGCCGCTGCTCGCATCGTTGCTCGCGGTGCTCGGCGTCGTTCTCATTGCGGGATTGCTGTCGCTCGTTCACGCCGCTGCTGGCGCAAGTCTCGTCGAGCCGGGCGACGCGATCTCGCCCGCGCGGCGACAGCGCGCCCGACGCATTACGGTCGCTGCCGTGCCCGTGCTCGCGCTGATGATCTTTGGCGGCGCGCGCTGGTGGCAGTCGGTCGACGCCGACTACCAGCGCACGATCTTTCATCCGCCCACGCCGACGATGAGCGTGCATCGCGTCGGCGATCAGCAGGTGCTCGAGCTGTCGACGCGCGCGGCGGGCGCGCGCGGCGCACTGGGCGACGTGATTCCCGATCACGGCAAGATCATGCATCTCTTCCTGATCAGCGACGACGGCATGACGACGTTCGCGCATCTGCATCCGGCGCAGCTCGATTCCGAGACGTTCCGCGTTCAGCTTCCGTCCATCGCCGCCGGGTCGTATCATGTGTTCGCCGACGTGGTCACCGAGACGGGCAGCAACCTCACGCTCGCATCGACGGTCAAGCTTCCTGCGCCGACGCCGCGCGCCGAGTCGGCCGACAGCGACGACGCGTGGACTCGCACGCCGACGGTCCCGCGGCTCGCACCGGCTGCCGCCGCGCCACTCGGCGACGGAGCGATGCTCGTCTGGACCGGCGACGGCGCGCCGATCGTCGCCGGCCATCCGGTGGAGCTCCGCTTCATCGTGCGCGACAGCGCCGGCCGCGAAGTTGCCCTGCGGCCGTACCTCGGCATGGCGGGTCACGCCGTCATCGCACGGAGCGATGACAGCGTGTTCGTCCATCTCCATCCGATGGGCACCGTGTCCACGACGGCGCAGCAGGTCTTCGAGCTCCGCGACCGCGGCGACACCACGCGCGCGGGGCGCGTGCGGCTCGGCGCCGCGCAGCCGGCGGCGCCGATGGCGATGATGCCGCTGCGCATCCGCGATGCCGCGCCCTTGGGCGGGGCAGTATCATTTCCGTATGAATTTCCTAAACCCGGCCGCTATCGGCTGTGGGTCCAGGTCAAACCCGGCAACCATGTGCGCACCGGCACATTCGACGTGATCGTCAATTGAAGCGCGTACGTCTCGTCGTCTTTCTGGCGTTTGCGTTCATCGCCACGGCGATTTTCGTTCGGTTGGGAGTCTGGCAGTTGCATCGGTTGCACGAGCGGCGCGCGCGCAACGCGCTCGTCACCTCGCGCCTGGACTCGGCGACGGTGGACTTCAGTGGGCTGCCGCGCGACAGCACGCTCGCGCGATTTCGGCGCGTGCGCGTCACCGGCGTTCCGGATTACGATGACGAATTGATCTACGCCGCGCGCAACTACAATGGCTCGCCAGGCGTGAACCTGCTCACTCCGGTTCGCATCCCCGGCCGCGACACCGCCGTGCTGGTCAATCGCGGCTGGGTGTATTCGCCGGATGGCGCAACACTCGATCTCGCGCGCTGGCACGACCGCGACAGTACGTTCACCGGATTCGCCGAAGAGTTTCCCTCGGTGCAGGGACGCACCTACTCGACGCGGCCGCGGGTGATTGGGCGACTGTCGTACGACGTCGTTGCACACGCGCTGCCGTATCCGGTCGCACCGATCTACATCGTGATGCTCGGCGACTCGACAGTGGCGCCTGATCGGGTGGCGCGACTCTCGGTGCCGCCGCTCGACGAGGGGCCGCACCTCAGCTACGCCATTCAGTGGTTCGCGTTCGCGATCATTGCGCTGGTTGGCGCGGGAATCGCGGTGAAGCAGAGCCGGCGCGACGATGGACCCTCTCACCCCGCTGACGCACCATGGCCACCCAACAATTAGCCTCCGAGCAGGAAGCGCGCGACGTCGCCGAAGCGGCGCGCGAGAGCGAGTGGTCCGGACCGAGCTTCGTGCGCGATCTCTTCCTCGGCCGATTCCGGCTCGAGCTCGTCGATCCGTATCCGACCGAAGATCCGGCGGAGATCGCGCGTGCTGAGCCGTTCATGCGCAAGCTCGAGGAATTTCTGCAGCGTGTGGATTCGGAGATGATCGACCGCACCGGCGAGATTCCCGAGGAGTACGTGCAGGAGCTGCGCGACATGGGCGCGTTCGGAATCAAGATTCCGACCGAGTACGGCGGCCTCGGCCTGTCGTACTCGAGCTACGTCAAGGCGATGGCGATGGTGACGTCGAAGGACGGCTCGATCACCGCGCTGCTCTCGGCGCATCAGTCGATCGGTTTGCCGCAGCCGCTAAAACTGTTCGGCAGCGAGGAGCAGAAGCGAAAGTACTTTCCGCGGCTTGCCAAAGGCGCGATCAGCGCCTTCGCACTGACGGAAGTCGATGCCGGTTCGGATCCGGCAAACATGCACACGCACGCGGAGCCGCTGGACGACGGGACGTGGCTGCTCAACGGCGAAAAATTGTGGTGCACGAACGGCACGCGCGCCGAACTGCTGCTCGTCATGGCCCGCACGCCGGACGCGGTCGTCCATGGCAAGCAGCGCAAGCAGATCACGGCCTTCATCGTCGAGGCAAACTGGCCGGGCGTCGAGATCGTGCATCGCTGTCGCTTCATGGGCCTCAAGGCAATCGAGAACGGCGTCATCCGCTTCAACAACGTGCGCGTGCCGCGCGAGAACATTCTCTGGGGCGAGGGCAAGGGGCTCAAGCTCGCGCTGATCACGTTGAACACGGGCCGGCTCACGCTGCCGGCGAGCGTTGCGGGCGGTGGCAAGGCGTTGCTGCAGGCGTCGCGCACGTGGGCGGCCGAGCGCGTGCAATGGGGCGCGCCGATCGGCAAGCATGAAGCGGTCGCGCAGAAGGTCGCGATGATGGCGGCCAACACCTACGCAATGGAAGCGATCTCCGGTCTCACCGTCGGTCTCGCCGAGCGCGGGAACTACGACATCCGTCTCGAGGCGGCGATCGCCAAGATGTACAACACGGAGCATGGCTGGCACATCGTCGACGACGCGCTGCAGATCCGCGGCGGGCGCGGCTACGAAACGTCGGCGTCGCTGCGCGCCCGCGGCGAGCGGCCGATTCCGATCGAGCGCGCGATGCGCGATTCGCGCATCAATCTGATCTTCGAGGGCTCCTCGGAGATCATGCGGCTGTTCATCGCGCGCGAGGCCGTCGATCACCACTTCAAGACGGCGTTTGCGCTCGTCGACAAGCACGCGTCGAAGAGCGAGAAGGCGGCGGCGCTCGGCCGGGTGATGCGATTCTATCCGAGCTGGTATCCGGCGCGATGGGTCGGACGCGGTCAGGTGCCGGGCTCGTTCGCGCAATTCGGCAAGCTCGCGGGACACGTGCGATTCGCCGAGCGTCACGCGCGCAAGCTGGGGCGCGCAATCTTTCACGCCATGGTGCGGCTCGGGCCCAAGCTCGAGCGGCGGCAGCTCGTGTTGTTCCGTGCCGTCGACATCGGCGCCGAGCTGTTCGCGATGACCGCGGCGTGCGCCCGCGCGCGCTCGGACGCGGCGCATGGGCAGAAAGAGGCGATCGCGCTGGCGGATCTCTTCTGCCGCGCGGCGCGCGTGCGCGTCGACCGATTGTTCGACGATTTCTACGGCAGCTACGACCGCGAGATGTATCGCGTCGCGCAGCAGGTGCTTAGGGGCGAGCACGCGTGGCTTGAGACGGGAATCATCAGCATGCTGGAGGACCCCGAAGGCGCCGATGCGCCGGCTCGTCAGCCGGCGACGAACGCCGTATAGCCCTCGTCGGCGATCGCGCTCTCGATCTCGTCGACGTCCGTCTTCGCCGGATCGTATTCGAGCTTCGCCGACCCGACCTGCACGTCGTCGACCTTGACGCCCGGGGTGCGCTCGAGCCGCCCGCGCACCGCGCGGACGCAGTGTTCGCAGGTCATGCCTTCGATGGTCAGATTGAGAGAAGTCATATAGACGCTGGACGCTAGGGTCTGGAGACCAGGGGGTGCTGGTCGCTGGGTGCTAGTGTCGATGCTTCGCGGTCGAACCAGCTAGCACCGAGCAGCTAGCCACCAAACTAGCACCCGGCATCCAGCCCCTAGCAACTGACCCACTTCCCCCTCCATTCCACGATCGGAAATCTCACCGGTCCATACGTCGCTCCGACGACCGCGCCGTAGGTGACATGCGCCACGATGACGAGCACTACGGCCCACGCACCGTGGTAGATCAGGAATGAGCCGGTCGGAATGAAGGCGCGCGTCGGACCGCGCAGCAGCGTCAAGTAGCCGAGCGCCAATCCGGCAATTGCCGCGTGACCGATGCCGATCAGCAGTCCGATCCACCAGCTCGCCCGATGCGTGATCCACTCGAAGATCGCCGCGTAGATGATCCCGGCGATCAACCCGAGGACGATCTGCACCGCGGCGCCCAGAATCCACGGCCCGGCGCCGATCTGATCGACCAGCAGCGCGCCGATCAGGGTCGAAAGATTCACGTCGACGCCGAGGATCCTGGTCGACACGATCTCGACGATTAGTGCGGCGATCGCCCCGAGAAATCCCGCGCGGAGCGCGGCACCGAGCTTGATCGGTTTGGAAGGCATGCGTCAGTCCGCCCGGTACTCGAGTGAGGCCGGCAGCCGCGGATCGCCCACGGGCACGGTGCGCTCGCCGCGACGGCGAATCGCCCACGCCGCCGCCGTGGTGCCGATGACGAACAGCAATGCACCGGCATCGGTCCACACCTGCGCGACGTGGCCGCTCGCGCCGGCGGGAATCGTCATCCAGTACACGTCCAGATAATGGACGACGCTCAGCCAGATTCCGAGAATCGTCATCAGCACGAAGCTCCGCTTGAACCAGCGCAGCACGAGCGCGCAGAACGGCAGCGCGAACTGGCCGAACACGAGCACGCCGGCCAGCACCGCCCAGCCGCCCGCCACGCGCGCACGATACCACACGACTTCGTCGGGAATGTTGCCGCTCCAGATCACGATCAGCTGCGAGAAGCCGATGTACGTCCAGAACAGAACGAACGTGAGCGTCACCTTGGCAAGCGCGTGCAGGTGATCGGTGGCGACGACGTCCGTGAGCTCGCCGCGCCGGCGGGCGTGCTCGGTGAGCACGATGAGCAATCCCATGGCGCCGACCATTCCCCCGGCGAAGAAGTACACGCCGTAAATCGTCGAATACCACGCCGGCGTCAGCGACATCAGCCAATCGAAAGCGGCGAAGCTGATCGTCAGCGCGTACAGCGGCGTGCCCCACGCGCTCACCGAGTACAACGGGCGCTGCCCGGGCTCGTCGCCGCGATCCTGGGCGAGCGAACGGCGCCGGATCAGCTCGGCGAGGCCAATCCAGACGATGAAATAGATGATCGTCCGGATGATGAAGAACGGCACGTTGAGGTAGCCGGACTTGGCGTCGACGAGAGCGCGGTCGTGCGCCGACAGCGTCTCCGGGTGCGTCCACGGATACAACCAGTGCATCGAGAGCAGCACCGGAATGAACAGCAGCGCCAACACGGGCAACGTGGCGATGACCTGTTCCGCTTCGCGCCGCAGCACGACGAACCAGGTGGCTCTCGTCAGTTGCGCGATCATGACCATCGCCAGCGCACCGAGCACCACGCTTACGGTTGTGGCGTACGCGGCGAGATAGGCGACCGCGGTGCGCGCCGGCTCGGCGATGAATCCGATGATGAGCACGATCGCGCCGATCACCGCGATGGCGATGGACGTCACCGGCAACCCGGCGGCGCGCGTAGTCGGGGCGTCGTAGATCATGGCTGCCGCCGTGCCGCGGCGATGGAATCCCAGCGCGCATACGTGAGCGCGTTGAGCGAATCCCTGATCGACATCGAATCCGTGGCGGCCGTGCGTTGTAGCTGCTGCACGTACGCGGCGATCGCCCAGCGTTCGCGCGCGGTGAGCTGCCAATTGTACGGCGGCATGCGGCCGAACCCATTCGTCGCGACGTAGTAGATGTAGCCGATCGGCTTTGTTAGCATCGCCGCACGCCTGAGCGACGGCGGCCGCGGCGGCCCCATGTTGGCGGCGACCAGGCTGCCGCCGAACGCCGCGGGGCCGTGACACACCGCGCAGTAGATGCCGAACTGCCTTCGCCCAGTGTCGAGCAGCGCGGGCGTGACGGCGATTGGGATGGTCGTCGCGAGAGCCTTGCCGTACATGCCGCTGGCGATCACACCGGTGTCTGCGGCGCTCTCGCGGCTCACGGCGCCGGTGGGCGGCGCCTGCATCACGCCGCCGCTGGCGAATACGTGACTCGCGTCGTACAGATCCGCGCGCTGCTGAATGCGCATGCGCTCGAAGTCGACGCGCTCGCGCTCGGTCGCCTTGCCGCACGCGGCGAGCGTCGCGACGAGCATGCACGCGGTGAGCAGCATGCCGCAGCGGCTCACGTGGCCGCCTCCGGATCCAGCGCGACCACCCGCAACGGGGAGAACTCGCGCAGCTCGCTGACGGTCAGCTCCCGGCTGCCACGCGGGTCACGGGCATCGATGGCCAGCCAGTACCGGTCGACGCTGGCCCGACCGAAATCAGGAATCTCGAATACCGGATGCCACGGTTGCGGCAGGCGCAGAATCCAGAATACGCCGAAGAACGCGGCCAGCGCCGCCGACAACACCGTGCCTTCGAACGTCGGGATGAGAAACGCGGTCGTGGCGTGCGACGGACGTCCGCCGATGTTCAGCGGATATGAATACGCATTTGCGTACCACTGAATCAGGTAGCTGGCGAGGCCGCCCAGCGCGCCGACAAGGAACACGAACTTGGGCAGCCGCGATCGGCGGTACACCACACCCTCGACCGGAATCGGCGAGTACGTCTCGATCATCCGGTAGCCTTTCTCCTGAAATGCGCGCGCCGCGCGGCCCAAGTCCGCCGCGCTGCCGAATTCGGCCATGTACACCCCGCCGGCCCAGTCGCGATCACGCATTCTCCGCCTCCACCGATCCGATCGGCGCGAGGTCGACCTGACCCTCGCCCAGCCCGAGCGACAGCTCCTTGACTTCGCTGATCGCTACCGACGGCACGAATCGGATGAACAGCAGGAACAGGAAGGCGAACAGACTCACGCTCCCGGCGAGAATCGACCAGTCCACCCAGCTCGGCGCGTAGAAGTGCCAGCTCGAGGTGAGGAAATCCCGATTGAGCGACGTCACGATGATGATGAACCGCTCGATCCACATGCCGGCGAGAATGCCGAGCGAGGCGATGAACAGGATCGGCCCGCTGGTGCGGAACCGTTTCACCCAGAAGAGCTGGGGCGTGACGACGTTGAGCACGGTCATCACCCAGTACAGCACGGCGTACGGGCCGGCTGGTCGATCGACGAGATAGGTGAATCGCTCGAACTGGTTGCCGCTGTACCAGGCCATGAACAGCTCGATCACGTAGCTGTAGGCGAGCATCAACCCCATCGTCAACATCAGCTTGGCGATGGCGTCCAGGTGCGCGTTGGTGATCACGTCGCCCAGGCGGAACACGCGCCGCATCGGCAGCAGGAGAACAATCACCATCGCCAGTCCCGAATAGATCGCGCCGACGACGAAATACGGCGGAAAGATCGTCGAGTGCCAGCCGGGCAGTTGCGCGATCGCGAAGTCGAGACTGACGACGCTGTGCACCGAGATCACGAGCGGCGTGGCGAGCGCGGCGAGCAGCGTGTACGCCGCGCGATATCGCGCCCACTGATAGCCCGCGCCGCGCCAGCCGAGCGCGAACAATCCGTACACCCGACGGCGAAACAGCGTGGCCGCGCGATCGCGTGCGCTGGCGAAATCGGGCACGAGCCCCAGATACCAGAAGAGCAGCGACACGGTGAAGTACGTGCTCACCGCGGCCACGTCCCACGGCAGCGAGCTCTTGAAGTTGGGCCACACGCCCATCGTCGCCGGGTACGGAATGAGCCAGTAGAAGAACCACGCACGTCCGAGGTGCAACAGCGGAAAGAGGCTGGCGTTCACCAGCGCGAAGATCGTCATCGCTTCGGCAATGCGATTCACCGAACCGCGCCACCGCTGATTGAGCAGCAGCAGGAACGCGGAGATGAACGTGCCCGCGTGGCCGATTCCGACCCACCAGACGAAGTTGACGATCGCGTACGCCCACGCGACGGGAATGTTGTTGCCCCACACGCCGATGCCGCGCGCGATCGTATAGGTGATCGTGCCGATGAACAACAGCGTGCCCGCGCACGACAGTCCGAACAGCCACCACCACCCCGGTCTCGTCTGCCAGATCGGGCTCAGTAGATGATCGGTGAGCGACGCGTCGTCGTGCTGGCCGATGAGCAGTGGCCAGCCTGCGCCGGCCGACACGCCCGCATCAGGTCGGACGGTGGCGCTCACGCGTGATCCAGCTCCGGGTTGGCGTTCCGAATCCGAGCCAGGTACGTCACCCGGGGCCGCGTGCCCAGCTCCTCGAGCACCGTATACGCCCGCGGCTCGGCGCGGCGTTGCATCATTGTCGTCTCCGGCTCGGTGAGCGACCCAAAGACGATCGCGTTCGTCGGACAGACCTGCTGGCACGCCGTGCGAACGTCTCCGCCGTGCAGCACGGTTCCGGCGTCGGCGGCGGCAATCTCCGCCTCGCGAATGCGCTGCACGCAGAACGTGCACTTTTCCATCACGCCGCGCTCGCGCACCGTCACGTCCGGGTTCTTCACCAGCCGCTCGACTTCCGTCAGCTCGGCGTTGTAATCGAACCAGTTGAACCGCCGCACCTTGTACGGGCAGTTGTTCGAGCAGAAGCGCGTGCCGACGCACCGATTGTAGATCATCTCGTTGAGGCCGTCCGAGCTGTGCTCGGTCGCTCCGACTGGGCAGACGTACTCGCACGGCGCCATCTCGCAGTGCTGACAGAGCATCGGTTGCGTGACGACCGTCGGATTCTCCTCGGGTCCGGCGGCGTACCGATCGATGCGCAGCCAGTGCATTTCGCGGCTCTTGAGTACGTCCTCATAGCCGACGACCGGAATGTTGTTCTCCGCCTGACATGCGACGACGCACGCGCTGCACCCGATGCACGTGCCGAGATCGATCGTCATCGCCCACTGGTGCGGGCTCGTGCCGTTCGGATGCTCGGGCTGGAACAGAGTCGGCAGTGGAGCGCGCGGCGGCCGTTGCGTGCTGCTGCTCGCGACGTACGCGGCCGCCGTCTGTATGCGCGCCTGATCGCGACCTTCCATGGACCAATGGTCGTGAGTGGTCGCGAGCGCGCGCGACGCCGACTCGTCGCGTTCGATCGAGACGTTGCTGATGAACGGAACGCCGGCCGCGGGCCAGAGCGTGTACGCATCCGCACCGGCAGCAGCGATCGCGGCGTGCTCGCTCCCGCGACGGCCGTAGCCGAAGTGAACCGTCGCGGTGCCGTCGGCGAGTCCGGGCACGACGAGCGCCGGAATCGTCAGCGACGCAGAGTCGTGTCGGAGCGCGAGACCATCGCCATCGCTCACGCCGAGCGCCTTCGCGGTGGCCGGGCTGACGAGCGCGGCGTTGCCCCATGTGAGTTTCGTAATCGGATCGGGAAGCTCCTGCAGCCATCCGACGTTGGCGAACCGCCCGTCGTGCACGCGATAGTCCGGCGCGAACACGACCTCGTAGCGATTCGGCGCCGCCGCAGTCACCGACGAATCGGGCATTGCCGACGAGACCGCAGCAGTAGCCGGGCCGATATTCGAGCGCGGCGCGGCCGCTATTGCAGTGAAGCCCGATCCCGCCACGAAACCCGTACGCACGGCGGCGGTCCAGGCCTCGTCGGTGGGCGCGAGGCCTGCCTGCTGCCAGCTCTGCCGCAGCAGCATGCGCGGATCGGCCGCGGCCTGTCCGCCGAGCATCGCCAGCAGCTCGACGAGCGACTTGGAACCGTACAGCGGCTGCACCAGCGGCTGGACGATCGACAGCGTACCGTCGTACGCCCGTGCGTCGCCCCACGATTCGAGATAATGCGACTGTGGCACGAACCAGGTCGCGCGCTCGGCGGTTTCGTCCTCGTACATGCCGAGGTAGAGTCGCTCGGGCGAGCGCGTGAGTAGACTCGAAAGTCCCAGCGACGCCGGCGCGGCGTACGCCAGGTTGACGCCGCCGCACACGAGCGCGCGTACGCCGCCGGACCGCAACGCGCCCGCGAGATCGGCGATCGAGTGGCCGCTCGCACCGGCGTCGGCCAGCGGCGACGGCGAATGCCACGCCGTGTGTCCCGTGTTGCCCAACACGTCATTGAGCGACGCGGCGAGCGCACGCGCGACCGGCGTCTGATGCGGACCGGCGATGACGACGCCTCGACCGGCGTGCGCGCGGAGATCGGACGCGAGCGCCGCGAGCCATGCCGGCGGCACATCCCTCGGCAACGACTGCGTCGTGCTCGATCCACTCGGCGCTGCACCGCCCAGCGTCGCAAGCAAGTGCGCCAGAATCGGCTCGATCGCGCTCGGACGACAGCGCAGCCGCTCGTCGGCCGACATGCCGGTCACGGTCAGCGACGGCTCGATCGCATACAGCCGATTCATCCCGCGGCGCGGATCGCGGCGGCGATCGGCGAACGCGCGCGCGTGATGCAGGTGCATCGGCATGGTGCCGAGCACGTCCGCGTCGACGCACAGGATCACGTCCGCCGGCGCGAGATCGTATCGGTCGACCGTCGCTTCGTTCGGTCCGGCGAGCGGCGCGTAGTAGTACACGCGCACGTCGGGATACAGCGTCCGCAGCCGGTTCAGCAACGAGATGACGAGCGGCGACGACGTTGGCTCGAGCACGAGATGCAGTCCGGCGCCGCGCGCACCGACGCGCGATCGCAGCGACGACGGCGTGAACGTCGCCGAGAGTTGCGCCCAGCTCGAGCGCTGTCGCCCCGATCGCACCGACGTCGCCCGATCGCCATCATAGAGTTGTAATAGCGACGCCTGGTGGATGGCGTCAGTCGCGCCGAGGCTCGCCGGATGTCCCGGGTTGCCTTCGATCTTGATCGGCCGTCCCTCGCGCGCCTTGACGATCAAGCCGGTCGCGTAGCCGTCGAGCACCATCGACGTCGCGTAGTGCACCGGCACGCCCGGGGTCAGCTCCGGCGGCTCGATGACATATGGTAGAAGTTTTTCCGCCGGCATGCGCGTGCAGCCATCGAGTCCGGCGATCGCCAGGCTGGCGCCGACAAACTTGAGAAAGCCGCGCCGCGTGAGGTCGTTCGCGCCGTCGTTCATCATGCGTGGTTCATCGATGACACGTGGTGCAACTCGTGAGACTGCGAACGTGATATTTCGCCGCCAGTTCCGGACCGAGGCGGGCCTGCGCGACCGGCGGTGTGTATCCCATGACCGTCACCGCTTCCACCGGTCGCAATTGCCCGGCCGGCATGCGATGGCAGCTCAGACACCAGCCCATCGTCAGCGGCTTGGCCTGATAGACCGTCGACATCTTGTCGACACGGCCGTGACAACTCTCGCAGCCCACGCCTTTGTTGACGTGCACCGAATGGTCGAAGTACACGAAGCCCGGCAGCCGGTCGACGCGATTCCACGTGATCGGCTTGCCCGTCTGCATGCTCCGGCGTACCGGCGCCAGCTCGCGCGAATTGATCCACACCGTGCTGTGACAGGGCACGCACGTTTGCGTCGGCGGAATGCCGGCCGTGGGTGAGCGCATCACGGTCGCGTGACAGTACACGCAACTGATGCCGAGCCGTCCGGCGTGGATCTGATGATCGAACGGAATCGGCTGCTTCACCGGCTCGTATCGCGCGCTCGCGTTCGACGACCGCACGAACGCCATCAGTCCGAGCGGCACGCCGACAACGAGCAGTGCGAGCGCGAGCAAACTCGCGCGCGCAGCGGTATTTGACCATCGCGGAAAGAGTGCCGCCATCGTCGCGCGGTTGTTTCAGTCAGAAATATGGATGCCCATCCGACTGCATTTCTTCTGCCAATGTCATGTGCCGACAACGAACTCACGTCTGCACGCGCGTTGCCACTACTCGTGCATGCGCGGAGATCGGTGAGCGGGCGAGTCGTTATCGCAGAAGAATGTGTGCCGCGACGTTGAAGTAGATGATCAGCCCGGTGACGTCGACGAACGTCGCAACGAACGGGGCCGACGCGTTGGCGGGATCGAATCCCAGCTTGCGCATCGCGAACGGCAGCATCGATCCCACGAGCGTGCCGAACGTCACGACGCCGAGCAGCGAGAACGCCACCGTCACCGCGAGCAGATGATGCTGCCCGGCGACGAGAATCTCCTGCCCGTTCTTCGCCACGAGATCGTAATTGTGGCCGATTTGCACGCCAAGCACCGACCAGCCGTGACTCGCCATCGCCTGCCACAGCTCGATGCGGACGAATCCGATGATCGCCAGGATCACGCCGAGTGTGACGCCGGTCATCACCTCGCGACCGGCGACGCGCCACCAGTCGCGCAGCGTCACTTCGCGCAGCGCCAGCGCGCGAATGAGCAGCGACGTGCCCTGCGACCCCGAGTTGCCGCCCGAGCTGATGATCAGCGGCAGAAACAGCGCGAGCACCGTCTGCCTGTCGATCTCCTTCTGATACGCGCCGAGCGCCGTCGCCGTCAGCATCTCGCCCAGGAAGAGAGCGCTGAGCCACACGGCGCGCTTTCGGATCATCCGCCAGAACGCGATCTGCGAGTACGGCTCGTCCAGCGCTTCCATACCGCCCAACTTCTGGACGTCTTCCGTCTGCTCTTCCTGGATCGCGTCGATCACGTCGTCGACGGTGATCACGCCCATCACGTGGCCGGACTCGCTCACCACCGGCACGGCGACGAGATCGTAATTCGCGATCAGCCGCGCGACTTCCTCGCGATCCGCGAGCGGACTCACGCTCACCACTTCCGACCAGGCGATCTCGCCGATCTTGCCGCCGAACGGCGCCGCGAGCAGCTCGCGCAGCGACATCACGCCCACGACGCGCCCTTGCACATCCGTCGTGTAGATCGCGCTCATCGCTTCCTTCTTTCCGGAGCGAGCGACCGCGCGCACATTCTCCAGTGCCGACTCGACCGTCATGTCCTGCGAGACGGACACGAACTCCGTCGTCATCAATCCGCCGGCGGTGTCCGGCTCGTACGACAGCAGCCGCTCCGTTTCCTGGCGCGCCTCGCGCGGAATCTCGGCGAGAATGTCGTCCGCGTGCTCCTCGTCGATCTCCTCGAGAGTGTCGGCGCGGTCGTCCGGCGTCATCTCGCTGACGAGCGCCGCCGCCTGCCGCGGCGTGATCGCCTCGAGGAATTCGGTGCGCAATTCCTCGTCGAGATACTCGAGCACGTCGGCGGCGCGCGCCGGACCGAGCGCGGTCAGGAACGCCTGCAGCTGGTCGTGCTCGAGCAGCTCGGCGACGTCGGCGAGATCCGCCGGGTGTACCTCCTCGGTCTCCGCGGCGATCGCGGCGGGGGATTCATCGAGCAGCGCGACGATGTCGGGCGCGAGCAACGCCGCGACCGGCCGGTCCTCTGGATTTCGCTGCGATGGCGTCATGGGTGCCGTCCTCGCCGGAGTGGCGCGGCAAATTACGCACGGCGAGCGCGGCGAGACAACCCTTCGCCGCGCGATTCACGAGAGAAATCCACCGGCGGCGTGCGACGTCTGGCTCCGCGGTCGAGAACGGGTTACCGTGCGTCGTGCCCCGCGTCGAAACTCCTCCCACCAGCATTGCGCCGACCGATGCGCGTGCATCGTCGCTCGATCGCGCGCTCGGCGACGATCTCGCCGAGCTGCGGCGGCGTGATCTCGAGCGGCACCCGCGCACGCTGTCGGGCCGCCGCGGCGCCGTGGTCTCGAGCAACGGTGCACCGGCCGTCGATTTCGGCTCGAACGATTACCTCGGACTCGCGTCCGATCCGCGCCTCGCCGCCGCGGCCACGCGTGCGCTGCGCGAGCAGGGTACCGGCGCAACGGCCTCGCGGCTGATTGCCGGTACCACCACGGAGCATGCGGCGCTCGAGCGCGAGATCGCGCGCTTCGCGCGGACGGACCGCGCGCTGTCGTTCTCCAGCGGCTATGCGGCGAATGCCGGAGTGATTCCGGCGCTGGTCTCGCGCGAGGACGTCATCTTCTCGGATCGGCTGAATCACGCATCGCTGATCGACGGCTGTCGCGCGAGTCGCGCCACGGTGCACGTCTACGAGCATGCCGACGCGGACGCGTTGGCCGCATTGATCGCCGAACACCGTGTGGCGCACCGCCGCGCGCTGATCGTCACCGATGGCATCTTCTCGATGGATGGCGACGTCGCGCCGCTGGCCGCGATCGTCGACCTGGCGCGCCGGTTCGATGCGTGGACCTACGTCGACGACGCGCATGCTGCCGGCGTGATCGGGCCCGACGGTCGGGGCACTGCGGCGCTCCTCGGTGTCGACGGCGAGATCGACGTGACGGTCGGTACCCTCGGCAAGGCGTTCGGCGCAGCCGGCGCATACGTCGCCGGTTCGGACGTGCTTTGTACGTATCTGCTGAATCGCGCCCGCTCGTTCATCTTTTCCACCGCGCCGATGCCGGCACAGGCCGCGGCGGCGGCCGAAGGAATTCGCATTGCGACGTCGGAGCCGAATCGCCGCGAGCGAGTTGCCGCGAATGCGCGGTTGCTCCGCGAATCGCTTCATGCGCGCGGAGTGCCGGTGTACGGCGCCGAGTCGATGCACATCGTGCCGGTGGTCGTCGGGAGCGCCGCGCGAACGGTGCACGTCGGCGAGCGACTCGCGTGCGCCGGATTTCTCATCGGCGCAGTGCGACCCCCCACAGTACCGGATGGAACGTCGCGCCTGCGCATCTCACTCAGCGCGGCACACACGGACGAACAGATCTGCGCGCTCGCTGCCGCGGTCGCGGAGGCGCTGCGCTGATGAGCGCCACCACGTTCGATCTGACAGCCGCCGACGCGCGCCACGTCTGGCATCCGTACACGCAGCACGGCCTGGGCGACGAGCCGGTTCCCGTGCGTCGCGCGTTCGGCGCGTACCTCTACGACGCGAATGATCGGCCGATCCTCGACGCCATCTCGTCGTGGTGGGTGACGCTGCACGGTCACGCACAGCCGGAAGTCGCCGCGGCCATCGCCGAGCAGGCACGCACGCTCGAGCAGGTGATCTTCGCCGGCTTCACGCACGAGCCGGCGTCGCGTCTCGCGGCGGCGCTCGTCGAACGCGTACCGGCCGGGCTCGCGCGCGTCTTCTACTCCGACGATGGATCCACCGCTGTGGAAGTCGCGGTGAAGATGGCGCTCCAGTACTGGCGAAACCTCGGCGAGCGCCGGCGGCTGGTCGTCGCGCTGGAGAACGCCTATCACGGCGACACCTTTGGCGCGATGAGTGTGAGCGCGCGCGGATTGTTCACCGATCCGTTCAGCGAAAAGCTGTTCGACGTCGTGCGGCTGCCCGATCCGGTCGATGAAGACGTCGTCGCCGCGTTCGATCGCGTGCTCGCCGATCGCGGCGTGGACGTCGCGGCGATCATCGTCGAGCCGCTGGTGCTCGGCGCGGGCGGCATGCGCATGTGGTCGGCCGAGCGGCTGCGGGCGCTTCGCGAACGCGCCGCGGCGGCGGGCGTGCTGTTCATCGCTGACGAGGTGATGACCGGGTTCGGCCGCACCGGGCCGCTCTTCGCGTGCGAGCACGCCCGGATCGCCCCGGATCTCATGTGCGTGTCCAAAGGCATCACCGGCGGCTTTCTCCCGTTCGGCGCCACTTTTGCGACCGACGCCATCTTCGGCGCGTTCCTCGATCGCGACCGTACGAAGACGCTCTTTCACGGGCACTCATACTGCGCCAACCCGATCGCTTGCGCCGCGGCGCTGGCGTCGCTGGCGCTGCTCGATGACAGCTCGGCGCGGCGGCGCGCGGGCATCGAGGCGTCGCACCGTGCGGCCGCCCGCCAGTTTGCCGCGATGGACGGGATCACCAATGTCCGCGTGCTCGGCACCATCATCGCCATGGATCTCGTCGCACCCGAGCGCGGATATCTGAGCGGAGTCGGGCGCGCGCTCGCGTCGTACGCACTCGAGCGCGGCGTGCTCCTCCGGCCGCTCGGCGATACCGTCTATATCATGCCGCCCTTCTGCACCACCGCGGACGATCTGGCGCTCGCCTACGGCGTGATCACGGATTTCGTGAAGGCGCAATGATCCGCATCGGCGTGACCGGCACCGATACCGGCGTCGGGAAGACAGTCGTTTCCTGCGCGCTTGCCGCAGGCCTGCGACGCGCCGGGTTGCGAGTTGCCGCGCTCAAGCCGGTCGAAACCGGAGTGGCGTTCGACGATCCAGCGCGCGACGGTGCGCGGCTGTCGCGTGCCGCGGGCGGCATTCTGCCGCTCGTCGAGACCGCGCCGATCACGCTGCCGGATCCCGTCGCGCCACTGGTCGCCGCTCGGGCGTGCGGCGCGCCGATCGATCTCGGTTTTCTGGATGACGTGGTGCGCGCTGCGGAATCGAAGACGGACGCGCTGATCGTCGAAGGTGCGGGTGGATTGCTGGTGCCGGTGACGCAGTCGCTCGCCTACGACGATCTGTTCGAGCGCTGGCGGCTCGAAGTGGTGCTCGTCGCGGCGAACCGGCTCGGCGTCATCAACCATACACGGCTCACGCTCGCGCACCTGCGGCGCCGCGGCCTCACCCTGCGCGCGCTCGTGCTCAACCAGCTGGACGCGGCGCCCGACCGCTCGGCGCGGGACAACGCCGCACTGCTCGCCGAAGTCGAAGGTGTGCACGTCGTCGAAACGCCGCACCTCGAGTCGGCCGACGACTTCGACTCTCTCTCCGACCAACTCCTGCCTCATGTCTTTCCAGAACTGGAATTCGCTGGCGGACCGCTCGCTCGCCGGTGAGCTGATCTCGCGCGAGCACGCGCTGGCCGTGCTCCGTGCGCCGGACGAGCTGCTGCTCGACCAGCTCGCGGCGGCGTACCGCGTGCGCAGGCATCATTTCGGCAATCGCGTGCGGTTGCACTTTCTGCTCAACGCGCAGAGCGGCCTCTGTCCCGAGGACTGCCACTACTGCTCGCAGTCGTCGGTGTCCGCAGCGGAGATCGAGAAGTATCCATTCATGGCTCGCGAAAGGATCCTCGCGGCCGCGGACCGCGCGGCGAGCCTCAACGTCGGCACGTTCTGCATGGTGATCTCCGGCCGGGCGCCTGGCGGCCGCGTGTTCGAGAAAGTGCTCGACGCCGTGCGCGAGGTAAAGGCGCGGCACGACATGCACGTCTGCGCCTGCCTCGGGCTGCTCACCGAGGAGCACGTGCGCCGGCTCGAGGAAGCCGGCGTGGATCAGGTGAATCACAACCTGAACAGTTCCGAGCGGTTCACCGGCGAGATCGTGACGACGCACACGTTCGACGATCGCGTCGCGACCGTCAGTCACGTCGCCCACTCGAACATGAAGACCTGTTCGGGCGGCATCATCGGGATGGGCGAGACGGACGACGACATCATCGATCTCGCATTGTCGCTGCGCGAGCTCGGTGTGCGCAGCGTGCCGGTGAACTTTCTCATTCCAATTCCCGGCACGCCGTTCGAGGCACGGTCGTCGCTCGATCCGCGCCGCTGCCTGCGCGTACTGGCGCTGTATCGCTTTTTGCTGCCGTCGCAGGAGATCCGCATCGCCGGCGGGCGCGAGGTGCACCTGCGTTCCATGCAGGCGCTCGGTCTCTATGCGGCCAACTCGATTTTCATTGGCGACTATCTCACGACGCCGGGTCAGGCGGCGCGCGCCGACTACGAGATGATCCGCGATGCCGGTTTCGTGCTCGAGTCGCCCGACGGAATGCCGCTCGACGCGAGCCGGCTGGACGAGCTGATCGCGACGGCATCCGACGCCGTCGCGGTGTGAGGCGCGCTCAGGCGAGCGGCAGGGCGCGCCGATTCGTCTGAGCTTCCACCAGCCGGTAACCGGCGACCGCCACCGCGTCGCGCAATTGCTCGAACGTCACGCGTCCATCGTGCTCGACCTCGATCGCCCCGATCGACACGTCCGCACGCACGATGCCCTCCACGCCGGCCAGGCCGGTGAATACGGCTCGGACGCAATGCTGACAGCTCATGCCCTCGACACGCGCGCGCGTGATCATGCGAGAAATGTAGTGGGCGCGTTATGTTCTGACGCATGAACATCGCCTTCCTTGGCCTCGGCGCCATCGGGCGTCCGATGGCGGCTCGCATTGCGGCGGCCGGTATGCCGCTCGCCGTCTGGAATCGCACCGCCGAACGCGCGGCCAGCTTCGCGCGCGAAACAGGCGCTCGACACGCCCACACACCGGCGGACGCGGCGCGCGGCGCGGATGTCGTGATCACCTGTCTCTCCACCTCGCACGACGTCGCGTCCTTGCTCGACGGGCCGGATGGTCTCATGGCTGGACTCCGCAAGGGAGCCACCCTCATAGACTGCACCTCCGGCGACCCGGCCACCTCGCGCCGCATCGCCGCGCGTCTCGCCGAGCAGGGCGTCGGATTCATCGATGCGCCGGTGAGCGGCGGAACGACCGGCGCGGAAAAGGGCACCCTCACCGTTATGGTGGGCGGAGATGCCGCGACGCTCGACCGCGTGCGCCCCGTGCTGCAAGCCTTCGGGCAGAAGATCGTGCACTGCGGCGACGTTGGCGCGGGCGATGCGGTCAAGGCGGTGAACAACGCGTTCCTTGCGATTCACGTGCTGGCGACGGCCGAAGGGCTCGCTGCGCTCGTGAAGGCCGGCGTCGATCCCGCGCTCGCGCTCGACGTCATCAACTCGTCGAGCGGCCGCTCGAACACGTCGATGAACCTCTTTCCTGAGCGGGTGTTGTCGCGTGCCTTTCCGCGTACTTTTCGACTGGCGCTGCTGGAGAAGGACATCGGCATCGCGGCGGACATGGCGCGCGACAATCGCGTACCGGCGCCCATTCTCCAGCTCGCGGCGGATCTGTTCCGTGTCGCGCGCGGCGAGCTCGGCGAAACGGCCGATCACGTCGAAGCCGTGAAGATGATCGAACAATGGGCAGGAGTGGAGATCGCATGACGACGATGATCGATCCCGCCATCTCCGACGTCGCGTCGGTCGAAGGCATTCGCGATCACTTTCCCGCGCTCGAGCGCGAGCAGGATGGCGTGCCCGTCGCGTACTTCGACGGTCCGGGTGGCACGCAGGTCCCGCAGGTCGTCGTCGACGCCATGTCGGAGTACCTGCTGCACCACAACGCAAATACGCACTGGCGTTATCCCACCAGCGAGGAGACGGACGCGCTGATCGCGCGCTCGCGTGAAGCGCTCGCCGATCTGCTGAACGGCCGGCCCGACGAAATCGTGTTCGGCCAGAACATGACCACGCTCGCCTTCCATCTCGCGCGGTCGCTCGGACGCGAGTGGGGCAAGGGAGACGAAGTGGTGATCACCGAGCTGGATCATCACGGCAACGTGGCGCCCTGGCGCGCGCTCGAGAAGGATCGCGGCATCACGATCCGCACCGTGGAGATGCGCACCGAGGACGGGCGGCTCGACTGGAGCAGTCTCGAGTCGGCGCTCGGTCCGCGTACGAAGCTGCTCGCCATCGGCGCCGCCTCGAACGCGCTCGGCACCATCACCGACGTGACGCGCGCCACCGCGCTCGCCCACAAGGCCGGCGCGCGCGTCTTTGTCGACGCCGTGCACTACACGCCGCACGTGCTCGTGGACGTGCAGGCAATCGGCTGCGACTTTCTCGCCTGTTCGGCGTACAAGTTCTACGGACCGCACATCGGCGTGCTGTGGGGCCGGCGGGAGATGATCGAAGCGCTCGATGCGCCGCGCCTCGAGCCCGCGCCGCAGGAATCGCCCGAGCGGCTGGAAACCGGGACGCAGAATCACGAAGGCATCGTCGGCGCGGCCGCGGCGGTCGACTTTCTCGCCTCGCTCTCGGCCGCGCACCGGCATGAGTCTCGCCGGAAGGCGCTCACGTCCACGTACGCCGCGCTGCACGCGCGCGGCGACGCGCTGCTCGAACGGCTGTGGACCGAGCTTGCGAAGATCGACGGACTGACGCTATATGGGCCAAAGCCCGGTACGCCGCGCACGCCGACGCTGTCGTTCACGCTGCGAGGCTATCGGACGGACGACGTAGCCAGCGCGTTGGCCAAGCGCGCCGTGTACGTCTCGAACGGTGATTTCTACGCGGCCACCGTCGTCGAGCGTCTCGGACAGGCGGCCGACGGTCTGGTGCGCGTCGGATGCAGCTGCTACACCAGCGAGGACGAGGTTGGCCGTTTGATCGACGGCGTGCGCGCGCTGCGCGGCTGACGACTCGTCGGCCGCCCAAGGCGAAGCGGCGCGGGAGCGGGACATGCGGGCAATTCGAGAATTCGCATTAGCGTTCGCGGTGGCCGCCCAGGCCGCCGGCGCCCAGCAGATCCGGGGTGTGGTGCGTGACTCGGCGAGCGCGTTGCCGATTCCCGGCGCCGTGGTCGCCGTCGTCGACGCCGCTGGCCGGCAGCGTGGCCGGTCCATCACCGACGCGCTCGGCCAATATCATCTCGCTGCGGACGGCGCCGCGCGACTGCAGGTGCTTCGCATTGGCTTTCGTCCGCGTGATGTCGCCGTGCCGCGCGCGCCGGCGGCCGGAGACATCCTGCTCGACGTCAGCATGCTGCCGGTGCCCCAGCTCATCGAGGGCATGCTCATTCAGGATCGGACCTCGTGTCCGACCACGACGCATGGTGCCGCGGCCGTCGCACTGTGGGAGCAGGCGCGAGCCGGATTGCTCGCGACCGTGGTCGCCCGCGAAGCGGTGCCGGCGCAGGTCCGCACACTGATCTTCGACCGCACCCTTGATCCGCACACGCGTGAGGTGGAAGACCAGACGGCGCACACGCACGCGGGGCCGAGCAATCGGCCGTTCGTCGCGGCGCGGCCCGCCGCGGAATTCGTCAAGTACGGGTATCTGAGGGAAGACCCGACCGGCCGCGTCTTCGAAGCGCCCGACGCCGACGTGCTGCTTGATCCGAGCTTCGCCAGCGCGCACTGCTTCACCGTGGTCGACGCCGATCGCGACCACCCCGGCGAAGTTGGTCTCAGCTTCCGGCCCGCGCATTCGGTCGACACGATCGTCGACGTGACCGGCACGTTGTGGATGGCTCGCGAGCCGCTCGCGCTCCGAACGCTCGATTTCCGCTACACGAACCTCGAGCCGGCGGCGGAGCACGTCGGCTCCGGCGGGTTCCTCTCGTTCGCCGAGTTGCGGCCGGGCATCGTCTTCATCGACCGCTGGTATTTGCGCCTGGCGGGACTCACGATGACCCGCGGCTCGGGCAATCCGGGGGACGCCTTCGATCGTAGGCGGGCGACGCGTTGGCGCACCGTGGTCACCCAACTCCAGGAATCCGGCGGGCGGCTGGTATCGGCGCGCTGGCCGGACGGCGTGCACTGGGAAGCCAGCATGGCGCACGTCGCGGGAACGATCGTCGAACGTGGCAGCAACAAGCCGGTGGTCGGCGCGCTGGTCTGGCTCGACGGTGCAACGGACAGCACGCATACCGACGTCACGGGCGCGTTCAGGTTCGATCACGTGCTGCCAGGCCCGTGGATCGTGATGGCGAACAACGAGCAGTACCCGCAGTACGGTCTGGCTCAGACGACGAGCGCGCGCATCACCGCCGAAACGGCGAAGGTGGACAGCGTACATCTCGCGTTCGCGTCACTCGCCGACTGGCTCGGCGAGGTCTGTCAGGACCAGCCGGCGGCGCGCCCCAATACCAGCATCATCCTCGGCCAGGTGTTCATGCCCGACGGATCACTGGCCCCGCACGCCTCCATTCACGCCCACTGGATTACGGCACTCAGCCAGAATTCGACGGGCGCCGTGTTCGCCGGCACCACGTCGCGAGATCTACGAACCAGTGCGAACGGGAGCTTCCACCTGTGCGGGGTCGAGCGGGCGCACACGATCATTCTCACCGTGAAGCACGCCGGCGCGGACAGCACCATCGTTCGACGGGAGCTGGGTCTCGAAGAGTCGATTGGGCTCATGGCGATTCACCTGCCGGCGATCGGCGCCGCGGGCGAGAAGGCGAATCCCGCGGCGCAGCCTGACGTGCCGCGGCGGCGCTGAGCTACGGAGCCGTTCTCGACGAGTCGATCCGCTTCTTCTGCGACGTGAACGTCCTGGCGAGCGCCGGCACGAAATCATCGAAGTTCGAGCCCGCGTTCCACATCACCCACCCGTCGTAGCCGGCATCGTACACCGCCTGCTTTTCCGCGGTCAGCTGCTCGGGTCCATACGGCGGCTTGCCAAGGGTGTACGCCTGGATCCACGGACGAATGTGCTCCGGCGTGGTGATGCCGAGCTTCGCGTCGCGCTCGCGCGCCCGTGAGATTGCCCGCACGATGATCTGATACGGCTCGGCATTCGGATTCGAGAATCCCATCGATCCGTGCGGGTAGAGAGACGGATACACCATCGGCAGCACGACGTCGACGTGCGGCGAAATCTTCTCCCACTCCTGGCCAACTTCGAGCGCGCCCCTCACGGTGGTGACGAGCCCGAAGATGTCAGCGGTGCTGCGCGCGCCGAGCGTGTTGAGCCGCGTCTTCGCCTCCGTGAGGTATTGCGCCAGCAGCTCGCGCTTCGACACGCCGTTCGCGCCAGGGAACACCTGCTTCGGCAGACTCGGATACGGCTCCGGAAAGCGGATGTAGTCGAACTGGATCTCCTCGAACCCGAGTTTCACCAGCTCTTCGGCCACGCCGATGTTGTACGCCCACAGCTCGCGGTGATACGGATTCACCCACGCAATGCCCTTCTTGTCGCGCCACACGGATCCGTCTTCCTTGCGGATCGTCCACTCGGGATGCACGCGCGCCGTCACCGAATCCTTGAACACCACCATGCGCGCGATCGGCACGATGCCGTGCGCCTTGAGCGTGTCGACGAACGCGCGCACGTTCGCGATCCTGCCGGCGGTCCCGGCGTTCTTCATGAAAGTCGAATTCGAGGAAACGTAATTCAGCCCGAATTCGTCCTTCATGTCCACGACCATGCCGTTGATCTCGGTCGAGTCCGCGATGGCGATCAGATGCGCCATCTTCCGCTTGCTGTGCGACGTCCAGCGGTTCACGTACAGCGCGCGAATGGCCGGTGAGCCGACCGTATCCGGGCCAGCACGGCGTCGCTTCGCGGCCGCGGCGCTCGGTGCCCCCGCGCTCGGTGCCGCCGCGCTCGGTGCCGCCGCGCTTGTCCCCGCAGCGCGTGCCGCGGCGCTGACGTCGCCCGGCGCCGCCGCCACCTGGCCCGCATGCTCGGCGGCAGGACTGCACGCGGCGAGAGAGAACAGCAGCAGCGCGGAAATACGCATGTGCGAAATGGCCGTCCGGCGGAGTGATTCCTCCAATTTAAGCAGCGATTCGCCGTCGTTCCCGCTGTATATTTGCCCGATGCGTTTTCGCACCAGCGCGCGCACCCTCGCGACCGTTTGTGTGGTCGTGTGTGGCGCGGCGTGCACTCGATCGCGAAACGTGCGTGCGAGTGGCTCGCCGCCCGCCGCCGAATTTCTCGTCAGCACCGCCGACTCCACCTTCTGGGTCTCGATCGGAGCCAGCGGCGTTCGGGTTCGCGGGGAGCCGCTCACGCTCGCGCATTCCGACGGCCGCTTCTACGAGCTGTACACCGCCGACGACGATTACTCCTATCCGGACGCGCTGCTGCTCGGCGAGCGGTTGTACCGCCGCGATCTGCGTTCCGGCGACAGCGCGGTGGTGTTCGTCGACACGATCGTTCCGCGCATCGCCGCCGCGTACGCGCGGGCGCATCCCGACGAACAGCCGCTGGCGCCCGGCGAAGATGGCGACGCCGATCCGGCCACTTCCGCTGCCGCGGACATCGACATCCTCGGCGTGCTCGGGCCGTACGTCTCATATGAGTACGACGTCGACATCGAAGCGGCCGACCAGGAGCCATGGAGCTCCAGCCAGCGCGGCGTCATCGATCTGCGCACGCGCCAGCGCGTTGCCATCGCCGATCTGTTCGGCGCATCGGCCGGGGCGGCGCTCGTGGAGCAGGGACGTCGGCTGTATCAGGATGAGCGCGATTCGGTGCTTCGTGCGTTGCGCGCCTTGCCTCGTCCCACGGGCCGGGCCGCGGCTGCGCTCGGCACACTGCGGTTCGATCCGGCCAGCTTCACGCTCGACGAAGCGGAGGGTCAGCCGGCGGTGACGTTCGCCGTGCCCGCTCGCGGTAACGAGGCCGCGACTCAGCTCGTCGAGCTCGATCCACTGACAGCCCCTACAGCGAGCTGGTGGCGGACGGTCGTCAGCGGCTATCCGCGCGAGGACGCGCACGGCAACGACCGCTGGCGCCAACCCGGCTATCAGATCATCGCTCGCTACGACACATCCGGCGAGATTGCTCGTCTGTCGATTGCGGACACGGCCGATCACGAGTGGTCGATCGCGTCCGTTTCGTCACCCATTCAGCGCATCGATTGGCTGGACCGGCCGGCCGTTTCGGCTCCGGATCGACGCGCGTTGATCCGGGCGTTCAACGAAGCCGCATCGTACGACGAAACGACTCGTGTTGCGTCCGCCAGTACTCCGGCAGATCGTCATCTGGTCTCGAACACCCGCCATGCGACCATCCAAGACCGTTCGCGAAAGCCAGCACGAAACCTCCGAGCTCATGATGCCGGAGCACGCCAACAACATGGGGCACGTGTTCGGCGGCGTGATCCTGTCCATGATGGACAAGTGCGCCGCGATCGCCGCATTCCGCCACAGCCGCGCCAGCGTCGTTACGGCATCGATTGATCGCGTCGACTTCCGCGAGCCGATCCATCTCGGCGACCTGGTGGTGATGAAGGCCAGCATCAACTTCGCCGGCCGCACTTCAATGGAAGTAGGCGTGCGCGTCGAGGCCGAGGAGCTGCTGACCGGCGAGCGGCGCCATACCAACTCGTGCTATCTCACCTTCGTCGCGGTGGATCGGAACGGCCGGCCGATCGAAGTGCCGGCGCTCGTGCCGGAGACGGAGGACGAGTTGCGCCGGGCCGCGGCGGCTCAGGAGCGGCGTCGCAGCCGGCTGGCGGAGCGCCAGAACGAAGAGCAGCGCATCAAGGAGCAGCGGCGGAAGCGCTGATTGCTTACCTTCTCCCCATGCAGCTCTTCACTGTCGAGCAGGCCAATCGCACGCTTCCGCTGGTCGTGAAGATCGTCGAGGACGTCGTCCGCCAGCATCGTCGCTGGCGCGACGCGATTCTCGAGCTCGATCTCGCGGCCTCCGCCGCGACCACGGACGAGAACCGCGCCCGAACGGAATCGCTCGAGCAGGAAGTCCTTGCGCTCGCCCGCGAGATCGATGGCTATCAGCGCGAGCTCGAGGAGCTCGGCATCCAGCTCAAGGACCGGCGGCTCGGACTCGTGGATTTTCCGAGCGAGATGGCCGGTCGGCGGGTGCTGCTCTGCTGGCGCCTCGGCGAGCCGGAGGTGCAGTTCTGGCATGAGGCCGACGCGGGCTACGCGGCGCGGCAGCCGCTCTTTCCAGCGCTCGTCGGCTGAAACTTCAATTCGAGAATATGAAAGCCTGGCGTTCCCCCGATGGCGTCGAGTGGGCGGTCGACGTCGACCTGCCCGGGTCGAGCAACGCGATGGTGATCTTCCGCCATCCGGATGGCCGGACCGCACGGCTCGATCGGTACAACTGGTACCTGAGCCACGGTCCAGAGGCGCGCAGCGTCACGTCCCATCTGTCGCGCGAAAAGGTCATGGAAGCGTTGAACGATGACGAGCTGGCGCGCCTCTACCGCCGCTCGATGCGTATCTCGCGCCCCGATCCGCTCCTGCCGATTCAGGCGTCCGACGGCTGATCGCCGGCCGCGTCGCGGAACGGCACCTCGATCTCCAGCCCGTCCTTTCCCGCGATCGTGTTCGGAAATACCGCACGCGCTTCCGCGACGAGCTCCGACGCATCGCGCGAGTAGCGCGCCGAAAAGTGTGTGAGCACGAGCCGCCGCACGCCGGCGGCGTACGCAACCTGCGCCGCCTCCCGGGCCGTTGAGTGTCCCGTCTCCACCGCGCGCTCCGCCTCTTCGACGCCGAACGTCGCTTCGTGAATCAGCAGGTCTGCGCCACGTGCGGCATCGATCGTCGCGGCGCACGGCCGCGTGTCGCCGGTAATCACGACGATGCGGCCGGGCCGCTTTGGGCCGACCAGTTCCGACGGCTCGACGACGCGCCCATCGTCGAGCGTCACCGCCATGCCGCGGTGGATCTGTCCCCACATCGGGCCTTCCGGAATTCCCAGCTCGCGTGCGTGCTCGGGATCGAACCGGCCCTTCCGCTCCTCTTCGACCAGCGCGTAGCCGAGCGACGATGAGCCGCGGTGCTCCACGGCGAACGCGCGTATGATGTAGCCGGTCCGCTCGATGCACTGGCCGGCCTCGAGCTCCGCGGTTTCCACCGGAAACGCCGGCCGCTCGAAGCCGAGCGCCTCCACGCGCTTGAACGTGCGAGCCGCTCCACGCGGTCCCCACAATCGGAGCGGTTCGGTGCGGCCTTGCAGCGCCATGGTGCGCAGCAGTCCGATCACGCCGAGCAGGTGGTCGGCGTGCATGTGCGTGAAGAAGATGTCGCCGAGCGCGAACGACACGCCGTACCGCATCATCTGGCGTTGCGTGCCCTCGCCGCAATCGAACATCAGCGTTTCGCCTTCGCGGTGCACCGCCAACGACGCCACATTGCGCTCGATCGTCGGACGCGACGCCGATGTGCCGAGAAGGCGAATGCTCAGAGACATGGCCGGGAATATAGTGCGTGACTGGACTGCTTCTTGCGCCGCCACACTCTGCCGATTTCACTCGCGGAGCCACATGCCCACGACGAAGCGCGGTACGTCGCGCAAGCCGAAGCCGCCGTTCAAGCCGCAGCATCAGCCACGGCCGGGGCTCGAATCGAAGATGACGCCCGAGCCGCGCTTCGAGGCGCCGAGCTACAAAGGTTCGGGCAAGCTCGATGGGCGCGCGGCACTGATCACCGGCGGCGACTCCGGCATTGGTCGCGCGGTCGCGGTGCTGTATGCGCGCGAGGGCGCGGACATCGCCATCGTTTATCTGCCGGAGGAGCAGGGCGACGCCGAAGTGACCGAGAGCGCGGTCGTCGCCGAAGGCCGCCGCTGTCTGCTCGTTCCCGGCGACGTGCGCGATCCGGACTTTTGCGAGCGCGCAGTGCAGGCGACGATCGACGCGTTCGGCTTCATCGACATTCTCGTGAACAACGCGGCGTACCAGCATCACCAGCCGTCGATCGAGGACATCAGCGACGAGCAGTGGGAGCGGACGTTCCGCACGAACATCTTCGGCTACTTCTACATGGCGCGAGCGGCGATCGCGCGCATGCAGTCGGGCAGCTCGATCGTGAATACCGGATCGATCACCGGGTTGCAGGGCAGCAAGGAGCTGCTCGACTACTCGGCGACGAAAGGCGCGATTCACGCATTCACGAAATCGCTGGCGCAGAACGTGGTGGAGAAGGGCATTCGCGTGAACTGCGTCGCGCCAGGCCCGATCTGGACGCCGCTCAACGTCGCCGACAAGCCGGCCGGCAAAGCGGCAAAGCACGGCCATGCGGTACCCATGCAGCGGCCGGGCCAACCGGAGGAAGTCGCGCCGGCATACGTGTTCTTTGCCAGCAATGTGGATTCGAGTTACATCACGGGCGAGGTACTGACCTTGCTTGGAGGCGAGACGACGGCAGGCTGACGGTTGGAGGTGGACCCGGCGCGCAGTTTGCACTCGTTTTTCGTCGCAATGCCCCGGGGGGGGCCTGGAGCACACGGCGTCGGACCCGAACGCACCTGCGGGACTGAACGGCCACGATCGGAAAGAGCCAAATCTTTAGGAGGAGCAGGATGCCGAGTAGACCGGGCAACGACGATCGCATCGCGGGAGCCAACAGTGACCGTGATCGGCAGCGCGACGTCTCGAGCGACAACGGACGACAAGACGCTGCACAGAGCGGATCGGTGCGGACGCGGAGCAACCGCGGGTTCGCGTCGATGGATCGGAACAAGCAGAAGGAGATCGCGAGCAAGGGTGGCAAGGCCGCGCACGCGAAGGGCACGGCCCACGAGTTCGACTCTGGCGAAGCGCGCGAGGCCGGCCGCAAGGGCGGCGTTGCCGTGAGCCGGAATCGCGAGCACATGGCGGCGATTGGCCGTCGCGGCGGCGAAGCGCGCGGACACTCTCGCGCCAACTCGGCGGCGCAGGCCAACACCGGCGGCGCATCGCAGTCGGCGGAAGGGAATTTCCAGAACTCTCGTGGCGGCGTTGCGGCGAGCGATCGTCAGGTTGCGATCGACAGTCAGAACGAGCGTGGCACGTCGAACGCGAACTCCGGCTCGACCAGCTCCAACGCGAATCGCGATCGGAATGTCGGCACGCAACGGCCGGCGGAAGGCGGACGGCAGTAGGATTCCAGGACGGCGGCCGGTGGCCGCTGCAGGACGGTACGACCGTACGCAGTAGCAGACGGGAACATCAGACGGTAAGACGGCCATCGCTGGCCGCTGGGATATGCAGAGTATGCAAGACGCTACGCACCCCAGCGCGCATCCGGGCGACCCGTCTTACCGTCGTTCCGTTCTGGCGTCTCGATTTCCTCCGCTCAGCACGACCGCAGCCGGCGTCGGGAGTACCTTCAGCTTCCGCAGCCACACCGCCGCTGCGCCACACGCGCCCGCGCCTTCCACGCGCTCGCCGTGCGTTTGCTCCAGCCATTCGATCGTGCGCGCGATCTCGTCTTCGCTCAGCGTCACGATCTCGTCGAGCGCGTGCCGGCCGATGTCGAGCGCCTCCTCATCGATCTGTCCGGCGAGTCCTTCGGCAATCGTCGGCACATTCTCGATCTCCACGAGATGTCCCGCCTCGAGCGAGCGCGACATCGCGGCGGTGTGCTCACTCTGCGCGCCGGCAATGCGCACCTGCGGCGCCACGCGCCGAACGAGGCTCGCGCAGCCGCCGAGCAGGCCGCCGCCGCCCACGTTCACGACCAGGGACGCGAGCGACGGCAGCTCGCCGAGTATCTCCTGCGCGACCGTGCCCTGGCCGGCGAGCAGCATCTCTCCCAGGCAGGGATTGATGAACGTGGCGCCGTGATCGGCGGCGAACGCTTTCGCCGCGTCCATCGCCGCGTCATAGTGCGGTTGCGAGGTGTCGAGCGTCGCCCCGAGCGCGGCGATGCCATCGCGCTTCACGCGCGGTGCGGTCGACGGCACGAAGATCGTCGCCTTCACGCCGAAGTGTTTGGCCGCGTACGCCACGCCGAGTCCATGGTTGCCAGCCGACGACGCGACCACGCCGCGTTTGCGCGCGTCTGGTGGGAGCGTCGCCAGGACGTTCAGCGCGCCGCGAATCTTGAACGACCCGGTGAGCTGCCGGTTTTCGAGCTTGAGAAACACGTCGCCGCCCGCGATCTCGCTCAGCGCGTCGCTGCGCACGAGCGGCGTGCGCGTGACGAGCGGTCGAATGCGGTCGGCGGCGGCGAGGACTTCGACGGGGCGGAGATCAGAGAACATGAAGGAATGTTACTTCCTTGCGGCTCGTCCGTCTTCTTGACGTAGCGCCCATCGCTCTCTAGGTTTCGTTCGTCGGGAGCGGCCCCGCGGGTGCGGGGCCTTTTCCATACGTGGGAAGTCCGGCACCGCCGGCCACACGGACGAGGGGCTGTAGCTCAGCTGGGAGAGCGCTGCAATCGCACTGCAGAGGTCACCGGTTCGATCCCGGTCAGCTCCATCGCAGCCTTCGGGTTGCAACAATTGATCGGTTCGGCACGGATCTCGCACCTACGGATCATTGCCCGCCGCCGCTCGGTAGGACGCAGAGTTCCAATGACGGCGCGCGAGGCAGATCCGGCGAGTTCACTCCCGGAATCTCCGAACGCCACGAGCCCATGGGCATCGTGGCGTTTTTCTATTTCCCTGATTGCCCGCCCGCGCTCGGCGCCGCACGCGTCGCGGCGAGATCCTCGCGCAGCGCGGCGAAGCCGTCGCGGATGAACTGATCCTCCTCCGCCTCGACCTTCGCGTCGAGATCGCCGATCGCGTGTGCGGCCAGCGAGCCGAGGAAGCGCACGAGTGCACTCTCCTGCACGTCGAGTCGCGCGCGCCGCTCGAGCAGCGTCTGCCCGGCCGGCCCGCCATCGCGCACGCCAAGACTGAACATGGCACCCTCGCCCATGAACGGCCGCCGCAGCGCCGAGCGAATGAGATGTTCCGTGAACAGCGGCAGGTCCCACTCGGGCTCGCGCCGGGCCACGAACGTCACCGCGCGCGCGTGCGGCTCGTTCGTGATTATGAAATCCGTAACGACGTGCCGAAAGCCGACCGTGAAGATCTTGACCTTGAGCGAGACGTCGGCCGTGAATACGAGCGTGTCCGGCCACGGGCGCGGCGCGCCGGCGAGCGGTACGAGTCCGGTGCCGTGCTGCACGCGATAGCGCATGGTCATCATGCGGTCGCGTCCCACGATCTCGAGCAGCGTGGCGCCGCCGCGATCGGCGAGCGTGGCGCGATACTTTGCCGGACCCAGGTACTTGTCGAGATATTTCGCCAGCGCCGGATAGGCCGCGCGCATCAGCTCCGGCCGAAAGCCGACCGTGAGCGACACCGCGGTCGTGCCGTCGCCGCCAGACGTGGTGCGGAGCGAATCGATCGTGAAGCCATGCCCGAACGCCGCCGTCGCGCGTGGCAGCGCGGCTGCGTACTCCGCCCGCAGCTCGCGCGGCGTGCGTCCGTCCGCGGCGCGAAACATCGCCGATATGAGATTGCTCATATCGGGCGCCGGGATGGTGCCGAGCGCCATCTCGACGTTGGTACGCCAACGGTAGACGGACGGCTCGAGCTGCTCGAGTGTGATCGCGTGCCGCGCGTCGCCGATGCGCGCCACCGGCTCGAGCGACGGCCGCAGCTCCATGCGGTAGTGGCCATTGGCCCAGTCGCCGCTGGCGTAGAAGGCGCGGGTCGTTGGTGACGGCTCGGCCATCCAGACGGACGTGTCGTCGAAGATGCGCGACGGCGTCAGTGCCTGCTCGCCGATCCGCTGCTTGGCGGCGAAGTACCGAGGGGCGAGCTCGACGTTGGTGAAGCGCGTCTGCACCGCGGCGAAGAGCGCGTCCGCGTTGGCGATCGCCGCCGCGGCCGTGGGACCGGCGGCTCGCAGCGAGTCGCCGCAGCCGGCGAGCGAGGCGGCTGCAAGGAGCAGAGCGGCGAGCGTGACTGCCGGAAGCCGCGGAGTGTGCAAACGATGATGAATGCGGAGGTTACCGTCGCGCGCCGCGGCGCCGATCACGCGCTGGTGAGCGGTCGCGAGCCTTGATGGAAGATGCCGCTCAAAGTATAATCAACAGGCCGCGCAGCGCCGATTTCTGGCGCTTTTGTCGACTTCGGGGGTACGAAGCGGTAAGAAGTAGCCCGAAGCGTGCGGCCGATCCCACACAACTGCTGCCCCTTGGTGTAACTGGCAACACGCCTGACTCTGGATCAGGAGAGTCCTGGTTCGATCCCAGGAGGGGCAATGTTTACCTGAAGCCCGAGCTCGCATCGCGAGCTCGGGCTTGTGTCGTTCCGTACCACGGCTGCGCGGTCGCCGAGGAGGCTTAATCGAAGATGCGTCGCACCGCCTCGCACAGCCCTTCTCGCGCACTCCGCCATTTAGGCGTCCACCCGCTCGCCCGGCGCAACTTCGCGTTGCTGATCCGTTCTGACCTCGACAGTAGGCGCATCGCCGAGCCTCCGAGCATCGCCATTGATGCCGGGATCAGTCGCGGATGTCTCGTCCCGAGCGCGTCGGCCAACGCATCCACCCACTCGCGCCGCGTGAGCGGCTCATCATCGCAGACATTGTACGTCCCCGACGGCAGGTCCAGCGCCGCGATCACCGCATTCGCCGCATCATCATGCGACACGGACGACCAGTATGCCTCTGCGCGACCGGGCAGCGGTGACCAGCCGCGGCGCACCACGCCGGCCATCTCAGCGAGCAGCATCGAATCGGGTCCGTAAAAGCTCGCGAAGCGCAGCACGATGCCCGTGCCGACGCGCTCCGTGAACCGCTGCGCCGATCGCTCGGCGTCGAGCACCGTTCGGTTGTACGATGCGGGTCGCACCGGCGACTGCTCGTCGATCCAGTGGTCGCCGGCCTCCTCGTAGATCGGAGCGAACGACTCCTGGATGAAGCGCGACACGCCGGCGGCGCTTGCCGCATTGACGAGAATTGCCGAGCCCTCGCGGCGCACGCGGTCGTTCTCTCGCCACGCCCAAGGCAGCATCATCTTAACGCTCGAAGAGGGCATGTGCGTCGCAAGGTTGATCACGATGTTCTGATCAAGCAGCGCGCGCTCAACCGCACGGCGGTCGAACAGATTGAGGGCGGTCGCGGCGGCGCCCCATTGCGCGAGCTGCGCACGCTTCTGCGGCGTGCGGCCAACTGCCACCACGGTGTATCCAAGCCGCACGAGTTGCGGCACGACGCGTCGACCGACGACTCCCGTCGCACCCGTGACAAACACGCGCGTGCCTCCGCCGCGCGTCCCCTGCAATGCCATGAGCCTGCTCCTGAGTCTCTGCGCCCGAAGCGCTGCGGATCGAGACCTACTCCAACCTGAGCGCCGTCATCGGCGCGACACTCGCCGCCCGTCGCGCCGGCCCGTACGCCGCCACCAGCGCAATCCCGACGATCGCGATCACACCCGCCGCGTACGTCGGCAGATCCCACGCCTGCACGCCGAACAGTTGCCGCGCCAGCAGCCGGCCCGCGGCCACTGATCCGAGAACTCCTATCACACTTCCGATAAGCGCCAGCCGCGCGCCCTGGCCGGTCACCTGCCGCGTCACGTCGCCCGAAGTCGCGCCGAGCGCCATCCGGATGCCGATCTCGCGCGTCCGCTGCGTCACCGAGTACGCCACCACGCCGTAGATCCCGACGAACGCCAGCAGCAGCGCCACGAGCGCGAATGCGCCGAACAGCGTGGCCGAGAACCGTTGCGGCGCCGTCTCGTTCGCGATCACGTCGCCGATCGTCCGCACGTCGTACGCCGCCACCCGCGGATCCACGGTGTGGAATGCGGCGCGCAACAGCGGCAGCATCGTCGAGGGATCGGCCTGCGTTCGCACGAGCAGCGTGGCCGCGCCCTGCGGCGTCTGCGCCATCACCGGATACATGGCCGGTGGCGCGGCCGCGGTGAGTCCGGCGAAGTGTTCGTTGCCCACGACACCGATGATCTGGTGCCAGCTGCCCCAGAAGCGCATGCGCTTGCCGATCGGATCCTGGTTGGCAAAGTAGCGATTCGCCGCCGCCTGGTTGATGACCAGCACCGGCAGCGAGCTGGCGTCGTCGTGGTCGGTGAAATCGCGTCCGCGCAGCACCGGAATGCCAACGGCCTCGAAGTATCCGGCGCTCACCGGCCGTGTCGCCAGCTCGGCCTGATCCGGCATCGTGCTCGCGTCGCGCCCTTCGATCGCGAAGCTGTTCGTGAAGCCGATGGTCAGCGGATCGTTGGTCGCGAGCGCCGCTGCGTGTACGCCAGGCACCGCCCGCGCGGCGGCGAGCAGCTCGCGCTGGAAGTTCAATACCGCCGTCCAGTCCAATGGATACTTCGCCGTGAACTGTTGCGGATAGCGCGCCGTTGGCAACTGATACGAGAGCTGCGCGAGATGGTCGGCGCGGAATCCGGGGTTGACCGCGCGCACGTTCCGGAACGTCTGCACCACCAGTCCCGCCGTGATCACGAGCATCAGCGCGAGCGCGATCTCGGCCGTCACCAGCCCGGCGCGAAAGCGCTGGTGCTGGCGCGACGCCGTGCCCCCGCGGCTCTGCGATCCCTTGAGTGTTTCCTCACTGCCGCTCGTTCGCTGGAACGCCGGCAGCAGTCCGAACACCATGGCGACTACCAGCGACACGGCGCAGGTCCAGAACAACACCGCGCCGTCGATCGCGATGTCCGCGCGCCGCGGCACCGACGCGGGAATCGCGCGCACCAGCAGGCGCAGTCCCGCGGCGGCCAGGCCGAGCCCGATGACGCACGCCGCACCGGTGAGCAGCGCGCTCTCGACGAGAAACTGTCGGATCAGCCGCAGCCGCGATGCGCCGAGCGCGGTGCGCACGGCAATCTCGCGCGAGCGCGCGGCCAGCCGTGCCAGCAGCAGACTGGCTGCGTTGGCGCAGGCGATGAGCAGCACGAGCGTCACCGCGGCGAGCAGCAGCACGAGCCCCTGCCGCACGGAGCCGAGCAGCGCGTCCGGCAGCGCCTGGAGGCGCACGCCGCGGCCGACGTTGTCGCGCGTGTATTCCGCCTCGAGCTGGCTCGCGATGCCGGTCATCTCGCGCTGCGCGGACGCCAGCGTCACTCCATCGCGCAGTCGTCCGATCATCGTGATCCAGTGCCGCGAGCGCGGCGCACTCGTTGGCGCGAGCTGCAGCGGCATCCACAGATCCGTGTGCTCGTCTGGAAAGCTCACGTCCGGAGGCAGCACGCCGACGATCGTGTACACGCTGTCGTCGAGTCGAATGCGCTGGCCGATCACGCCGGGTTTTCCGCCGAGCCGAGCGCGCCAGAAGTCGTTGCTGACCATCACCACCGATCCGCCGCCCGGGGTGTCCTCGGCCTTGGTGAATCCGCGCCCGAGCGCGGGCCTGATGCCGAGGACCGCCGGTGCATCCGCCGAAATCGCCGCCACCGAGAGGCGCACCGGATCACCGTCGGTCCACGTGCGATTCAGTCCGGTCCAGCCGGCAATCGCCGAGAACGACCGGGATCGCTGCGCGTAGTCGAAGAAGTCCGGCACGGAGCCCGGTTCCTGATCGGTGCCGCTGTTGCGGTCCGTTTCCCAGATCATCGCGACGCGGTCTGCGCGCGCGAAGGGAAGGGCGCGCAGCAACACGCCGTGGACGACGCTGAAGATCGCGGTGTTGCCGCCGATCCCGATGGCCAGCGTTGCGATGACGGCGAGCGCGAACACGGGCGCGGCGCGCAACGAGCGCACGGCGTACCGCAAATCCTGACGCAGCGCGTCGACGGCGCCGCCAAAGAACGTCTGGGTCCGGTCGATCACAGGCACTCCAGTTCGATTTTTCCAAGGCTGCAGGCAAGCCGCCTCGAGATCAAGGCGGCTGACCTCATCCTTACATCGATCCACCGCGCGCGAGGGCCTCGATCGCCCGCACCCGATCGATGCCCGTGGTTGCCGCGTCCAACCGAGTGACCGTCGCCCGTGCGCCGTGCATCGCGATCACCACGTCCGTGTCGGCGGCGAACGGCTCGATCTCGTGCGTCGCGATCACGACCGCGCCGCCGCCGTCGCGGTGGCGGCGCGCCAAGGTCTGCACGAACCGCCGCATGTCGAGATCCATCGTCTCCAGCGGCTCATCGAGCAACAGCACGCTCGGCGTTCCGACCAGCGCGGTGGCGAGGACCGCGCGGCGGCGCTGTCCCATCGACAGCTCGCGAACCGTACGGTGCGACAAGCCTGTGAGCCCGACGTGGACGAGCGCGTCCGCCTCCACGTCGACCGAGGTGCCGCGCAATCCGCCGACGAGCTGCAGGATCTCGGCGATCGTCGCGTATGGTGTGAGCTCGGGTTGTTCGGGGACGTACGCCAGGTGCCGACGTGCGGCGACTTCGTCCGTCCACAGATCGCGTCCGTCGATCGTCACCGTTCCACGATGCGGCCGCTCGACGCCGGCGGCCAGTCGCAAGAGCGTACTCTTGCCGGCGCCGTTGGGTCCGACCACGAGCGTGAGTCCCGCGCCGATCGACAGCGCCGGAACGTCGACGACCGGCACGCCGCTGAGATAGGCGAATGAGACATCTCGAAATTCGATCACGCGTCCGCGCCCCACAACGGATCGCTCCGCGCGTCGTGGTGCAGCTCGAGCCAGCGGGTGATGGAGGTCCGCCGCTCGCGCCGCGCGGCTTGCCGGAACGCAAGCGGCGCCGCCGCGAGCACGAGCGCTGCCGTGATCGGCCAGATCGCAACGGCAACCGCGGCGACGCCGGCGAGCACCAGCGTTTCACCCGCCGCACCGGACAGCCGGCCGCCACCCGCGCGAATTGCCGACGCGCCGAGCAGCGATGCCAGCGGAACCACCGCCGCTACGGCGAGCGCGGACGCAATCGACAATGGCAGCAGCACGATCGGAATAACGACGAGGCATGCCGCCAGGATTCCGGCATCCACGAGCACCCGGCGGGACGACGACCACGGCAGCGATCGTACCCACGGCCACGGCTGCCGCGAGATAAGGACGATGTTCGCCAGCGACGCCGCGAGCACGGCCAACGCGATGCCGCCGCACCAGCGCACGACCGAGTGCGATTCGGCGGCCGTCAGGTCGATGTTGTTCGTGACGATGAAATACGCGTACGCGCATATGAGAAGTGGAATGAGCGTGCAGCCGATCGCCCGCCGCACGCCCATGCCGCGCCAGACGATCCGCCGCCACATCGCCACGCCGCGCGCGCGGCGCGCCAGGCCCGAACGTGCGACCCATGCGCGCGCGGCGGGCGATCCTGGGCGCCGGCGGTGCGCAACGGGCCCACCAGGCAGCGCGCTCGCCACAGCGATCAGGATCACCGCTGCCACGATCGAAAGGACGGTGGCTTGAATCGCCGCCGCGGCCGCGAGGGCAGCAAATGCGCGCGGCAGCCACGGTGAGGGTGCGAAAGCCGTCGCGATCGCCAGCACCAGCACGACCATGCCGACCACACGCTCGATTGACAATGGCGCGTGATACACGCCAACCGCCACCACAACCGCGATCGGTAAAAACAGGAGCACGGCAATCTGCGCCGCGGTCAGCGTCAGCGCGCTGACGATGCGCGTCATGCGCCCGGACGCCGGCAGGCTGCGCATCCATCCAGCCGCGCCAAGCGTCACGCGGGGCGCCGCGATTCCGGCGAGCGCCGCCGCGATCGCGGCGAGCGTCAAGCGCGAGCCGGCTTCCGGCGCGGCCGACACGATGCCGCGAATGAAGTGCTCGACCGATTCGAGCGGCAAGGGCGACGAGCCGAACGCGAACACCACCACGCCGAGGACGATCGCGTTCGCCCGGAGCCCGACGCGCAGACCGGACGCGGCGTGGAATCGGAGAAGCGTCGAAAACCCGCGCTTCGTTGCGGTGGACGCTTCAGGCCGCGGCGTTGAATTCACGAATCAAGGTTCGCTCTACGACGCTCGCTCGACAAGTCGAGCGGGCCTTGGCGGATGCGCGTTCAGTGCCGCGTCCGCATCACCTCGCCGACCGCGACTACGACGCTGCGCGGGAGAATCGGCTTGAGGAGCACGCCATCGAAGCCCGCTTCGATCAACTCGGTTCGCTGGTGCAGCGACACGCGTGCGGTGAGCGCGAGGGTGGGAATGTCACGCGTGCGCGAATCGGTCTTCAGCGCCTTGAGTGCGCCGAACCCGTCCAGCTTTGGCATGCCGATGTCCATCAGCACGACCGTCGGCGAATGGTCGCGCGCCATCGTGACGCCCTCATCCCCATCGGAAGCGAGCAATACGTTGTATCCCGCGTCCTTGAGCGCGATGGAATAGATGACCCGGCAGTCTTCGTCGTCATCGACGAGCAGGATGGTGTCGCGCCTGTGTGAAATCGTGTCGTTCTGCTTTGCCGATCCCCTCGCCTGAGCCACGCGTCCCCTCCCTCCGCAACACTCCCCATCGTGACAAGTATCACGAATCATACCGGCTCGGCCGTAGTCTCGTTCCGCGGCTGCGAGCCTTGGCGTCGTGCCATTTGGCGGCGCCGGTTACGGCGTCCGCTCTGGCGCCGGCCTTAAGCTCTGCGTACCGTCAGGCATGAAGGCTTGCCTCGTCCTCCCCACGGCGCTGCTGCTGTCCGGGTGTTGGTTGCATCACCGGACGTTGGCACCCGAGCCCGCGCGCGCTCCGGCGCGAGACAGCCTCTTCCGGCTCGACCAGAGCCGCGCTGATTCCGTGGCCGTGCACGGGGCGGTCGATGGCATGCTCTCGATGCTAGCGGGCGACGTCGTCTATCTTCGCGCCGGAGTCCCGGCCGTGTACGGGCTCGCCGCCGTTCGCGCACTTTTGCCGGCGACAAATCCGCCGGGTGCACCTGCCAGCGCCTGGCAACCCCTTGGTGGCGGTGTGTCGAACGACCTCGGCTCGGCCTACACGTTCGGCGTCGCGGCGCGGGCTGTACCGAGCGCTGGCTCCGGGCCGATTGAATTGGCGCGGTACATCGCCTTCTGGCGTCGCTCAGCTCGAACGCCTTGGCGGATCGTAGCCTATGCCGAAGTCGGACAACCACCATCCGGCGAGGAGCCGACGTTCACGCCGGAGCAACTGGCGCCCTCAGCCGATTCCGTGGCGCCGAAGATTGCCGAGGCACGGGCGCAGCTCCGTTCGGCAGATAGCTCTTTTTCAGACCTGGCGATCCGGATGGGGCTCGCGTTCGCATTCTCGAATACGGCCGCGCCGCAGGGGGCGGTGTTCGGCAACCCGGCGCTCATCGTTGGGCCGGACGCGATCCGGATGTACCTGTCCGAGCAGCCGGGCGGCAGCTCGCTTACCTGGCACCCGGTTTACGCCGACGTTGCGGCATCGCGCGACCTTGGCTTCACGGTTGGAGAATACGTCTCCACCGGTCGAGGTCCCTCGGGCGCCACAGTCCAGCGATTCGGGAAATACCTCACGGTGTGGCAGCGCCAGGGCAACGGCAACTGGCGGTTCGTGATCGACGGCGGCAGCCCGGACGGGAGCCGATCCGGCGCCGGATTTCGCGCTCCCAAGTACTGAAGTATCAACGAGTTCGACGCTCTCGTGACGCTCCCTGTTTATACTGTGCTCGCTTGAACGAGCGAAGCGGTCGAGCGGTGTGAAAACGAAGAGGCCCGCGCGAATGCGCGGGCCTCTTCATTTGCTCTCGTCAGGGGCGATTGTCAGTAGATGTAGACCTTCGTCCCGACGGGCACGTGCTCGTACAGCCACTCGATGTCTTCGTCGCGCAACCGCACGCAACCGTGTGTGGCGGCGAGGCCGATCGACTCCTTGTAGGGAGTTCCGTGGAGGAGGAACCCGTCGCCAAGGATGAGGCGGTACTTCCCGAGCTCGCCCTCGACCTTGCGATTTTTGGTGCCGAGCGGCGGAATAAAGAGCGTGTTGTCGAATACGATGTGCTCGTCGGTCGGCAGCGCGCCGAGGTACTTGCCGTCCTTGTCGAGCAGGCCGACTTCGTCATTGCGGACGACGAGCTTGCGGCCGTCGCTCAGCTTCGTTGGGTGGCTGGCGCTGACATATCCGAGCTTGAGTCCGTGCTCCTCGGCCGTCTCGGCGTAGAGCCACTTGGGCGGCTGCCAGATCGGATCCGCTTCCTTGCCGAGAACCGTGCGCACACCGCGTGGCATGTCGAACGTCCACGACTGATTGCCGTACTGCAGGGTCGTTCCGCTCGCCACGGCAGCCGGGGCGCTCAACACCGTATCCTCGCCGACGATCGCCCAGATGTGGCGATCCTGCAGCGAGACGACGAGGTGAAAGCCGGTCGCCTGTGCGGCGATGGCGCGATGTCGTACCCAGGATAGACTGTCCGAGCGCGACTTGAACGAGTACTCGCTCGTCTCGCCGTCGCTCTCGCTGCTGTCGCTCGTGGCGGAGAGATGTGCGCGGGACGACAACTGCGTCCGTGCCTCGAGTCCCTGCGCGCGAACGACGGCAGGCGCGATCGCGAGGCCGGCGACGGCTCCCGCGGACTTGAGGATTTGCTGAATTTGACGTGTGCGCATGGTGGGCTCTGCTCTATCTGGAAGCGCTGATGACTGAAAAAACGGAGCGCTGTTGCGTACGACCCGGTATTGCCAAAAGCGTTCCAAATCCGCCACGGCTGCGCTTGAGGACTCCCCTATAGTATACTCTCGCGACCGCAGAGTCTACGACACTACGACGAAGCGCGCCGCCCGTTGCAACGGGCGGCGCACTTTTGAGTTCTGATACGCCTCAGGTACGGCCCGGGCTCGGTCCGCCGGCGGGGCGGCGGATGAGCCTGGGTTTCGCTCAGAAGTACCGGGTCAGGCCGATCATCACCGGCACGTGCGGGATGTTCGACTGCTCACCCTTGAACCGCTCGTACCGGCTCTCGACGAAGAGGTTGGTCTTGCCGTAGCCGATCTCGACGCCGCCACCGACGTTGTAGCCCCAGCCGCTGTGCCAATCCTGGTCGCCGACCACGGCCGCCGGATTCGCGGTTTGCGCGCCGTCGCCAACGCTGTACAAGCCGGCGTTCTGCTCGAGGACGCTCTTGAACCGGTTGTACGTGCCGCCGAGCAAGCCGTACACCTGGACGCGCTTGGCGAGCGGCGACACCGACACGAGACGCAACTTCAGGTCCGCGGCGGCTTCCATCTGCTTCGCGTTATCGAGCCCAATCACGTTCTTCACGAAGCTGTGTGCCTCGTACTGGCTGTAGCCGAGCGTGAAGCGCAGGCCCAGCGGGCTGCCGAGCGGATCGATGCCGAATGGAATCTCCACGCGCCAACCCGGATGATCCGAGTCGTTGAAGTTCGCGGCCGGAATCGAGGCGCCCGCGGCGAGGCCGAGGTAGAAGCCTCCGATCTGCGGGATGACCGGAATCGGCGCCTGCACGGTAACGGTGTCGTGCACCGTCATCGTCGTCGTGGTCGTCACCGTGTCCACGCGGCCGGGCAGCTGCAGCGTGTCGGTCTTGTAGACCGTGACGGTGTCGACGTGCACCGGTTGCGGTGCCTCCTTCTGGATCGGAATGCGCCGCGTCGACCGAGGACGGGTCCTGCGGGTGCGAGTGGTGTCCTGTGCAGATGCGGCGGATGCTTGCAGTGCGAACAACGCCGCGCCGGCAACGAGCAGTAATGCGTTACGCTTCAACATTGGGTCTCCTCCCATTGCGCCGTCCTCGACTTGCCCCCGCGGACGACAACCGGGCGGAAGCCTGGGCCCGTGCGGCGACGCACAGCCCCACCCTCCGAACGACGTACCTCGTCGCGGCACCGGCGACGTCCTCAAGCACACCGCGTGCCGCAGCGAGGGCAAAAAGCAGAGCGAGCAGATAGAGTTAAGTCCATTATCAGGTACTTAACTTTGCTTGTTCGCTCCCCTCGTCGATCACGATTCGCAACGTCGCGACACAGCCCTGCCGGTCTGTCCGATTCTCCAGTGTCAGCGACCCGCCATGCGCCTCCGCAATCTGCCGTGACAGCACCAATCCGATGCCCGACCCATGGGGCTTTGTAGTGAAAAACGGCACGAACAAGTTCGAGCTGCTCGCAATTCCAGATCCCTCATCCTCCACCGTAAGCAGAAACGTGCCATTCTGGCGGAACCAGCGGATGTAAACGGCGCCGCCGGTGTCCAGCGACGCGTCGACGGCGTTTCGAACGACGTTGATCAGCAGTTGGTCGAGCTGGTCGCCGTCGGCGAACAGCGTCGTCGGCGGCCCCGCGTCGACGCACACGTGCAGCCGCGTCTCCAGTCGCACTACCCGATTCACCCAGGTGCTCACGTCCAGCGTCGCACGCTGCGGGGCCGGCAATCGCGCGAGCTTCGCATAGGCCGACATGAAGCGCACCAGCGCTTCCGAGCGGCCGCCGATCACGCTCAAACCGCTGCGCAGATCCGTCTCGACATCCGGCGGCCGCGGCTCGCGCTCCATCAACGCCATGAGACTTCCCGCAATCGACTTGATCGGCGCGAGCGAATTGTTGATCTCGTGGCTCAGCACCCGGACGATACGCTGCCAGGCCTGAAGCTCCTCCTCGCGCAACGTGCGACTGACGTCGGCGAGGACGAGCAGCGTATGCGGCCGGCCATCCTGTCGGAACGTGCCACGTCGTACTTCCCAGCGCCCCGCGCCACCGGGGAACGACACGTCCATCGTGCCCGGCGATCCGCCGGCGAGCGCGGTGTCCAACCCGACCTGCGATGCCGTGCGCCCGAGCAGTCGTTCGGCCGGGCTGGCGAGCAGCCGCTCGCCGGCGCGATTCACGAGACGCAGCCGGTTTACCGCGTCGAACGCGAACACCGCCACGTCGATTTCCGCCATCACCGTTCGCAGCAGCGCCGTCGCTTCCATTGCGCCGAGCCGCTGCGATCGGAGCGTCTCGCCGAGGAGATTGGATTCGAGAAACGCCAGGCCGAGCGCGTCTTCGCGATCGGCGCCGCGGGCGCGAATCGAGTAATCGCCCTCGCGCAGCGCGGCCAGCATGTTGGACAGGGTTTGCAGCGGCCTGATCACCCGCTCGCGGAGCACGAACGACGTAATCAGCCACGCGAGGACGATCGCGAGGCCGAGCGTCCAGCGTACTTTGTCCGTGAAGTCGCCGCGCCAGAGCAGGGCCATCGAGATCACGACGCCCGGCAGCCCGGCCAGGAGCGCCAGGCGAAAGATGACGCGTTCGTGTGACGGCCGCTCGGAGGCCACGGGTCAGAGGCCGTGGCTGGCGATGCGGCGATAGAGCGCGCTGCGCGACAATCCCAGCGCCTGCGCGGCGCGGCTCACGTTGCCGTCGTAGCGCGACAGCGCTTTCTGAATGAGAACTTTCTCAACGTCCTCGAGGGGCAGATCGTCGAGCCGCGCCGTCGATGCGGCGGCGCGCAGTCCCAGATCCGCAACGGAGATGTGGTCGCCGCGCGCGAGGAGCACTGCACGCTCCACCGCGTGATCCAGCTCGCGGATGTTGCCGGGCCACGAGTGCTCGAGCAGCATCTGCATCGCCGCCGGATCAAAGGCGGCGAGCGACTTGTGATAGCGCGCCGCGTGGCGACGGAGAAAATGCATCGCCAACGGCGCAATGTCCTCGCGGCGATCGCGCAGAGCGGGCAGGTGGATCTCGATCGTGTTGAGCCGGAAGAGCAGATCCTCCCGGAATCGACCGGCCGCGACTTCCTGAGCGAGATCCGCGTTCGTCGCCGCGAGCACGCGCACGTCGACGTGTCGCGCCTTGGATGAGCCGACGCGCTCCACGTCCATCGTCTGCAGCACGCGGAGCAGCTTGGATTGCAGCGCGAGCGGCACGGTTCCGATCTCGTCGAGAAAGAGCGTGCCGCCGTCGGCCAGCTCGAACCGCCCGACGCGATCCGTCTTGGCGTCGGTGAACGCGCCCTTGATGTGCCCGAACAACTCGCTCTCGAACAATCCCTCGGACAGGCCGCCCATGTTCACGGGAATGAATGACCGGGCGCTGCGTGGCGATGACGCGTGCAGCCACTGCGCCACGAGCTCCTTGCCCGTCCCGTGCTCGCCCGTGATCAGCACGTTGGCATCCGATGGCCCGATGCGCTCCATCAGCTCGAGGATCGGCTGCATCTTCGGCGACTCGGCGATCATCGGCGGAAGATGCGCGCGACGCAGCGTGTTCTCCGTCTCGAGGCGCTGCGCGCGACGGAGCGCTCGACCCAGCTCGATTTGCGTATTCAGAATGGACACGAGCCGCGCGTTGTCCCACGGCTTCTCGACGTAATCGCGCGCGCCGCGGCGCATCGCTTCAACGGCGTTGTCGATCGTGCCCCACGCGGTCATGACGATCACGGGCATCGTCGGCTCGAGCGCCTGCAGCTCCCGCAGCACATCCAGCCCTTCGCGGCCGGACGTGGTGTCGCGCGTGTAGTTCATGTCGAGCAGCATGGCATCGTAGTCGCGGCGCTCGAGCGCTGCGAGCGCGGCGGCCGGCGAGCTGACGGTCGTGACGTTGAAGCCCTGGCTCTTGAGCAGCAGGCGCAGGGCTTCGAGAACGTCCGGCTGGTCGTCGGCGACGAGCACCGCGGCAGTCGAGCTGTCTGACATGTGGAGAACCTACAGAGCGGAAGCGCTCGGAACGAGAGCGCCGCGGCCGGTCACGCCGTAACCGGCCCCTCGCTGCCCGTGATCCAGCCGTCGCGCAACTCGATGATCCGGTTGCCGAACTGGGCGTTCGTCTCGGAATGCGTGACCTGGATGATCGTCGTGCCCTCGTTATTCAACTTCTTGAACAATTCCATGATCTCGCGGCCCTGGCTCGAATGCAGGTTGCCCGTCGGCTCGTCGGCGAGGATGAGCTTCGGCCGGGCGATCACCGCGCGCGCCACGCCGACCAGCTGCTGCTGGCCGCCGGAGAGCTGCCGCGGATAGAGATCCTTCTTCCCGACCATGCCGAACCGGTCGAGCGTGTCGGCGACGATCGCTTCGCGCTCGGACTTCTTCACGTTCCGGTACGACAGCGGGATGTCCAGATTCTCGAGCACCGTCAGATCGTCGATCAGGTGATACTGCTGAAAGACGAACCCGATGTGCTCCTTGTTGAGCGCCACGCGCTGCTTGTGGCTCATCGCGTGCACCGGGTGGCCGGCAAACATGAATTCACCGCTCCACGCGCTGTCGAGCATGCCGAGAATGGCGAGCAGCGTCGACTTGCCGGCGCCCGACGGTCCCATGATCGAGACGAATTCGCCCGGCTGCACGTCGACGGAAATGCGGCGCAGCACGTAGCTCCGGCCGGCCGGCGTCTCGAAGACCTTTTCGAGATTCCGCATGGAGATGAGCGGCCCGACCATCGGCGCCACGGGTACGTCGCGCGGGTCGAGACGGGGCGTTGCTTTCGTCGAGAACAGGGACATGATGCTAGCTGCTAGGTGCTAGGGACTAGTTGGTTGCTGGAAGCTAGTTGCTGGACGCAGGCGATGCAGTGAAGGCGAGCCGAGGGGTGCTAGCCTCTAGCGACCAGCACCCCACCAGCATCGAGTTACTAGCATCCAGCGTCTAGTTTCTCCGCAGCTCTTCGACCACGCGGCCGTCGAACAGATGGATCGAACGGTCGGCGTGGGCCGCGTATCGCGGATCGTGCGTCACCATGCAGATCGTCGCGCCGCCGCGGTGCAGCTCGCGGAGCAATTCCATCACCGCTTCGCCGTTCGTCGAATCGAGGTTGCCGGTCGGCTCGTCGGCGAGGAGGATGAGCGGATCGCCCGCCACTGCGCGCGCCACTGCGACGCGCTGCTGCTGACCGCCGGAGAGCTGCGCCGGATAGTGCTTCATGCGGTGGCTCATACCCACGCGCTCGAGCGCGTCCGTCACGCGCTGCTTGCGCTCGGCCGCCGACATGCCGCGGTAGGTGAGCGGAAGCTCGACGTTCTCGTACACGGTGAGATCGCCGATCAGGTTGAACGCCTGAAAGATGAATCCGATCTGCCGGTTGCGGATGCGCGCGCGCTGCGATGGCGTGAGCTGCGCGACGGGCTCGCTCGCCAGCGTGTATTCGCCGTCGGTCGGCGTGTCCAGCAACCCGAGGATCGAGAGCAGCGTCGTCTTGCCGCAGCCCGACGGACCTTCCATGGCCACGTATTCGCCCGGCTGAATCTCCACGTGGATGTCCTGAAGCGCGTGGGTCTCGACCTCGTCGGTGTAGAAAACCTTCTTGATCCCCGACAGGCGAATCAGCGGCTGATTGCCATTGGGGGAGTTAGCGGTGAACGCGGCCGGTGAGGACGATGCGGCGGATTCAGGCGACATTGGTCGGGGGGTTGGAGGGACTAGGAACTAGTGACTAGGTGCCAGCTACTTGATGCGCACACGCGGCGTGTTGTCGAACTGCGACATGTCCGAGATGATCACGCTGTCGCCGACACTCAAGCCACTCTTCACTTCGATGTACGTGACGGAGGCCCGCCCGAGTTGCACGGTGACCATGTTCGCCTCGCCCTTGTTCGGATTGATCTTGAAGATTCCGACCGAAGCATCCGGCTGACCGAAGCCCGGACGGCCGATGTACAACACGTTGTTCAGGCGCTCGAGCTCGATCGTGCCGTCCACCGCGAGATCGGAGCGCGTGCCCGGCGGCAGCGAATCGTCGATCGCGACTTCCACCGTCACCGTGCCCTGTACGGACGACGGATCGGTTCGTGTCACGTGGCCCTTGACGATCGTGTTCGTGTGGAGATCGATAGTTGCCGGCAGTCCGGGGCGGACATCCTTCGCGAGATTTTCCGGTACGCGCAGCACCGCCTTGAGCTTGCCCGGCTGCACGATGCGCGCGAGCTCCTGGCCGGCGGTGACGTACTGGCCCAGCTCGAGCTGCGGGTTGCCGAGCGTCTGCAGCTGACCGGCTTCGGGCGCCATCACGCGCATCGAGGCGACGCGGTTCTGCTGGTCGGCGAGAATGCGCTTGAGGCTGACGATCTGCTCCTGCTGCAGATCCAGCTGCTGCTGCTCCGAAGCCTGCATGGCGGCAAGCCGCTTCTGCTCGATGTCCAGCCGCGTCTTCATCTCGAAGATGTTGTCGTGTGCCGCCGCAACGTCGTTCGCAGCCACGAGCTTGAGCTTCGCGAGCGAGTCATCCATCGCCGCGGTGCGGACGGCAGCGTTGTACTGCGTCTGCATCGTGGCGACGGCGCCTTGCTGCGTCAGAATGCCCTGCTGCAGCGTCGTCTTGAGACTGGCGAGATTCGAGTACGCCGCGTCGAGCTGCTGCTGGTACTGCAGCAGCTGCAGTTGTACGTCCGGATTGTCGAGCGTGACGAGCACGGTCGACGGGGTCACGTTGATGCCGGGCTGCACCGGAAGCGACTCGACGCGTCCGCTGGTCAGCGCGGTGATGATTCGGATATGCTCGGGCATCAAGGTGCCCGGCGCGTTCACGTCACGCGGAATGGAGCCGCGTTTGACCGTGTCGATCCACAGTGTGCCGCGCTCCACCGGCGGCGCGGCTGGCTTCAGCTTGCTGATGCCGACCGATACGGCAACGATGCCAACGAGGCCGATGCCGATGCCGATGTATTTCTTGGTCTTCTTAGGTGGTTCGCGCTTGATATCCAATGTGACGTCTCGTGCAGGGGTCGAGTGGGGCGACGACGGTCAGACGGCTGGTAAGGGAAGGACCATGCCGCACTCGATCATCGGCTAACACTTGGTGTAGCAGTAATTTAGACCGTGTATCCCCACTCCGCACGCCCGTCGTGGTGCGCGCCCATGGGATTGACCGTCCCACAAGCGAACAGTCATGGAACGCACGACGGAGGAACCCTGCATCAGGTTTCAGGTTCTATGAGACACGCGAGCCGACGAATAGGTTTGATTTCAGGTGCGACTCGTCGATCGCTGATCGCAACTGTCGAGGTGGCCATGACAATTCGTCGAACGATTCTCGGGAGCGCTGCAGCCGTCGCGCTCGGCATCGCGCCAGGCGCACTCGGCGCCCAATCGACTCCGCCACCACACAAGCCGACGACTCCGGTGATCGCCGGAATCGCGCGCACGCCTGACGCGTCGCACGCTCGTGATCACGACCGGGATGGGAACCGCGATCGGGAGCATGATCGCCGATACGAACACCGTCGAGACGGCGACCGCGATCGGTTCGGCGACGGTGGAATTCGCGTTGGCCACTTGTTCTTCGGCCCGGAGGTACCCGTATTCGTCGGCTCCGACGGCCATGTGTACGCGAATTTCGGCTACGGATTTCAGCCGGTGCTGCAGAACTGCGGGAGCGTGCAGTCTCCGTCGCTCAGCGCGGCGCCTTCACCGGCGCCGACGGCCCAGCCGCAGGTGACGCAGCCGGTCGTCGTTCAACCGGGCGCAGCCCCGTCGCCCAATTCTTCCGGGTCAGTCGCCCGACTGGCCGAGGCGCCGAGCACGATGTGCTGGGCGACGGACGAGCGGGGGCAACTGCGCGTCGGCCGCCGCTGAGCGAATCGGCGGTTCGCTCCGTGCGACCGATCAGCGCCTGCTCGTGTCGAGTGTGTCGTCGAGCGTGGGTGGAATTGCGGACGTAGCCGGGGCCAGGCCGGCGGCTCCGTCATCTGCCGGGACGATGCGACGGCCGCCGTTCCACATGCGATAGAGCGGCGAGTGCGTCCGGTCGATCGAGGTCTCGATGACCTTGCCGGCCTTTTTGCTGGCGTGCACGTACCGGCCGTTCCCGACATAAATGGCGATGTGGCTGATGCCGCGCTTGCCTTTCGAGAATGTCAGCAGGTCGCCGGGCAGCAGCTCGCTGGTGTCGCGCGCGATCGCGAGGCCGAGCGCGCCCTGCTGGCGTGCGGTGCGCGGGAGCTGCACGTCGAGTATGGACATGACGTACCGAACCAGGCCGCTGCAGTCGAACCCGTGCTTCGGTGACTCTCCGCCGTAGCGGTACCGGTGTCCGATCTGTGCGCGAGCAATCGCGACGATCGAGTCGCGCATCGCGAGCGCGGCATCACTCATCGCGGCGAAGGGTGGCTCGACGTGCCCGTGCTGGTCCGCGAACGCCGACTGTTCCGACTGCGCACTCGCCGGCCGACTGACGGCCAGACCGAGCACCAGCGCGCAGCAGGCGCCGAGCAACACGTGCGGATGTTTCGAGGGAGGAGCGCCCATCAGCAGCCGTCCGGTTGGTTGGCGAAGTCAGCTATTGCTGATGAGTATCGGCTCCTGGTTTCGAGATGGAGAGTGCCTGCACAACCCGAATGCCGGTGAGGACACTTTCGTGTGTCGGCGAGAGATGCGCCGAGCAGCTATTATGACATCAATGAGTCAGTTGTACGACAGTTGTGCGTACTTGCGGCTCAGCGGATGTGCAGCAGCTTGTGCGTCTGCATGCTGAGGCGCCAGCGCGGGTGCGACAGGCAGTAGGCGAGGGCAGCCCGCGTGTTGGCCTTGAGATCCGGGCCGTCCATCGGCTGGAGAAAGAGCTGCTCGAAATCCAGAGCCTCCAGGGAAGCGGGCTCCAGTCCGGTTTGCGGATACACGAGCTTGAGCTCATTGCCGCGGCGAAGCACCAGCTCGGCGCCCTGCTTGGGACTGACACAAATCCAGTCCAGGTCCGCCGGTGGCTCGCACGTGCCATTGGTCTCTACCGCGACCTCGAAGCCCCGATCGTGCAGCGCTTCCACGGCGGCGGTGTCGAGCTGGAGCAACGGTTCGCCGCCGGTACAAACCACAAAGGGCTGACCGCCAACGCCGCCGGGCCAGCGGCTCGCGACGGCTGCCGCCAGCTCGTCAGCGGTCGCGAACTTTCCGCCATCCGGCCCTACTCCGACGAAATCCGTGTCGCAGAACGTGCATGTCGCCTTGGCGCGGTCAGCCTCGCGTCCCGTCCACAAGTTGCAGCCCGAGAATCGGCAGAACACGGCCGCCCGTCCGCTGTTCGCGCCCTCGCCCTGAAGCGTGTAGAAGATCTCCTTGACTGTGTACATGTCCGAATGCCGGGTGTGGGCGACGCTTCAAACGTAGCGTGCGGGATCCGCCATCCCCGCGTCCGCAAAGCCGCGGAGCCGAAGCTGGCAGGCGTCGCAACGACCGCATGCCGCGCCGGTCGGGTCGGGATCGTAGCAGCTTTGCGTCTCCGCATAGTCGACGCCGAGCCGAAGACCGAGCTGAATGATCTGCGCCTTGGTCAGATCGATCAGCGGCGTACGAATACGGACGGCATTCGTTCCCTCGACGCCACCGCGGGTTGCCAGGTTCGCCATGCGCTCGTACGCCCGAACGTACTCCGGCCGGCAATCCGGATAGCCGGAATAATCGAGCGCGTTCACCCCGATGAAAATGTCGCCGGCACCAAGGACTTCGCTCCAGGCAAGCGCGAAGGAGAGAAAGATAGTGTTCCGCGCCGGCACGTAGGTGATCGGAATCTCACCGTCCGAGTTGCGAGCAACGTCGCGATCCTTTGGCACGTCGAGATCGCTCGTCAACGCCGAGCCGCCGAACGTGCGCAGGTCGATGTCGACGATGACGTGATCGCGAATGCCGTAACGCGCAGCGGCTCGCCGCGCCGCCTCCAGCTCGGTGGCGTGCCGCTGTCCGTAGCGAAAGGTCATCGCGTGCACGTCAAAGCCTTCGTCCAGCGCGAATGCGAGCAGCGTCGTCGAATCGAGTCCGCCGCTGAGCAGCAGGACTGCGTCGGCCATCAGCCGGTCAGCGCCGCTTGAAAGTCGGCAATGAGATCCTCGACGTGCTCGAGGCCGACGGAAACGCGCAGCAGATTTTCCGGAGCGCGCGTGCCCGGTCCCTCGACCGAGGCTCGGTGCTCTACGAGGCTCTCCGTGCCGCCGAGGCTCGTTGCCTGGGTGAACAATTTGAGGCGCGATGCGATGGCGAGCGATTCGGTGCGGTTCGCGCCCGCCTGGACGGACAGCATGCCGCCGAAGCCGCTCATCTGCCGGCAGGCAATGTCGTGCGCCGGATGCGAGGTGAGTCCGGGGTAGTGCACGGCTTCGACGCGCGGCGCGCGCTCGAGCACGCGTGCAAGCTCGAGGGCGCTCGCGCTCTGCGCGTGTACGCGAAGCGGCAGCGTGCGAATGCCGCGCATCGTGAGCCAACACTCGAACGGCGACGGCACGGCGCCGCCCGTCATCTGGATGGAAACGATGCGCTGAAATAGCTCGCTGTTCTCGCGCGCGATCAGCGCGCCACCCAGCACGTCGCTGTGGCCGCCGAGGTACTTGGTGGTGGCATGCATGGAGATGTCCGCGCCAAGGTCGAGCGGCCGCTGCAGGATCGGCGTTCCCCAGGTATTGTCGACGGCGCAGGTGGCACCACGGGTGTGCGCCAGCTTGGCGATCGCCTCGATGTCGACGACGCGCAGCAGCGGATTGGACGGCGTCTCGATCCAGACGAGCTTCGTGTTCGGCCGCAGCGCCTTCTCGACGTTCGCCGGATTGGTCATGTCGACGACCGACAGCTCGAGTCCCCACGGGCCGAAGATGTCGCGCGCGAGCTTGATGGTGCCGAAGTAGGCGTCATCCGGTGCGATGACGTGCGCGCCGGGCCCGATCGCCTGAAGCAGAGTCATCGTCGCCGCGGACCCGGACGAGAAGGTCGCCGCGGCAACGCCGCCTTCGAGCAGCGCGAGACAGCGCTCGAGCGCGGCGCGGTTCGGATTGGAATAGCGCGAGTAGAGAAAGCCGGCGCGGTACGAACCGTCCGCCTCGCGCGCGAACGTCGTCGAGAGGTGAATCGCCGGCGTCACCGCGGCCGTCGACGGATCGATCTCGTGCCCGGCGTGAACGGCGAGTGTTTCGATGTGCATGCTCGAAACTCGGCGGTCCGGCGCTGGAACGCTAGAGCGCGTTCGGCGGGTCTAGTTTATCGTGCCGAATCGGGTTGGATGGATGCGGGACGCGGATTTTGCGGAAATTGGCGAACGAGGCGCGAATCGGGTCCGCGTGGCGCAGGGAGCTCCGTGTGCCGGGTCAAGAACAACAACGACTTTGTGGGGCTGGCCTCCCGGCCAACGCCGCACTCCGCCCACTCTGCAAACCTTCATAGTCCGGTTGGGCTTTCGTAGCGCGAGAGACCATCGGGCCATGGGGCGGCGCTACCTCCCAGGGAGAGGAAAGGGGCTGCGGAGAACTGCGGAGCACTGCGGAAAGGCGCGGAGAGACGTCGGCGGGAGGCGTTGATGAATGATGAACAACTGCGCCGCACGTGAATCTCGAGATCCTCGGCGCGTTCTCAGAATTCAATGTCTGGTGGCCGATGACTTCCTCAACACCTCAGAATTGAAGGCCTCTCAGTCGTTTTTCGCGGTTCTCCGCAGTTCTCCGCAGTTCTCCGCAGCCCCGCGACTCTCTCACGAGCAATGACGCTGACCCAGTCCCAACAGGCTTGAATCACGAAGGCACGGATCGAACGGATGAAGACCAAATGCTTTTGGCGTACGGCGCGAGAGACTCGGCGCCCAGTCGCGGCCAATCCGCGCCTCGTTCGCCGGTTTCCGCCCTTATCCGCGTCGCCAACTCAGTCCAGGTCGATTCGGTGCGCCTGCCTCGACCCGGCCAACGCGCTCTAGCGTCTCGGGGTTATGTCCGGAGTCCGCCGACCAGCTCACGCAGTTGCGTCGAGCCGGCGAGGAGGACGTTCGACGCCGACGTCATCTGCTCGCACGCCGCGCTCTGCTCCTGAGTGGAGGCATTGACCTGTTCGGCGGCGGCGGCGTGGCCCTCGGCCCGTTTGGCGATCGATTCGAGGCTGCTCGCCGCGCTCGTCACGGCGAACGCGTTCGCTTCCGCGGCGCCGGTCACGCCAACCGCGGCAACGCGCGTGCGTTCCGCGGCGTCAGTGATCGTACGGAGTGCGGTATCGATGTCGCGCGATACGCGCTCGATCTCACTCACGCGGCCTGCGCTCGCTTCCATGGCGCGCGCGCTGCTCGTCACGCGCGTCGTGACCTGGCCGGTCATCGTGACGATATCGTCGGCCGCCTTCTGCGATTGCTCGGCTAGCTTGCGCACTTCGTCGGCGACGACGGCAAAGCCGCGACCGGCGTCGCCGGCGCGCGCTGCTTCGATCGCGGCGTTCAGGGCGAGCAGGTTCGTTTGATCGGCAATCTGTCCCACCGACACGACGAATCGGCTGATGTCCGTTACTGTGCTGTTGAGCGCGCGGATCTCCTCCGCCGCGCGTTCGACGCTGTGCTTGACGTCGACGAGAATGCCCAGCGCGCGATCGACTTCCATGCGCTTGGCCTGCGCCGTGCCTTCGATGCTGCGCGCCAGATCGGTGACTTCGGCCGAGCGCTGCTTCACGCCATCCGCCGCTTCGCGGATCGCCTGGAGCGTGTCGTCGACGGTGCGCAGTTGCTGCACCTGCGACTCGGCGCCATGTGAGACTTCCGTCATCGCACTCGCCATCTGGCTCGCCGACAGCGAGATCTGCTCCGACACGGACGCGAGATCGTGAGCCGAGCTGGAGACGTCTTCCGCGGTGCGTGCGGCGACGGCGACGATGCGCGAGAGCGACTCGCCGGTCTGATTCATCGCCGCGGCCAGAATGCTGAATTCGCCGGGCATTGCAGCAACCGCGCGACTCGAGAGATCGCCGGCGCTCAGTCGTTCGGCGTGGCGCACCAGCACGTCCAGCGGCTCGCCGATGTGTCGCACCGTGAACATCACGACGAGAATCCCGAGCAGCAGGGCCACGGTAATCAGGCTGATCAGCCAGGCCGAGCGCCGGCTCGTTTCGTCGGAGAGCGCGGATTTGGCGCGCGAAACGCTCTGCGCCTTGAGATTGCCCAACTGTTGAATGTCGCTCAACAGCGCGTCGACGTCGCCGCGGGCCTGGGCGGACACCTGTCGCGCCTGATCGATACGTCCAAGGTCGGCGAGGCGGTGCGCCAGCGCGTAGTCGACTTCCATCGCCGACAGCTTTCCGTCGATGGAGGCGATCGTCGCGACTTCCGTTGCTGACTGGCCCGGCCGGTTGTTCATCCGCTGCTGCACGTCATGCGCGGACCAGCCGTATTGATGAAATGCATCTTCCGCGGCCGAGTCACGCGTTTCGATGTACCGCGAGCCGGCCTCGATGGTCTTGGCGACGTCGGCGGAAAGCTGGCTCGTGAGCTGGGCCTGCGCCTGCACTTCGCTGAGCGACTGCGAGATCGTCGCCGACATGCCGGCGAACGCGCTCCGTGCGACGATGCCGGCGGCGAGCAGCAGCGCGACGAGCACCCCGAAGCCCAACCAGAGGCGAACACGAATCGTGTTCCACTGAAAACCATCGAGTTGGATCATTGCGAGCTCTCCACCTGCAGCAGGCCGTCGTGAACGCGGGTGATGACGACACCCTTGCCGATCGGATCGCCATCACTGCTGAATCGGATGTCGCCGGTCACGCCGTGATACGCGGTTCCGCTCGCGTTTGCGAGGTAATCGCGAATCTTGATGCGGTCCGGTCCGACTTTGGTAACAGCGGCGGCCAGAAGCTTGGTCGCGTCGTACGCCAGCGCCGCGTTGCCGTCCGGAATGGCGTTGTACTTCTTGCGGTATGCGGCCACGAATGTTTGCACCTCGGGCCGCGGATCCTGCGCGCTGAACGGCGCGCCAACGTAGATGCCTTCGGCGAGTGGACTGGACGCGAGGGTCTGCCAGCCGTCGCCGCCGACCAGATCGGCCGAGAGCTGCTGGCGACGCGCTTCCTTGAGGAAAGCGAGGCCGGACTGGTCGGTGCCGGCGTAGAAGACCAGATCCGGTTGCTCCTTCTTGAACCAGCTCACGTAGGGTTCGAAGTTCTGGTCGGCGCCTTCGGCAATTGGATCGATGCTGATGATCTCGCCGGCGAAGCTGCGGCGGAAATTGTCGGCCAGCCCGCGGCCGTATGGATTGTTCTCGTAGAGCACCGCGGCGCGCCGGCGACCGAGCCGATTGGCGAACTGCGCGATGGTGATCGCGTTCACAGAGTCGCTCGTGATGACGCGAAACGCCCACGGCGAGATGCCGGTCAGGCTCGGCGTGGTCGCGGTGGTCGCGACGGCGGCGAGGTGCTTGTCGTACACGTGTGCCGCCGAGACCATCGCGCCGGAATTCACATGTCCGACGACGGCGACGATTCGCGGATTGTCGACGAAGCGCTGTGCGACTGCACTGGCTTCGATGCCGCTGCCCGAATCGTTGGCGAACACGATTTCGAGATGTCGGCCGGCCCATGCGGGAGAGGCGTTGATCTCATCGAGTGCGAGCTCGATGCCTTTCTTGTTCGCGTCGCCGTAGACCTGGTCCCACGGGCCCGCGGCTCCGAAAGTGACGGTGCCAGTTCGCGCGTGCGAGCAGGCCGCGAGGGCGAGCGGCGCGAGAAGCGCGAAATATTTGCTCGAGACAGCCATCGTCCACCGGAGGCTGGATTGGAAGGGCCCGCGCTGCGTCGCCGGGCACTGGCAGGACGACACACGCGAGAGGGGTGTAACAGCGGCCGAACGATGGCACCCAACCTGCCCCCTGCACCGTCATTCATCGCGAGGACGGACGATGCGCGTGCTGGTAACGGGGGGAACGGGCGTGGTGGGTACGTCGGCGGTGCGCGCGCTCGTTCGGCATGGACACTCGGTTCGCATTCTCAGCCGCCACGCTGGTCGTGAGGAACCGGGCTGGCCGCCGGGCGTTGAAGGATGGGTGGGCGACGTATCGAACGAGAAATCCATTCGTGGCAGCGCTAACGGTTGCGACGTCGTCTTGCATCTCGCGGGGATCGTCGAGGAGGCGCCGGGACGCACGTTCCAATCGGTGAACATCGATGGCACGCGGTACATGGTGCTCGAGGCGCAGCGGTGCGGTGTTCGGAAGTTCGTGTACCTCTCCTCGCTCGGGGCCGAACGTGGGCAGTCGGCATATCACAAGTCGAAATACGTCGGCGAAGACGTTGTCCGTGCGTTCACCGGCGATTGGCTCGTCCTGCGCCCCGGCGCGGTCTATGGTCCGGGCGACGAGCACGTGTCCGTGCTGCTCCAGCTCGTCCGGACATTGCCGATCGTTCCCACGGTCGGGGACGGTGAGCAGCCTTTCCAGCCCATCTGGCACGAGGACCTGGCCGAAGCACTCGCGCTTGCGGTCGAGCGCGATGATCTGCGGTGCGCGACGTACGAGCTGGCCGGACCGGAGCAGACGTCGCAAAACGATCTTGTCGAGCGCTTCCGGGCGATCACCGGACGGAGCGCCGTCCAAGGCACGGTGCCGGAGATGCTCGCGTCGTGGGGCGTGCGGGCATTGCAGGCCATCGGCATCGAGCCACCCATCTCGGACGCGCAGGTCTCGATGCTCAGCGAAGGCAACGTGATTGATCCCGGCGGCCGCAACGCGTTGACCGACGTCTTCGGCATCGCGCCAACGCGGCTCGCCGACGGACTGCAATGGCTCGCCGATGATCAGCCGGAGCAATTGCCGAACGACGGTGTCGGCGATCTTCGCCGCAAGCGATTCTGGGTCGATATGCGCGACGCTCGATTGGATGCCGAGCAGCTGTTCGAGTACCTGCGCGAGCACTTCGCCGAGTTGATGCCGTCGCTGGTGCAGGTAAAGGACGATCACGGCGCGATCGAGCCGCTCGAGGAAGGGCAGACGGTGACGATGGAGATTCCGGTTCGCGGGCAGATCCAGGTGCGCGTGGCCGAAGTGATGGACGGCCGCATGACCATGCTGACGCTGGCCGGCCATCCGCTCGCCGGGGCCGTCCGCTTTCTGGTGGAAGACGTGGATGGCGGGCTCCGTTTCGAGATTCAGGTCTACGAACGGTCGGCAACGACGGTGGATGGCCTGGTGATGCGCACGATCGGATCGCGCCTGCAGCAAGGCGTGTGGACCGGCATGGCCGAGAATGTCGCGAAAGCTGCCGGCGGAATTGCGTCGCCAGTTCAATCCGAGGTAGCGACGCTCGACGACCGGGAGGCATCCGTCGTCCAGGACTGGGCCGCGGAGCTCAGCGGACAGCTCTCACGTAACGGGGCGTCCAGCGGCCGGAGCTGACGAGCGGCCCCGCTCAGTGATGCCGAAAACGCAACGTTGGCATCGTCACGATGCAGGGCTGATTGCGATTCGCGGAGGGTGCCGTAATGTCGCGTGAACCGTGCACAGCTCGGCCGCACGCTTCGCGGCATCGAGTCTCTTGGCGGGCAGCGACGGCCAGTTGAACCGCACGTCGAAGGTATCGATCCGGTGGGGGTCGTCGACGAAGGTCCACGAGACGTCCAACGTCAGGTCATCCGTCTGGAGTCCCGCCTGTTTGGCCCAGGCAAACATCACCGAAAAAGTACAGTATCCGAGCGCGCCGCCGATCATATGAAAGGGTGAATACGTCTGGTCCCCGGAACATGGCTCGATGATCATTGGTCCGGGGACGGGCTCCAGCCGAACGGCGTTTTCGGACAATAGCACGAGCTTCACGGGCGCTCCTCCTGGTAGGCGCGCCGGTGCAAGCCCCGAGCCCCGATCCAGGGTGTTCCACCCCTGGAACGTTCCGTTCCACCACCCCTGCCGGGATTAAGCAGCGTGGGGCACAGCCGATAATCCGAGGTGCAGAGTGTTCTCGTCGCGGACGTGCGACACCCATGCGCTGTACATCAATCAACTGCCGATGGAGGCTTTGATGATCAAGGTAAGTAAAACCGTGTTGATTGCGCTCGTCGCGGGTTTGGCGGCGTGCAGCGACAGCACCGCACCGAATGCCCAGCATCAGGACCGATTTGACCGTTCGGGTCAGGGTTCGACGCAGGCATTGACGAGCAGCGATACCCTGCGGTTCGGTATCACGATCGACCCGTCCCAGGTCACGCAATTCCCCCTGGGCGCCGGTAACTACATCATCTTTCCGGCGCACTCGCTCTGCGACCCGTACACGTCCACGTACGGTGTAACGGAGTGGGACAACCCGTGCACGCCCGCGACCTCCAAGTTCACGGTCAACGTCAAGGGTTGGCTGGACGCGAGTGGCAATCCGCACCTCGATTTCAGCCCGGGCGTCCGTTTCGTGCCCACGCTCGACCCGGCCGGCTGGGTGAACATGTCGTTCACCGACAGCTACGCCGCGCTGAATCCGTGGTACAACATTCTGTACTGTCCCACGGTTGGCGAGAGCTGCATCAACGAAGCGTTGTCGGACCCGACGATGGCTACGGTCACTGATCCGCTCACGGGCCGTCTGACCCGCCGCGTCAAGCACTTCAGCGGGTACATGGTGGGCGCCGGTGATGCCCTCACCGACGGTGGCACGGATCTGTACACCCGCAGCTTCAATCTGTCAGCGAAAGGGCCGACTGCGGCCAGTTCGATGAACCGGTCCGCCAGGACCGGTGTGCGGGGAACGCAGTCAGGCGTGCTCGGCCGGCTCCATCAGGCCGCGCGCAAGGCTGCCGGCTATATGCTCGCTTCGGGCTGATAGCTGCCGATACTACAGGGGGAGGCGTGCACGTCCGCACGCCTCCCCCTTTCGTTTTTCTATTCGACCACCCGACGTCGGGTGAGAGGTCCGAGCGACGATGCAGCCCTCGGTCGACACACTGATCCAGCAGGCGCAGCTAGCGGAACGCGAAGGGCGGCGAGACGACGCTCGTTCGTTGTACGAGCGCGCACTCTATTCGCTCAAACGCTCGCAGGACGGCAAGCTCGCGTCGTCGCTGCTCCGCTGGATCGGTCGCACATATCAACTGGACGCGAACGCCGACGCGGCGCTCGACTGCCTCGAGGCCGCGATTGCGGTCGCCGAGCAGACGAACGACGGCGAGGCGGTTGGCCACGCGATCAACGTCCAGGCGATCGTGCACCAGCAACAGGGCGATCTCGATCGGGCCGAGGCGCTGTACCTCGAGGCGCGGAATCACGCGATCGACTCGGGCGAAACGCGCCTCGCGGCGATGACCGCGCAGAACCTCGGCGTGATCTCCGCCGTGCGCGGCGACCTCGAACGGACGCTTCGCTACTACCGCACCAGTCTCGTGTCCTACCGCACGCTCGGCGTCCCCAAGGACGTGCTGGGCGCGCTGAACAACATGGGCATGCTGTACACGGACCTCGAGCGGTGGGACGACGCGGTGAGCGCGTTCGAGGAAGCGATCCAGATTGCCGAAGCGCTCGGCGACATTCCGGCTCGAATTCTCCTCGAGGTCAACCGCGCCGAGCTCGAGATCGCGCGCGGCGAGTTTGCGGCCGCGCGCAAGGCGTGCGAGCTGGCGTCCTCGTTGTCCGCGCAGACGCAGGACGCGTTCGCGATCGGCGAAATCGAGAAGCATCTCGGTACCGTCGCGCGCGAGCTGGGCGAGCTGTCGGTGGCCGAGGAGCATCTCGATCGCGCGCAGAAGATCGCCGTCGAGCGCCGCGATCTGCTGCTGTCCGCGGAAACGGCGCGCGAGCACGCGGAGCTGTGCCGCAAACAGGGTCGCCATCGCGACGCGTTGATGCACCTCAATCGCGGCCACCGCATCTTCACGCAGCTCAGCGCGAAGCGCGACCTGGCGGACATCGATCGTCGCAATGCGCGCCTCGAGCACTACTTCCTCGAAGCGGTCCGACACTGGAGCGCCTCGATTGAATCCAAGGATCGCTACACGCAGGGTCACTGCGAGCGTGTGGCCGATCTCGCCTGCGCGCTCGCCGTGCGCTCGGGCCTCGAGCAGCGCGAGCTGTTCTGGTTCCGTATCGGCGCGATCGTGCACGACGTCGGCAAGCTGATCATCCCATCAGACATCCTGAATAAGCCGGGCAAGCTCGCGCCCGATGAGTGGGAGCTCGTCAAACGCCATCCGGTGGCCGGTGTGGAGATGCTGGCCGACATGGACTTTCCCGGCGACGTCGTGCCGATGGTGCGCTCACACCACGAGCGGTGGGACGGCCGCGGTTATCCGGATGCGCTCTCAGGCGAGCAGATCCCGCGCAGCGCCCGCATTCTCTGCGTCGCTGATGTCTACGATGCGCTGACGTCGAAGCGAAGCTACAAGGGCGCGCTCAGCCACGACGCGGCAATGGACATCATGCGCGCCGATGTCGGTGGACAGTTCGATCCGGAATTGTTCAAGCATTTCGAGGACCTGATGCGCACCCGCACGCCATCGATCCGGCAGCGTGCGGCGATCGAGAGCGCGGCGCCGGTGCGGATGCCGCAGCGCGAGCTGCACGTCACCGGTCCGGTGGACGACCTCACGGGTCTCGTGACGCGCGGACCGCTCATCGAAGCCGCGACGCGCATTCTCGCCGAGCGCGGGCCGTTCGCGACAGTGTCGCTGATGGTCATCGACGTCGACCATTTCAAGACTGTCAATGACTCGCACGGCCACTTGCAGGGCGACGCCGTGCTACGCGTCGTCGCCGGTACCTTGCGCGAGCTGGCGACGGCCACGGGCATCGTCGGCCGGTACGCCGGCGACGAGTTCGTGATCCTGCTGCCGCACACAAATTTGGACGAAGCGCGCGAGCTGGCGGAGCGCATTCGCACGACGGTGCGCCGCGCGTCCGTGCCGCTGCGCGATCGTGCCGGTTCGATCTCGGTATCGCTCTCGGTAGGCGTCGCCGCCGCCCGCGCCGAGCACAAGGACTTCGAGTCGCTGTTCGCGACGAGTGACCGCGCGCTTTACGAAGCCAAGCGCCGCGGTCGTGATACCGTCGTCACGTCGGCTGACGTCGAGGAGGGTGCGCACGAGCCGGAGATCAACCTCAAGCAGTTCGTCGGCCGCGAAGAGGAGCTGCGCCGCCTGGTGCGCATCCTCGACGCGAGCATCGAAGACGGCCCGAGCGTAGTTGCGGTGACCGGCGAAGCCGGCGTCGGCAAGTCGACGCTCGTGCGACGCCTGGCGGGCGAGGTGCGCATGCGCGCCGGCTCGCTCGTCGCCGGCCGGTGCAGCGAAGCGGACGCCAAACCGCCGTACGCGCCGTGGGCCGAAGTCATCACGGCGATTCATCAACTCGGCGTCGTGTGCCCGCGCGAATGGCGCGAGCTGCCACGCCTGGTCCCGGCGCTCTCCGAGTCGGCGGCTCCAGCCGATCCGAACGGAAATCGCTACGCGCTGTTCGACGAGATCGTGGCGTATTTGCGGCTCGCCGCGTCGGTCCGCCCGCTGGTGCTCGTGCTCGACGACATGCAGTGGTCCGACTCCGGAACGTGGGACGTGCTCGAGCACGTGATGGATCAGCTCGAGCGCGATCGCGTGCTCATCTGCCTCACGCTGCGCGCGGAAGACACGCGCGGCGCGGTGCTCGAGCGCCGCCACCGGCTGGTGCGCGACGAGCGCTTTCACGAGATCCAGCTCTCGCGGCTCAATCCGAGCGAGCTGCGCACGTGGCTGTCCAGCGTGTTCGGCGCGGACGCGACGCGCGAGCTGGAGGAGTACCTCCTTCGCTACTCCGAGGGCAATCCGCTGCTCGCCACGCAGCTCGTGCGCATGCTGCACGAGGACGGCGTCGTGCGATATGAGCACAGCAAGTGGACGCTGCGCTCGGAACGTGACAACAATCTTCCGTCGGCGCTCACCGGTCTCATGGACCGGCGCCTCGAGCGCCTGTCGCCCGAAGCGCGTCGCGTGCTCAATACCGCGGCGGTGATCGGCCGCATCTTCGACATCGACCTGGCCATGGCGGCCGGTGCGGGCGAGGAAGACGAGATTCTCGATGCGCTGGACGAAGGCATCGCGCACGCCGTCATCGAGCCGTGGTCGGAGTCGTCATCCGGAAGCCACTTCTCGTTCACGCACGGATTGCTCGTCGATGCAGTCCGCCGCGCAATCAATCCGCGTCGCGTCGCGCGCATTCACGCGCGAGTGGCGGCGGCCATGGAGGCGCGGTGCCCGGAGAACGTCGCCGAGATCGCCATCCACTACGATCGCGCCGGCATTCCGCAGAAGGCGTACGGACATGCGATGGCTGCGGGAAGCGCCGCGCTCGCCGTGTACGCACACGACGAGGCACGCAAGTTCTTCGAAGTGGCCGAACGCGCGGCGGGCGATCCGGCGGATCGTGCGCGTGCGCTGCACCACCTCGCGGAAGTCGCCGAGACGGAGAGCCGTTACGCGCTGACCGAAGAGCTGTGCGATCGCGCGCTTGCTGGTCTGGAAAACCAGGCGGACGACCATCGGCTGCTCGCCCTGCGCCGCATGCGCGAGCGGGTCCGCGCGGTGCAGGGTCAGCCGGCCTCGGAAACGATTGCGGCCTGCCGCGAGCTGCTCGTCAAGGCGCGCGAGCTGAAGCTCGCCGGCGAGGAAGCGGCAATCCTGAACATGATCTCGATGTATCAGGGCCGACTCGGCGAGTGGCGCGAAGCGGAAGAGGTGGCGAGCGAAGCCGTGGCGGCCGCGGAACACGCGAATGATCCGCGCCTGCTCGCGGAAGCGCTCACCCGACTCGGCATGTCGATGATGGACCGTCGCTCCGAGGAGTCGACGGACTACTATCACCGCGCACTGACGCTCTTCCGCGAAGTGGGTGATCGGCTCGGCGAGGCGAAGTGCTACATCAACATCGGCATCATCCATCACCGCGCCGGTGAGGCGACCGCGGCCGAGGCCGCGTTCGATCACGCACTGGAAGCGGCGAACAGCGCGCACGCGCTGGACATTGCCGGTCTCGCCGCCTTGAATCTCGGCGTGCTCTATCTGCGCCGCGGCCAGCGCGATCTCGCCACTGAACGCTTTGGTGAGGCGCTCAAGCGCTTCACGGAAGCGGGCAGCGAGTCGCATCGTTTGGCGACGCTGTACAACATGGCAAACCTGGCGCGCGAGACCGAAGACTGGGCAACGGCTTCCGAGCTGTACGACCAGGTGGTGGCGGTTGCGTCGCGCATCGGCCAGCCGGACATCGAGCTCGGGGCGAAGGCGGGTCAGGCGCTCGCGGCGCTCGCTGTCGGCGCACGGTCGGTCGCCGAGGATGCGATGCGGTGGATCCGCACGAACGTCGAGCCGCGTCCGGACTGGTGGTTCCAGGGACGCGACATGGTCGACGCGCTCCGCGTGCGTCTCGCGGCGGATCGCGGCGACGATGCGCACGCACTTCGATTGCTCCACGAGGCGGTCGACATCGCGGGGCAGCACGACATGTACGTCGCCGCGTATCTCGTGGCCGAGTGTGCGCCTTCGCTGCTGCGCTGCGGCGACGGCCTGCTCGAGTTGATCGAACGGATCACGCCGGATGTCGAGGCGCTCGGCTTCGCCGGCGTCGCCGAGCGGCTCGCGTCGCTCCGCGTCGCGCTTGGTGCCGCCACGCAGAACATCAACCCGCCGGGCCTTGCCGCAACATCGGCTGGCCTGACGTCGGCCGCGTGACGGTGCCCGATGCTGAACTACGGCAGGGAATCGTGACGAATCCCGCATCGATCCGGCCGACGCCGGTCGGCACCGACGCGCACGGCGGCCACGAATTTTCCGCCGTGGTGGCCGAGAGCCACGCCATGCGCCACGCGATCCACATGGCGCGTCGCATTGCCACGACGCACGTGCGGGCACTGCTGCTCGCCGGTGAAGCAGGTACCGGCAAGGAGCTGATGGCTCGCTGCATTCACAACGCGGGCCCGAACGCCAACGCGCCGTTCGTCTCGGTGAACTGTGCGTCGATTCCCGCGCCGTTGCTCGATGTCGAGTTGTTCGGAACGAATCCAACGCGACACGACATGTCGCGCAAGGTCGGCGTGCTCGAGCTCACCGGTCGCGGCACCGTGTTTCTCGATGAAGTCGGCGAGATGCCGCTGGCGTTGCAGGATCGACTGCTGCGCACGCTCGAGGAATACGTGATTCCGCTTCGAGGCGCCGAGTTCGATCATCCGGTGCATTGCCGCGTGATCGCGGCGAGCAAGACGCGGCTCGAGGATCGGGTCGCCTCCGGCGCGTTCCGCGAGTCGCTGCTGGCGCGACTGTCGGTGCTGCGCATCGAGCTGCCGCCGCTCCGCGAGCGCGACGAGGACGCGCGGCTGATCGCCGAGCATCTGCTGGCCGAGGCCACGCGGCTGCAGGGCGCTCCGCATCGCAAGATCGGGCTCGACGCGGCAGCCATTCTGCGGTCGCACCGCTGGCCCGGCAACGTTCGCGAGTTGAAGCATGTGATCGAACGCGCGCAAGTAATTTGCGACGGTTCGCTGATTGGTGCGGAGCACCTCTCGATCAATCAGCGCCGCTCCGGTGCGCGCGCGGTGCGCGGCACGGCGGCGTTCGCGGAGATCCGCATTCCGTCCGACGGCAAGCCGCTGCGCGACATCGAGCGCGAGGCGCTCGAGCTCACGTTGCAGCTCACGGACAACAATCAGAGTGCAGCGGCGCGAATGCTGGCGATCTCCCGGCCGACGCTGCTCCGCAAGCTGCGTTCGTTCGGCCTGGCCAGAGAGTAGAATCAGCGCTGCGGAGCGCGGGCAGAGCCCTGAGCGGGCTGCTGCTGCGTGAGGCAGTGCAGCGTGCCCAATCCCCACACGAGATCCACGGCGTGTACGCCGATTACGTGTCGCCCGGGGAACAGCTCGGCGAGCGTCGCGAGCGCGATCCGGTCGTTCCGGTCGTTGAACGTGGGCACGATCACGACGCCGTTGGCGATATAGAAGTTCGCATAGCTCGCCGGCAGCCGCTCGCCGTTCATCTCGACGGCGCGGGGATACGGCAGCTTGACGACGCGCAGCGCCCCGCGCTCGCCGCCAGCCAGTTGCAGCCGGTCGAAATTGTCGACTGAGCGGCGGTGATTCTCGTCGTCTGCCGGGTCCGGCTCGTAGGCAAGCACGATGACACCGGGCGCGGTGAAGCGAGCCACATCGTCGATGTGGCCGTGCGTATCGTCGCCGACGCAGCCCTGACCGAGCCAGATTGTCTGCCGAATGCCAAGGGCCTGATGAAACACGCGCTCGTAGCCGGCACGGGTCAGTCCGGGGTTGCGCGCCTGCACGGGCGAGAGCAGGCATTCCTCGGTGACGAGGAGCGTGCCTTCGCCATCGGTCTCGATCGCGCCGCCCTCGAGCACGACGCGCTCGCCGGTGTCGTCTCGCACGGGTTCGATGCGCGGCAGACCGGTAATGCCGGCGATGGCCTCGCCGACCTGCGCGTCGCGTTCATAGTTGTCGTATTTCGCCCAGGCGTTGAAGCGCCAGTTGACGAGCGACACCGATCCGTCGTCGTCACGGACGCCGGTCGGACCGGAATCGCGGAGCCAGACGCGATCCGTCGGAACGACGTGCAGCCGAACGTTCTGCCGCACGCCGTGCGCCTCGAGCGCGCGCCGGGCGTCGTCGCGCACGGTCTCGCTCTGGCAGAGGATCTCGACGCGCTCGTACTGATGCAGAATCCGCACAATCTCGGCGTAGACCCACGGAATGGGCGCGAGCTTTCCGGGCCAGTCCGGCTCGTGATGCGGCCAGGCAATCCACGTGGCGTCGTGCGGTTCCCATTCGGCGGGAAAGATCATTGGCGGATAACGGTGGAACGGTGGAACGGTGGAACGGTGGAACGGTGGAACGGTCGAACGGTGGAACCGAGCCTGAGCCGTTCATGCGTTCATGCGTTCATGCGTTCATGCGCCGAGGTACCGGCTGAGGATCGGCGCGTATGCGTCGATGCGGCGGTCGCGCAGGAACGGCCAGTTGCGACGTGTGTCCTCGATCAGTTTTGGATCGCAGCGCGCGATGAGAATTTGCTCATCGGTGCCGGCTTCGGCCAGGATGCGGCCGAACGGATCGGCGATGAACGAATTCCCGAAGAACTCGATGCCGTTCGTGCCTGGCTCGTCCTCGTGGCCGACGCGATTGGGCGATGCGACGTACACGCCGTTGGCAATCGCGTGGGCGCGCTGCATCGTCCGCCAGGCGTCCACCTGCGCCTCGCCGAACTCCGCCTTCTCCGACGGGTGCCAGCCGATGGCCGTGGGATAGAACAGGATGTCGGCGCCGAGCAAGGAAGTGATGCGCGCCGCCTCGGGATACCACTGATCCCAGCAGATCAGCACGCCGATGTCCGCGTAACGCGTCTTCCAAACCCGAAAGCCGCTCGCCTGCTTCGCCACCTGGCCGATCGCGTCGATGCGGTCATCGTTCGCCGCGTCGCCGGGCGTGAAGTAGTACTTCTCGTTGAACAGCGGATCGTCGGGAATGTGCATCTTGCGATATACGCCCAGCAGCGACCCGTCCGCATCGATGATCGCCGCCGAGTTGCGATAGATTCCGCGCGCTTGTCGCTCGAATAGCGGAACGATCAGCACGACCGCGAGCTCCTTCGCCAGCGCCTGCATGCGATCGGTCGTCGGCCCGGGTATCGGCTCCGCGATGTCGAACCGCTCGCACTTCTGCGACTTGCAGAAGTACGGCGCGTTGAACAGCTCCTTCAGGCAGATGATCTGCGCGCCCTGCACCGCGGCCTGACGGACGCGATCGACCGTCGCACTGACGGTCGCCGCGGTGTCGTCGCTGGCGCGATCCTGAATGATGCCGACGGTGAAGGGGGAGGCGGACATGACGGAAAGGTAATTGGTCCCTGGTCCATGGTCCGTCGTCCGTGGTGTCGCGCGCGTGGGTCTGTTGCGCCGAATCGGGTTGGACTGCGTCGGAGACGCGGATTGTGCGGAAACTGGCGGACGAGGCGCGGACTGGCGGCTACTCGCGCACGCAGACTGTCGCGCCACGCGTCAAAAGCAATTGGTGTCTTATCCGTTCGATCCGTCGCATCTGTGTCATGGCTCTCCAAACTTTCGCGCCTTGCTTCGGAGAAGTTCGCGAAGCTGCGGAGAACTGTGGAGAACTGCGGAGAACGACTGAGAGGACTTCAATGCTGGGGGGTTGAGGCAGCTATCCTCGACAAAGGATTGCTCTTTCCATGACGCGCCGAGAATCTCGAGGTTGAGGTGCGGTGCAGTTGTTCATCATGCATCACCGCCCGCCGGCAACGCCTCTCCGCGCCTGTCCGCAGTTCTCCGCAGTTCTCCGCAGTTCTCCGCGACCCCTTTCCTCTCTCTGAGATGTAGCCGGCCCGCGGCCGCCGTGGCGCGACGGCCCATCGCGCCACGCAGGTCGCAACCGGGCTAGGGAGTCGGCGGAGGGAACCGCATTACGAGATGATCGCGATCACGATGTCGGTGACGTTCGTGCCGGTCGCGCGCCGCGGGATGAGCGCACCGGCGGCGGCGAGCGCGCCGTTCGATTCATGCGACGCCAGCGCTGACGCCGGATCGCGTCCCGATTCGGCGATCGCGCTCCACGTCGAGCGGTCGACGATCGCGCCGGCGGCGTTCGTCGAACCGTCGCGTCCGTCGGTGCCGGCTGCGAGAACCGTGATGCCGTTCGCTTGATCGCCGGCATCGTGCAGCACCTGCGCCGCGGCGAGCGCGAGCTCCTGGCAGCGGCCGCCGCCTGCGCTCCCACTGTTCGCCCCGGCCGGCAGCGTGACGGTCGTTTCGCCGCCCCAGATCACGCAGTGATGATGCGTCCCGCGCGTTCTCGCTCCGACGAGCTGGCGTGCGATCATCGCGCCGAACTGCGACGCTTCCCCGGTCATCGGTTTCGTGGCGATCTCGATCGCCATGCCGTTCCCGCGCGAGCGCACTACGGCCGCCGCGCCGTCGACCGCCAGCCGATTGTTGCCTATCACCTTGGCACTCACGTGCGCGAACGCCGGATGCGTGGCGCGCGGCGTTTCCGGAATCGTGCCGCGCAGGACCGCGGTGAGATACTCGCGTTGTGCTTTCGGTATTCGGTCGAGCAGCTTCGCACGCTCGAGAATCGTTTCGACGTCTCGAGCCGTCGTGTCGTCCGGCACGCACGGCCCGGAGCCGATTACGCCGAGATCGTCGCCGGGCACGTCGGAAATCGCGAAGCAGCGCGTGGCAGTCGGCGCGAGCGCTAGCGCGAGACGACCCGCGCTCCAGCGAGAGAATCGCTTGCGCACTGCGTTCATCTCGCCGATCGACAAACCGGAACCGAGCAGGATCTCGTACAACGCCGTGAGATCGGCCTCGCGCATGTCGCGCAACGGCGCGGCAATGAGGCTCGTCGCGCCACCGGAGATCAGCACGACGGCCACATCGTTGCCGCGCCGCGTGGAGGTCAGCTCGCCGATGCGGTTCGCCGCCGCGAACGAGTTGCGTCCCGGAACCGGATGATCGCCGCGCATCGCCGACACCGTCGGATACGGCGACGCGCTCTCCTCGGCACTCACCACGAGGCCGCCGACGATCGAGTGCAGCGAGCGGAGCAAGGAAGCGACGGCAGCAGAGGCCATCTGCGGCGCCGCTTTGCCGAAGGCGAACAGCCAGATCGGACACGAACGGTCGATCTGGAGCGCGTCCAGCGCGCGCGACGTCGCCGGACCGGGTGCCGCGCCCGCGACGGCGGCGTCGTACAGGTCGGTCAGCAGAGAGCGGCTGGCGACCGTCGACGGGGCCGTCGCGGCGTTGTTAATTCGACGCTCCGGTGGACGGGAGCGTGCGGGCTACCGCCGCACCAAGGTCGGTGTACGCCTGCCCGGACAGCACGTTGAAGTGAAGTATGCGCGCCGCGATACGGCCGTCGGGGCCGATCACGAACACGTTGCGCGTGTCGTACTTGCTGTCTGCCGATCCGTACAACTTGGCAACGCGCTGATCGGGATCGCTGGCGAACAGAATCGGGAAATCGGATTCCCGCGCCCAGTCTCCCTGCACGGTGTCCGCGTCGACGCTGATGCCGACGACCAGCACCTTGCGTCCGTTGTTGAAGAGCGTGGCATACTGATCACGGTATGCCTCCATTTGAATCGTTCAGCCTTTGGTCCGCGCCTTGGGAAAGAAGGCGAGCACGACCGTTTCGCCGCGGTGGTCGGCCAAATGGAATGGGTCGCGGAGGAGCCCGTAACGTGTGGCGCCCGGCAGGCTAAAATCGGGCGCGAGCTGCCCGACGTCTGGAGCGGCGCTCGGCGCGGCTGACGTCGGCTGCTGCGCGGCGGCGCGACTACTCATTGCCGCGGCCGCGAGGCCGAAGGTGGTCAGTACGCTGAGAGGACGGCGAAAGTGCATGCGCGTGTTCCCCGGGTGTGATATGGCCAAGATGATGACTTCCTATGCGGAGCGCAATCCGTTGCGGTCGCATGGTGTTCCATCGTCATGGACAGCGGCTGTTTCGACAGATGGACACCGCACTGTCGCAACCCGGCGAATCGGCGGTTAACAGCCGGAACGGCACATGCCAATTCACTCCTGTGGACATTGTGAACATGGCGACGAGGAGATTCCGATGCGACGAATGAGCTGGCTCGTGTGCGTTCCGCTGGCGGTGATTGCCGCCGCGTGTGGGCGCAGTGGTCCGTCGAACGCCGACGATGCGCTGAAGACCGATCTGGCACTCGCGGCGCAGGCCCAGCCGTATGCCGCGCAACCCAATATCTCGCCGACAGAGGCCGGGTTCGCGACGCAGCAGGCGCAGCCGCAAAGCCTCCAGGCAGTCGAACGTGCGCCGGTGTCGGCACGGGTCATTCACCGGAGTTCCGCGCCGCGACGCTCGAGCAGCAGCTCGGGGTCGGGCAGCTACGAGCCAGCGCGTGCGCCTGCCCCGGCGCCGGTGCACACGGTCAAGCACACCACGCGTGATGCCGCAATCGGCGCGGGCGCCGGCGCCGTTCTGGGCGCCATCACGAGCCGGAACAAGGTCAAGGGCGGATTGATCGGGGCGGCGATTGGCGGAGTGCTGGGCGGCGTGATCGGCAACAACGTCGACATTCAGAAGAAGGTCGGCTGGTAAGTCGCGTCGGCACGCGGCAAAGATCCGCGTGTCGTGTGCGCCACGCGCTTGCGTGAATGGTACGAGGTGGTGATATACTGCGGGGGTTGCCGGTGAGACCGGCAACCCCCGCAGTGCGCATCCGACGCGATGTGCCTTCTCCTCTCAATCACCACATGCCCGACGCGACGCAGCAGATCGAGCAGATTCTGGACAAGCTCATTCGTGAGATCGAGGGCTCGGTCCACGCGTTCTATCGCGGTGACGTCCGTCAACACACGCAGCGGATCAAGACCGACACCTTCCGGCTCACGGCTGTCCAGTCGCTGCTCGCATTGACGGGCGACGCCGACGCGGTACGCCCGTCGACGCCGAGCACCGGCGTTCCCGCCGCGGGCGCGACGCTCAGCGCCGATGAGAGCGCGACCGCGCTCCGCTGTGTCATGGCGTGGCAGCCCATGGGGCCGCCGAACGCTGCCGCGCCCGACTCGCGGTGTGTGCCGGCCGCGCGCGAGATGCTACCGTCGTGGGGCGAGCGCGAAAAGGCGAGAACCGCCCTCACGCGCTCGGAGCCCTGACGCCGCGCTACCGGCCGCCGACGAGCTGCCGGAGCACATACGGCAGAATGCCGCCGTTGCGGTAGTAGTTCATCTCCTCGGGCGTGTCGATGCGCGCCACGACCTTGATGTCTTTCGCGGTTCCATCGGGCGACGTCATCCGAACGACGAGGTGCGCGCGCGGCGTGAGCCCGGCATCGAGACCCACGACATCGAACGTCTCGAAGCCGGTGATGCCGAGCGTCTGACGCGTCTGGCCATTCGTAAACTCCAATGGCAGCACGCCCATGCCGACGAGGTTTGAGCGGTGAATGCGCTCGAACGACTCGGCGAGCACGGCGCGGACGCCGAGCAGAATCGTGCCCTTCGCCGCCCAGTCGCGTGACGAACCCGTTCCGTACTCCTTGCCGGCGATGATCACCAGCGGCGTGTTGCGCTTGTGGTGCTCCATCGCGACATCGAAGATGGATGCTGGCGTGCCACCCTCTTCCATCGTCGACCAGCCGCCCTCGGTACCCGGCACCATCTCGTTTCGCAGCCGGATGTTGGCGAAGGTGCCGCGCATCATCACTTCGTGATTGCCGCGCCGGGCGCCGTACGAGTTGAAGTCCTTCTTCTCGACGCCATGAGCGATGAGCCATTTGCCGGCGGGACTCGCCGCCGGAATGTTGCCCGCCGGCGAGATGTGATCGGTCGTGATGGAATCGCCAAGCAAGGCGAGGGCGCGCGCGCCTTCGATCGGCTGAATGCCCGGCGGCTCCATCGTCATGCCCTCGAAGTAGGGCGGGTTCTTCACGTACGTCGAGCTGGCGTCCCACGCGTACGTCTCGCCCTTCGGCACGTCGAGCGCGCGCCACTGCTCGTCGCCCTTGAAGACGTCGGCGTATTGTGCGCGGAAGAATTCACTCTTCACGCTGCGCAGTACTTCATCCTGCACGTCCTTGGGCGACGGCCAGATGTCGCGCAGGAACACCGGGCCGTCCTTGCCGACGCCGAGCGGCTCGCGCGTGAGATCGAGATCCATGCGGCCGGCGAGCGCGTAGGCGACGACGAGCGGCGGCGACGCGAGATAGTTGAAGCGCGTGAGCGGGTTGACGCGCCCCTCGAAATTACGATTTCCTGATAGCACGGCCGCGGTCACGAGCTTGTTGCTCTCGATCGCCTGTGCGATCGGCTCGGGCAGCGGGCCGGAGTTGCCGATGCACGTGGTGCAGCCATAGCCGACGAGCTGGAAGCCCAGCTTGTCGAGATCGTCCTGCACGCCGGCCTGGCGCAGATAATCCGTCACGACCTTGGAGCCCGGCGCGAGCGAGGTCTTCACCCACGGCTTGGTCGTGAGTCCCTTGCGCACGGCATTCCGCGCGAGGAGCCCCGCGGCGAGCATCACCGACGGGTTCGACGTGTTCGTGCAGCTCGTGATCGCGGCGATGACGACCGCGCCGTCGCGCAGCGTGAACGACTGTCCCTCGTAGTCGACCTTCACCCCGGTCTGCGGAACCGATTCTCCCTCCGCCACCAGCACGGCGGCGGGCGACAGTTGTGGTTCACCGGAGACTTTGTTCGCCTCGCGGAGCTCCTGCTTCGCCGCCGGTGTGCCGAGCTTCGCACGTTCCTCGTTCACTGCGTCGCGGTACATCGATTTTGCCTTCGACAGCGGGACGCGATCCTGCGGACGTTTGGGTCCCGCGAGACTCGGCTCGACCGAGCCGAGGTCCAGCTCGAGCGAATCGCTGAACGCCGGATCCGGCGTATCGTCGGTACGGAAAAGTCCCTGCTCGCGGGTGTACGCCTCGACGAGCTTGACGTGGTGCTCCGATCGGCCGCTCAACCGCAGATACTTCAGCGTTTCCTCATCGCACGGAAAGAAGCCCATCGTCGCGCCGTACTCCGGCGACATGTTGGCGATCGTCGCGCGATCGGCGAGCGGGAGACTCGTGAGACCCGTGCCGTAGAACTCGACGAACTTGCCGACGACCTTCTTCTTGCGGAGCATCTCGGTCACCGTCAACACGAGATCGGTCGCCGTCGCGCCGGGCGGCAGCTTGCCGTGCAGCTTGAACCCGACGACTTCCGGAATGAGCATGGACACCGGCTGGCCGAGCATCGCCGCTTCCGCTTCGATGCCGCCCACGCCCCACCCCAGCACGCCGAGTCCGTTGATCATCGTCGTGTGCGAGTCGGTGCCGACGAGCGAATCCGGATACGCGACCTTCTCGCCGTTCTCCTCGGAGACGAACACGGTCTTGCCGAGGTACTCGAGATTCACCTGGTGGCAGATGCCGGTGCCCGGCGGTACGACGCGGAAATTCTTGAATGCGTCCTGTCCCCACCGCAGAAAGAGATAGCGCTCGTGATTGCGCTCGAACTCGCGCTCGGTGTTGATGAGGAACGCCGCCTGCGAACCGTATTCGTCGACTTGCACGGAGTGGTCGATGACGAGATCGACCGGCTGCAGCGGATTGATCCGTTGCGGATCGCCGCCGAGCTTGGCGAGCGCGTCGCGCATCGCGGCGAGATCGACCACGGCCGGGACGCCAGTGAAGTCCTGCAACAGCACGCGGCTCGTGCGGAACGCGATCTCCTGTTCGGCGTGCGCGCTCACGTCCCACTTCGACATCGTCTCGATGTCGCTGCGCTTGACGAAGCCGCCGTCCTCGTGCCGGAGCAGATTCTCGAGGAGGATCTTGAGGCTGAAGGGCAGGCGACTCGCGTTGCCGCCGGAAATCGCGTCGAGTGCAGCGAGGCGAAAGACCGTGTACTGCGTGCCGTCGACGGAGAGCGTCGCGCGGCTGCCAAAGGAATTCTTGCTTGTCATGGGTTCGTCTCTCGGTCCGGCGACATGATGCCGCCGATGCGAGGGTGGCAGACGGAGCCACTGGCGCGGCGCGCACGCCGGAACGCCAGGCTATCGGATAATGTAACGCGGTAGGTGGCTTCCAATAGAAATCAGCGGCCGTTGACGAAAGGGCTCATGCACTCAGCGTTCATCTGCGTCATCTGCGGCCGCTGAATGGGCCGCAGATGACGCACATGAACGCTGATGAAGAGCAAATGACGATTTGTTTCGCAGCGGCTTTCCGTTGGGGAAGGACGCTCGGGGCGCCACTCGCGAGTCGGCGCCTCAGGGATTCGGCGGCGGTCCGCCAGCGGGACGCGGGTTCGCGCCGGTGCCAGCGGCACCGGCACTCGGGTTCGGCGTGCCGATGCCGGCACCGCCTCCCATCAGCTGCACCGGCTGCGCGGCTTCGCCGGTCGGTTGCTGCTTCTTGAGGAACGGAACGCCGTTCGCGATCCACTCGGCGGCGGGAGCGTCCTTGAGATAATGATCGAAGAACTGGTGCATGCGCACCTCGACGTCGTACTGATTGTCGTAGCGTGTGAAGCCGTGGCCCTCGCCTTCGTACGACAGGAAGATCACCGGCTTGTGGAGGAAGCGCAGCGCGTTGTAGAACTCCATGCCCTGCAGCCACTCCGTCGATCCGTCGTTCGTGCCCTGGAAGATGAGCAGCGGCGTGTCCATCGTCTTCGCGTGGAACAGCGCCGACTGATCCATGAATAGCTGGAGATTGTCGAATGGGTTGGTGCCGAACCGGCCCTGGCCGTACATGTCGTAGTCGTGCTGGTTCGTGCCGGTGGTCTTCCAGAGCTGATCGAAATCCGAGATCAGATCCACCGCCGCGGCGCGGATCGCGATGGCGGCGAACATCTTCGACTGCGTGGAGATGTACGCGCCGCCCTGGCCGCTGTAGCTGCCGCCGTGCAGGCCGACGCGCTTCGGATCGGCGTACCCGAGGTCCTCGACTCGCTTCACCGCCGCCTCCACCGAATTGAGCATATCGGTATGGGAGCGGCCGGTGTGATAGTAGACGTCCGGCAGCAGCACGAGGTAGCCGTTGCTGACGTAGTCAACGTACTGCGGGGCCGACGCGTAGCGCGGCACTTCGTAGTGATTCTGATTCTGTGACAGCTTCTCGTAGTAGTAGACGAGCATCGACCGCTTCTCGCCCGGTTTGTAATCGTCCGGAATCGCCAGCGTGCCCTGAAGCTTGTGGCCGTCCTTGTCGGCGTAGTCGATCAGGATGCGGTGTCCCCACTTGAACTCCGCCTGCTGCGGGTTCGCGTTCGTGATCTTTTTCGCGTTCTCGAAGGACGCGTTCGTGACGTAGTAGTCCGGAAAGTCGACGTACGTCTCGCGCGTCAGGAGCACGCGGTCGGCATTCTTCGCCTTGATCGGCGCGCCAAACTCGTAGTCGCCATAGGTGAGCGGGGTGAGCTTGTCGCCGTCCAGCCGGTAGAAGCCCGACTTCTTCGTGTAATCGCCGTACGCGGAGAGAATGACCGGCTTGGAGAGATCGATCGCGCGCGCCGCTCGTGCACCGCGGCCACCACCCCCGCCGCCGCCGAATGCCGGCGCCGCTTCGGCATCCATCGGCACGATGCGGAACCGGATCGACTCCTTCGTGCCGATGCCGTTGGTGAGGTCGTGCGCGGCACCCTTGCCGTCGAGCGGCACGGTCCAGAGATCGTAGCGGTGCTCGAGAATGACGGACTTGCCGTCCGCCGTGTAGCCGGACACACCGTATGCCGGCTTCGCGCCGATGTGATCGTCTTCCGCGTTCACGAAGCTCACCGGCGCCGACTTGGTGATGTCGGTGCTCGTGTTCGCCGCGATGTCGTAGGCGTACACCTGTCCGCCCTTCCAGTAGAGGAAGTACTTGCCGTCCGGCGACAGTCCGAACGTGCGCTCCTGGTCCTTGAGAACCGGCGTCCGCTCGCCGGTCGTGGTGTTGATGCGGTAGATGTCCGAGTAGGGCGGATGCGAGTCGTCGATGTACGGCGTGTCGTCCGACCCGATCGCCCAGTCACCGTCGTGCGTGAGCTGCACGGCGTCCATCTTGTCGTCGGCGAGCGGCACGACCCGCTTCTGTGCGAGCAGCACGGTGGCCATCAGCGTGCGGTTGCGATCGCGCTGGGCGCGCACCATCTGCACCGACTGGAGGTACGGATCCTTCCAGTGCCAGACGTCGACGTTGCCGACTGGCGTCGCGGCCTCACTGGTATCGCGGTGCGGCCGGCGCGCCTGCTCCTTGAGTCCGACGAACAGCTTCGAGTGATCGGGACTCCACGTCAGCGTGCCCTTGTCGCTGATCACCATGCTGTCCGGAAGGCCGGCAAGCTGCGCGCGCTCGAGCACGTAGGAGACCGGCCGCGCGCCATCGAGGCCGGCGAAGGCCACGACCGCATTCTCTTTTTCGGTATAACCGCGACGATCCATGCCGCGGAGCGCGGCGACCGCCGTACCAGCGCTGTCCCAGGTGACGCGCGAGTAGTCGGCACGCGCATTGTCCAGCGTGCGATGACTCCAGTGGGTCGTCGAGACGAGAAACAATCCGTTGCCGTCGCGATCCGCCGACGCGACGGTGTACGCCAGCAAGGTGCCCGGCTCGTTGAATTCCGCGGCCGACACGCTGCCGATCAGCTCATCGGTCCCATGGGCGAGATGGTGCAGAATGAGGTCGGTCCCCTCCGTGCGCGCGGCTGGAGCGCCCGCGCCGCCGCGGCCACCGGCCCCACCCCGGCCGCCGGCGGGCGCCGGCGTTGCGCCGGGCCGTGCCTTGTGGACGATCAGTGCCGCCGATCCTTTAGAGAATGCGAAAGACTCGGCGTTGTCCCACGATTCCGTCGCGCCGGTCGCGAGGTTGCGCAGCTCCACCTTCTGCGGCGCCGGCTTCTTGGCCGCGCGCGCCTCCTCGATCTGCTTGACGGGCAGCGACACGAAGTACGCCACCCACTTCGAGTCATCGGAGAACTGGGGACGCGAGGCGCGAGCGATCTTCACGTCGGCGCCCGTGGCGAAATTCTTCAGAAACAGCGAGTCGTCGACCTTCCGCTGCTGATATCCGTACGACGCCCACGCACCGTCGCTCGAGAGTGCCACGTCGTGAATCGACCGCCACAAGGCGTAATCGGCGACGGTCATCGCGCGCTTGTCGTCGGAATGCGTGGCGGCAACGGAACGTGCCGCCGCCGCCGGGGTCGCGGTGCGTGCCTGTTGAGCGGAGAGACTCGCCGCGGCTGCAGCGAATCCGAGAAGTACGAGCAATGTGGTGGGTCGGCGCATCAGAAATCTCCGGGGAGCGCGCGGACGTGGTCCGCTGCCGGATGGGAGGGAGGGCGAGTGGCTGGTCCACAAGCTATGTCGCGGCCGGATCGTGCGACAGAACGCCGTTGCGTGCCGTCAGTCGCCCTTCGATCTTGCCACAATGTCTACGCCGCCCGATGTCGTTGAGTTGACCACGCGCCTGATGTCGATCGATTCGACCAGCGGGCGCGAAGGTGAAGTGATCGCCTGGCTCGCCGACTACCTGACGGCGCGCGGCTGGCGCACGCAGCGCATTCCGGTCGGGGCGCAACGCGACGACCTGTTTGCGACGGCGGTCGACGAGCCGCTGGTCACCTTGTCGACGCATCTGGACACGGTGCCGCCGTTCATTCCGCCGCGCGTTACCGGCGATATGATCCACGGCCGCGGCGCCTGCGATGCGAAGGGGATCGCCGCCGCGATGATCTGCGCGGCCGATCGGCTCCGCGCGGACGGCCTTCCGATCGCGCTGCTGTTCGTGATCGGCGAGGAGGTTTCGCACGATGGCGCACACGCCGCCAACGAGGCGTTTGCCGCGGGCCGCGTGCCGCGCACCAGCCGGATCCTGATCAATGGCGAACCGACCGAGAGCACGCTCGCCGTCGGCACGAAGGGAGCGGTTCGCGTCACGGTGCGTACAGCCGGCCAGGCCGCGCACTCTGCGTATCCGCATCTTGGCCGTTCGGCCACTCACGACCTGGTCCGTCTTCTCGCGACGCTGGATGATATTGGCTGGCCTACCGATTCGCTGCTCGGCGAAACGACGGTGAACATCGGCTCACTCTCGGGTGGCGTCGCCGACAACGTCGTGTCGCCCGCGGCCGAAGCGCGGCTCATGATCCGTCTCGTCACGCCGGAAGTCGAGGTGAGATCGCTCATCGAGCGCTGGGCGAACGGTCGCGCAACGCTCGAGTGGGGACCGATGGTGCCGCCGGTCCGACTCGGCGTGCTCGACGGGATGCCGACGTCCGTCGCCGCATTCGCGACGGACATTCCGGCGCTCACCAATTGGGGAACACCATATCTGTTCGGGCCAGGCTCGATTCACGTCGCGCATCGCGACGACGAGCACGTACGCGTCGACGAGCTGCGCGCCGCCGTTACCGCGTACGAGCGGCTGGCGCGGAACGCTATGCCGCGCCCCGCTCGCCAGCCTTGAGCGGCACGATCCGCTCGACCTTCCGCGCGGTAATCGCGTGGGTGGGACAATAGCGCACGAAATCACCATCGGCCGGCGACCAATCCGCCGTGCGCGTTCGCGTGTACGCCTTGCCCTCGGCGTCGAGACCCATGAGGTTCGGCGCGAGGGAGGCGCAGAGGCCGCACCCGATGCACCGGTCGCGGTCGACTTCCAGCTCGAATCGCCGCCGCGGGTACACGCCGCCGGGCTGGTCGTAGAATGCGTCGATGTCCTCGAGCGCCTTGTGCGCGGCGCGCAGACCTTCGCGGATCGTCTCGGCCGTGTGCGAGAAGCTGAGCCAGTCCTCGCCGCAGCGTGGTCGGATGAGCACCATCGGCGGCCCCTGCCAGTGCGTCAGCGGGTACTGCTGCAGCGCGTGCATCATCGTCGTGGCCGCGCGCATATAGATGTTGGCGAAGCCGAGGGACATGGCGTCGCTGATCGGCCGCAGGTCGGTGCTGCCAACGTCCACGGCGATGATCAGATCCGCCGACAGTGCGGCGATGCCGACCGGAAGATTGTCGACCACGCCTCCGTCGACGCACAGGCGGTCGCCGACGCGGCCGGGCGGGAAGTAGCCCGGCAGGGCGCACGAGGCGTACACGGCATCCTGCACCGTCACGTCGCGCAGTCCCGGCGAACCCCAGATCACCGGCGCACCGCGCTCGAGATCAACAGTGTTCACGAGTAGCGGCAGCGGCAGGTCGTTGAAGGTGCCGTTCGGCACGACGGCGCGGCACAGGTCGCGCAGCGGGTCCTCGAGATAGATCGAAGGCGACCGCATGCGTTCCATGAGCATTCCGAAATGATTGATCCGGAAGAGATCGCGGCGGCGGAGCGATTCGGCGCGCCGCGTCAGGCTGTCGATCGACGCGCCGCCGACCCGCGCCGCGGCAAGCATGGCGCCAATGCTCGTGCCCGCGTACAGCTGCGGAACGATGCCGCGTTCCTCCAGCGCCTGCATGACGCCGATGTGGGCAAATCCCTTCATGCCGCCGCCGCCCAGCACGAGGGCGATGCGGCGTCCGCTATGACTCACTGCAAGTAGTCGTAGAGTCCCACCAATCCGATCACCGCGCCACCAACCATGATGACGGTGCCCGGCGTGTCGCCGATCAGCGCTCCGGCGATCAGCCCAGCCACGCCGACGATCATCATCGCGCGGGCCTGGCCAAGATGTGCCTTGTTCGGTGCCAGCGTCGGCTGGTCGGGACGAGTCGTTTCGCGCGCATGCACGCCGGCGCGCAGGCCGGTCGCGGGTGCGCCGCCGATATCGAGCGACGCGGCTGCCGCGGGCGCGGGGACACCGCGCGCTGTGCTGTCCGTCACAGTCAGCGCCGAATCGATCGACGCGGGCGACGCGGGCGCGAACGCCGCATTTGCGCGCACTTGTGCTCCGAGTGGAGCGGCGGCCGCGAACAGCAGGCAGGACACGATCACTCGAACTGGCAAACGCATGGGATTCTCCTCCTGTAGGACTTGAGAGCTGCGGAAGAAACGCGCCACAACGATACACGGACACCCAGTCATCCGGTCAATGGTAGCGGGCTCCAATTGGACGATCTACTGTTCAACGCGTTGCTCACTTCCGATCCGGACCGACATGCCGAGTATCGAATCGATGGCCGCATGACCGTCGCGCCGCGCGACACGGCGTTGCTGCGCGCGCTCGGCGTGTGGGGGCTGGCCGCGAACATCGTCAACATCACGATCGGCGGCGGCATCTTCCGGTTGCCTGCTGCCGCGGCCGGAGCGCTCGGTGCGGCGGCCCCCATCGCCTACGTCGTGTGCGCGATCGCCATGGGCCTGATCGTCCTCTGTTTTGCCGAAGCGGGCAGCCGCGTGTCGCTCACCGGTGGACTCTACGCCTACGTCGAGGTCGCGTTCGGGCCGTTCGTCGGGTTCCTCGCCGGCGTCATGCTGTGGGCGGGTATGACTGCGGCGCTGTCGGCGGTCGCATCCTTTTTTGCCGATGCCGTGGTCGCGTTGGTGCCCTCGCTCGCCTCGCCGTTCGCTCGCGCGACATTCCTCGTGGTGGTGGTCGTTGCGCTCGCGGCGCTCAATGTGATCGGCGTGCGCCAGGCGAACCGGTTCAACGTGGCGATGACCGTCGCCAAACTCCTGCCGCTCATTCTCCTCATCGCGGTCGGATTGGGCGCGGTTCACGGCAGGAATCTGGCCTGGAGCTCGGCGCCGCCGGTACGCGGCGTGGCTCGCGCGTCGGCGGTGCTGATCTTCGCGTTCCTCGGCGTCGAATCGGCGCTCGTGCCGAGCGGCGAGGTTCGCGATCCCGCCCGTACCGTGCCGCGGGCGATCTTTCTGGCGATGGTGGCCGTCACGATCGTGTATCTCCTCATTCAGATCGTAGCGCAGGGCGTTCTCGGAGCGTCGCTGGCGGCGCAAACCAACCCGCTCGCCGCGGCAGCCGGAGCGGTGATGGGAGCGCCGGGCCGAAACGTGATTCTGATCGGATCGGCGCTGTCCATGTTCGGCTATGTGAGCGGCATGACGCTCGCCGTGCCACGGATGTTGTTCGCGTTTGGCCGCGACGGGTTCCTGCCGGCAGGCATCGCGGCCGTCCACGACCGGTATCGCACCCCGCACGTGGCGATCGCACTCCAGGCGATCGTCGTCATCGCGCTCGCGGTGAGCGGCAGCTTCGAGACGCTCGCGATCATCGCCAACGGCTCCATCCTGCTGGTGTATGTCGCGTGTTGCGCGGCCGTGCTGCGTCTGCGGCGTCTCGACGTGCGCGAGAGCGGCACTCCATTTCACGCGCCGCTGGGCGGCATCGTGCCCGTGCTCGCCATTGCCGTGATCGTCTGGCTGCTGACCAGCCTGTCGCTCGCCGAGTGGCGGGCGCTGTTGATCGTCGCCGTGGTCGCATCGTTGGCGTACGTGGCGAGCCTTCCATCGCGCCGCGGCGCGCAGGCGGCTGCGAGATGACCGACCCGCTGCTCGCGTTCCGCGCCGAATTTCCAATTCTCGAACGCACGACGTATCTCGTCTCCAACTCGCTCGGCGCGATGCCGCGCGGCGTACCGGAGCGCCTTGCGCAGTACGTCGACGAATGGGCGGAGCGTGGTGTGCGCGCCTGGGCCGCCGGCTGGTGGGAGATGCCGGTGTCGGTCGGTGACGAGATCGCGCCGCTGATCGGCGCCGGGCCCGGCGAGATCGCGATGCTGCCGAACGTCACGATCGCGCAGACGTCGGTGTTGTCGGCGCTCGACTATTCCGCGCCGCGCGACACGATCGTGATGACGGATCTCGACTTTCCGTCCGTGCGCTACGTATACGACCATCTCGCCACGCGCCTCGGCGCGCGCATCGTGGTGGTGCCGAGCGACGACGGGATCGGCATCGACACGCAGCGGATGCTCGAGGCGATCGACGAGCGCACGCGTCTCGTCGCGATCTCGCACGTGCTGTTTCGCTCGGCGTTCATCATGGATGCCGAGGCGATCTGTCGTCGCGCGCGCGAGGTCGGGGCGCTCGTGTCGCTCGATGCGTTTCACTCGGTCGGCGTTCTGCCGGTGGACGTGAAGCGGCTCGGCGTCGACTTTCTGAGCGGCGGCGTGCTGAAATGGTTGTGCGGCGGCCCCGGTGGCGCGTTCCTGTACGTCTCGCCGGAGGCGAGCCGATCGTTGAGTCCGTCGTTTACGGGTTGGCAGGCGCACGCCAGGCCGTTCGGATTCGAGCCGGAGATGCAATACGCCGAACAGGCATGGCGGTGGCTGAACGGCACGCCGGCGATTCCGGCGCTGTTCGCGGCGATCGAAGGGCCGCGCATCGTTCGGGCGGCGGGCGTGGATCGCATTCGCGCGAAGAGCATGCGGCAAACGGCGCGCTTGATCGACTTGGCGCAGGCGCGTGGGTTTGCAGTGACCGCGCCGCTCGATCCGGCGCGACGCGGCGGCACCGTCGCGTTCGATGTGCCGCACGCGTACGGTGTGGCGCAGGCGCTGCTGGCGAACGACGTCATCGTCGACTATCGACCCAATGCCGGCATTCGTGTCGGTCCGCACTTCTATACGAGCGACGTCGAGCTGGAACGGGCCGTCGGCATGATCGAGTCGATCCTGCGCGACGAGGCGTGGAAACCCTTCGAGGCCAAGCGAGGAACGGTGACATGAACCGATACACGATCGCGCTTGCGTTCGCGTGCTCCATCACGATGCAGGCTGGAGCGCAGGCGCCGCTGGCCGTGACCCACTCCGACACGACCGCATTGCGGCACACGCTCGACGCGATCGCCGCGGCGCATCACGGCGTGCTCGGGTATTCGGTCATCAATCTCGACACGGGCGAGCGGCTCTCGCTGCGCGGCGACGAAACGTTTCCGACGGCGAGCCTGATCAAGGTGCCGATTCTCGTCACGCTCTATGATCTCGTGGAGCAGAAACAGCTCTCGCTCGACGATCCGCTCACGGTGCTCAAGATCGATCAGGTGCCGGGCAGCGGCGTGCTGCAATTCATGCATCCGGGCATGACGCTCAGCGTCCACGACGCCGCGGCGCTGATGATCATCCTCAGCGACAACACGGCAACCAACCTGCTGCTCGACCGGATCATCATTCGTCGCGTATGGGCGAAGATGGAAGCGCTCGGGCTGCCGCACACCAAGGTGCACTCGAAGACGTTTCTCCGCATCTCGAGCGTGGCGATGGACAGCTCGGTCAAGTACGGACTGGGCGTGAGCACGCCGAACGAGATGGCGCACCTGTTCGAGTTGCTGGCCGAGGGCAGGGCGGTGAGTCCCGCGGCGGACTCGGCGATGCTCGACCTGCTGGCGAAAAACGCGGATCAGGAGTCGATGCAGCGCACCATCAACGGGCTGGCCGTGCCGCACAAGACTGGCGCGACCGATTCGGTTCGCACCGAGTGTGCGCTGTTCCGCCTTAAATCGCGCGTAGTGGCGTGCGGATTCACGAAAGAGAACGAGGACATCCGCTGGGTGGTCGACAATGAGGCGCAGGTGACGTTGGGAAAAATCGGGGCGGCGGTGGCGGCGTGGGCGGGGGAGGATCGGAGATAGAGGGGAGAGGGGAGAGGGGAGAGGGGAGGAACTACCCAGAAGCCAGGAGCGAGACGCCAGACGCGAGACGGGAGCCACGACTTCTCTCCCCACTCCCCTCTCCTCTCTCCTCTCTGCAGTTCTGGCCCGCGGTATGCCCTTGCTCCTCCGAAGAAGGAGGAGACCCCCGTGTCCTATCGACGTTTACTCGCGCTCGTCATGCTCGCGGGCATGCCCGCAACCGCAGCTGCGCAATTCACGACGTTCATTCCGCCGCAGATGCGCGTCGCCGATTCGGTGAAAGCCGTCGTCGCCGCCGCCGAGAAGGCGCAGACCGACAGCGCCGTCACGATGCAGCTGACGAACATGAAAACCTGGGTCGACTCGGCCGCGGGCATCAGCACGCCGCCGGTGACCGCGGTGGATTCGGCGACCGTCGGCCTCACGACGCCGCCGGAATCGACGACGTTCACGAATGGCGCGCGGGCGCCGGAGACCGCGAGCGATCTTCCGCTGCTCGTGCTGGTCGGCGCGGTGTTTCTCGGACTCGGAACGCTGCTGCTGGCCGACCGCCGACCATCGCGACACGGTGCGTAAGTATCTCGGCCTGGTGATGTACGTGACCGGCGGACTGCTCCTTTCGTTCGCCGGCGGCCGGTATGCGCTCGGGATGATCAGAGCCGACCAGGCGCGCGAAGCGTGGGACGGCGCGGCAGCCAGGGAAGCAGTGGTGCTTGCGCGCTCCGTGGCACTACATCACGGCCACCGCGAGCCGGTCGTGGATGGAGCGCCGGTGGCGCGCCTGATCATTCCGAGCATCGATCTGGACGACATCGTCCTCGAGGGGGTCGACGGCGATGATCTGAATGCCGGCCCTGGGCATTTCCCGGGCAGCGCGTTCCCCGGCGAGCCGGGGAACGCGATCATTTCGGCTCATCGCGATCGTCACTTCAATCATCTCGATGCGCTCAGCGTTGGCGACACCATCGTGACGGAATCGGGCGCTCTTCGGGACACATGGGTTGTTGTGTCGACGCGCGTCATTCAGAAGGACGACCCCGCGCTCTTCGCTACCAAGACGCCGACGCTCACCCTCACGACCTGCTGGCCGATTCGCTATTTGGGACCGGCGCCCGATCGGTTGATTGTGACAGCGAAGCCCAGAGGAGAGAGGGCAGAGGCTCGACGACAGGTGGCGATCCGAAAGGCGGCCATCAGAAGTGAGACTGGCACCAACTGAGTGTCTGCAGCCATTCGCGGCATCTCACGGCTGGCGTCTCAAAGCTGAAAGCTGGGTAGTTTTCTATCCTCCATCCTCTCGTCCTCTCCCTTCTGCCTCCCGTCGTCGCCCTCGAGAGCTCAGTTCTCGCTCAGGGCCTTCCGATTCCCGAAAACCGCCAAGCCGCCGAACGCATGGTGCGCGCGGTGGAAGCGGCTGGCGCGACCGCGGCGATTACAGCCGTCGTGCGCGGAGTGCCGACCGTCGGTCTGGCCGGCGACGATCTCGAGCGCTTTCTCCGGCGCGACGGAGTTCGAAAGGTCTCGGCGCGAGACCTGGGCGCGGCAATGGCTCGCGGGTTGGACGGCGCGACCACCGTGGCGGCGACGCTCGTGCTGGCGACTCGCGCCGGTATCGAGGTGTTTGCGACGGGCGGCATTGGTGGCGTGCATCGCGGCGCGCCGTTCGACGAGTCGGCGGATCTGGCCGAGCTGGCGCGCACGTCCATGATCGTCGTGTGTGCCGGCGCCAAATCGATTCTCGACCTGCCCGCGACCTGGGAGCGACTCGAGAGCCATGGCATTCCGGTCGTCGGCTACCAAACGCACGAGCTGCCTGGCTTCTTCACCGCCGAAACCGGCATTCCGCTCTCGACGTGCGCCGATTCCGTCGACGAGATCGTGTCGGTCTGGCGAGCGCATCGGTCGCTCGGGCGACCGCAGTCGCTGCTCGTCGTCCAACCGCCGCCACGCGAGCATGCGCTGCCGAGGGCCGCTATGGAGGCCGCCGTGCAGCAGGCTCAAACAGAAGCCGCGCGCGAAGGTATCGAAGGCGCGGCGGTCACGCCGTTTCTGCTCGCCGCCGTAAGCCGTTCAACAGCGGGCGGTTCGCTCGCCGCGAACCTCGCCTTGCTCGAACAAAACGCGAAGCTCGCCGGTGAGATCGCACAGCGACTTGGATCACCGTAATGCTGTAATCGCCATTGAACTTCGCCGTGCACCGATTGTACTATAGGTCGTACCCTCATGAGCCGGAGGCTTGCTGACGATGGCCACCCCGTTCCTGAGTTCTGAAGAGTACGACGAGCGCGCACATCAGTTGTACAACGAAGGGCAATTCGACGAAGCGCTGGTCATACTGCGTGAAGGACTCGCGCTCTATCCGAATTCGGTCGAGCTGCACGTTGGGGTGGCGTACGCCGAGCTGGCGCGCGAAGAGTACGCCTGGGCGCGCCGAAGCTTCGAGCAGGCGCTCGTGCTGGAGCCTGAGCACGAGGATGGGCTCGCCGGCCTCGGCGAAACGTTGCTCAAGCTGGGTCAGGACGAGGCGGCGGTCCGCTGCTTCCGTCGCACCCTCGAGCTCGGGTACGCCGATGACATCGACCTGATGCTCCAGGTCGGACGCTCGCTGTTCCGCGAAGCGTCTCTTCGCGAGCGCACGGATTTCTTCGAGGCCGCACGCGATTTCTTCGAGACGGCCGTGCAGCAGGCGCCCGATTCGGCGGAAGCCGTCGCCTGCCTCGGCTACGCGCAGCACCGTCTCGGCGACGATGCGACGGCGATCGCGTCGCTCCGGCGTTCCCTGCAACTCGACAGCGACCACGCCGAAGCGCGGATCTATCTCGCGAACATTCTCTACGATCAGAGCGAGTACGAGGCAGCGCTGTATCACTTCGAGCGCACCACACCCGACGACCACTGGGACGAGCTCGGGATCTGGCGCCTGATCGAGTTGAAGCGCTCGTTGCACCGACTCGACGAAAACGATCCCGATCTCAAGGTCTGGGACGAGCGGTTGTCCGAGCTGGCCGGCGGTATCGATGACGTTGACACGATGCTCATGGAGCTCGATCCCCGCGACGGCGCGGATACTGCACCGGCCGCCGAGACGGCTCGGGGTCAGCTCGAGCTCTTCGGCAGCCTGCTCAGCTCTCTTGCGGAAGCGAAGTGGGATCCGGAGCACCAGATCATCGTGTCCGACGGAGCCGAGTTCGGTGGCTCCTGGGAGGAGATCGTGCGCCGTATGCGTGACGAAAAGGGTCATCCTGCGCACTCGATGCAGGAATTCATGAGCGCTACGTCGCAGCATGCGTTCCGGCAAACGGGCATTCGAATTCCGACCCACGACGCGGAGAGCTTCATCCGCGGCAGCGCCGTAGCGGGGCTCCTCCGGATCGTTCGGTGACCGCGCCCGCGCAATGGAGCGCGCGCGCTGCGCTCGACGCGGCGCGTCCGGCGGTTGCACGCCTGGACGTCAATCGCGGCACGGAAGATCTTGCCGCCGATCTCATCGAGACGTGGAGCGCCGTCGAAGCCGCGCTCCGCTCGCTCGTCGGTAGTTCGGTCCTCTCCGGGCAGCCGCTGATCCGCGAAGCGAGGCAGCGACAGCTCATCAGCTTCGACCAGGCGAATTCGCTCGCCCAATTCGAGGCCGTGCACAGCCGCGTGCAGGACACGAGCTACCGTCCGAATCTCGGCGACGTGAATGCCGCGCGCGACGCCTTTCTCAAGCTCGACACGGCGCTGATGGGGGATTCCGGTATCGCGCCGCCGCGCGCCGTTCCGGTTTCCGGCACACCAGCGCCGGTCGTAGCGGCGGAAACGACGACGCCACCGGCCGAGACCACCGTCGTCACGACGACAGCGCGGCGGCATCGTTTGCCGCTCTGGGCATCGATCGTCGCCGGCGTGATCGTGCTGGTGATTCTCGTCGGCGGCGGCTATCTGCTATTCGGTCGCCGTACATCCAGCGCGTTGCAGGAAGGTATTGCGGCGTACACCGCCGGACAGCGCGAGGCGGCGGTGAGCGCGTTCAATCGCGCCGAGCGCGAAAATCCAAACGCTCCGATGCCGCACGTGTACCTGGCGCGAATGGCGCGCGAGGTCGGCAACTTCCCTCTCGCCGGCCAGGAGCTGCAACTCGCGTTGCAGGCCGATCCGAACAACGAGATCGCCCTGCGCGAGATGGGCTCGAATCTCCTCGCGCAGGGAAACTACGACCTGGCGCGCCGATTCTACGTGCGAGCCGTGCAGGCCGACACGGCGGACAAGACGGCGATGGGCTACCTTGGCTGTACGCTCGTGAAGCTCAATCGCGTGCAGGAAGCGAACAACTTTCTCACGCGGGCGGGTCCGGGTCCGTGGAGCAACTGCACGCCGGCGACGAACAATGGCGCGCTGCCGCCCACACCGGGCATACTGAATTCGTCGTCGAATCCGGCGCCCACAGGCCAGTAGACTCTCGCACCCCACGCTCGTGACAACGTCAGCGTTACCGTTCACGATCGACGCCGAGTCGGTCGTTCGCACGCGTTTGCCGAATGGGCTCACCGTGCTCATTCGGCAGGATCGGTCGGCGCCTGTCGTCGCGATCGTGACCTACGTGAGTGCCGGCTACTTCGACGAGACGGACGACGTCGTCGGCATCGCGCACGTGCTCGAGCACATGTACTTCAAGGGCACGCCCACGCGCGGCGTCGGCGAGATCGCGAAGCAGACGAAAGCCGTCGGCGGCTATCTCAACGCCGGCACGATCTACGACCACACCAGCTACTACACCGTGCTGCCGTCGTCGGGATTCGCGCAAGGGCTCGAGGTCCAGGCCGACGCGTACGCGCGCTCGCTGCTCGACGCCGGCGAGTTGTCGCGCGAGCTCGAAGTCATCATCCAGGAAGCAAAGCGCAAGGCGGACAATCCTGGAGCGGTGGCGACGGAGACCCTATACGAGATTCTGCACGACCGCCATCGCATTCGCCGCTGGCGGATCGGACGCGAGCCCGGGCTGCGCGCAATCACGCGCGATGCGCTCTTCGGGTTTTACAAGAACTTTTATCATCCGGGCAACACGGTACTCACGATCGCAGGCGACGTCGATCCGGCGAATGCGCTCGCGGAAGTGGAGCGCCTGTACGGCGGATTGCGCAGCGGTGAGCCGCAGCGCCAGCCCGGTCCGACCGAAGAGGGCGTCTCGGGCTTTCGCTTCCGCGAGTTCGCCGGCGACATCGGGCAGACGCAGCTCGCGTTCGGGTGGCGGACGCCAGGTACCACGCACCCGGACACGCCGGCGCTCGATCTGCTGGCGATGGTGCTCGGCGCCGGCCGCGCGTCGCGACTCTACCGCGCCGTCCGCGAGCGGCGGCTCGCGTCATCCATCACGGCGTACAACTACACGCCCACGCAGATCGGCGTGTTCGTCGTGCACGCGGAAGCGCCGCCGGCGTCGGCAGCGCAAGCCGCGCGCGCGATTTGGAGTCAGATTTCGGCCGTTCGAAAGGGCGAGATCGGCGAGCTGGAGCTCGAGCGCGCCAAGCGCATCTACGAATCGCAATGGGTGCGTCGCCTTGAGGACATGGAAGGTCAGGCGAACTATCTCGCCGAGTGGGAGGCGCTCGGCGATTGGCGAATGGGCGAACGCTATCTCGAGCGCGTGCTGACTTCGACGCGCGACGAGCTGGTCGCCGTCGCCAATCGGTATCTGGTGGCCAACGATGCCGGCGTCGTCGTGTACCGACCGGAGAGCAGCGCGCCGCTGGCGGATGACGCCGGCAAGATGCGCGAGCTGCTCGATCGCATGCCGCGACCGGAGCCGCTCGCGCCGACGGCGCCGTACGTGGCGCGCGCGCTGCCGAAGTCGCCTGTCCCCGCGTTCGGCTATGAGGAGCCCGGCGTTCAGGTGTACTTCACGCGCAACGAGGTTCCGCTCCTCATGCGCCACAAACCGGGCGCACCGCTCGTGCATGTCGGCGTGTTCGTGCTCGGTGGCGCATGGGAGGAAAAGCCGGAGCGCGCCGGACTCACCACGCTCATGGTACGCACCGCGCTCAAGGGCACGACCACTCGCACCGCGCTGCAGATCGCCGAGGAAGCCGAGCTGCTCGGCGGAAGCGTGAGCGGCTCGACTGGCTCCGACAGCTTCGGCTGGTCGATCTCGGTGCCGACGCGCTATGCCGCCGCCGCGATCGAGCTGCTCGCCGATGTCGTGCAGCATCCGAAGCTCGGCGACCAGGCGCTCGAAACCGAGCGAGCGATCGCGATGGCCGACGTTGCGGCGCTGCGCGACGACATGTATCGCTACCCCACGCGTCTGGCGACGCAGGCAGCGTTCGCCGGATATCCGTACGGTCAGCCGGTCGGCGGCGACGAAGACACGCTTCCGGACATCAGCGCGGACGACGTCATGCGCTGGCATCGCGAGCGTGTGCTCCGCTCGGATTGCGTGATCGCGGTGGTCGGGAACGTCGATCAGGCGGAAATGGCGCGAGTGGCCACCGCGGCGTTCGGCGATCTCGATCACAAGTTGCCGCGCGAGCCGGACGAATGTGAATGGCCTTGGGACGTATCCATCACGGTCGAACTGCGCGAGCGCGCACAGACCGCGCTCACGATGCTCTTTCCCGGTCCGCCGCGAAATGATCCGAAGCGGTTTTCCGCGGCGATGCTGGCGAGCGTGGCCAGTGGGCTGGGCGGGCGCTTCTTCGACGAGCTGCGCGACAAACGCTCGCTGTGCTACACGGTGAACGCGTTCGCTTCCGATCGCCGGCTCGCCGGCACATTCGGCGCATACATCGCCACGTCGCCGGAGCAGGAGGCCGCGGCGCGCGAGGGTCTGCTCACTGAATTTCGCCGCTTCCGCGAAGAACCGGTCACCGCGGAAGAGCTGGAGCGCGCGCAACGCTATGCGATCGGCGTGCACGCGATTCGTCAGCAGAGCGGCGGCGCGATGCTCGCCGACATGGTCGACGCGCACCTATTCGGGACACTGTCGGAGCTGGAAACGTACGAGCAGTCGATATTGGCGGTGACGGCGGATTCGATGCTGGAGGTCGCACAGCGCTACTTCGATCCAGCCAAGCGCGTGGAAGGCATCGTACGCGGGCGCGCGCACGGAGCTAGCGGGCGGACTCCCTGATCGCGCGGATCGCGCGCAGGACGGCGCCGGCGGCGGGGCGCAACCGTCCGTCCGGCGCGCGCAGTCCGCGCGACTGTCCGTAGTCGCCCGCCTCGTAGACGATCAGCCCCTTGATCGCGTCGTGGTCGGTCGCCCACGACAGCACTTCCCAGATCGCGTCACGCTGGCTTGCCTCTCCGTACGCGAGCGGATAGCCACCGGTCGCGAACACCCACAGCGGCTTTTTCGGCGGCGCCGCGCGCAGCCAGCGATCGGCCGTTCGCGTGTCGGATTGAATGCCGCCGCCCACGTAGGGCGACGGAAGCAATGAGAATCCTACTACATCGATAGGCGAACCGGGCGCCGCGGCCCAGGCGAACAGCGAGCTGTCGTTCGCGTTGTACGCCGATGCCGACACGCCGACACGCACGCGGCGATCGGCCGCTTTTGCGGCGTGCGCCGCCTGAGCGAGATACGCCTTCCACTGCGACGGCGGCAGCTCTCCGAATGCACGTTCGCCGCTGCCGTATGGATCTTCGGCCGGCAGAATGATCGTCGGGCGCAGCCTGGCGATCACCTGCCGCATCGTCGCGATGCGCTGCGAGGCGTCGAATGTGCGCCGGCCCAGGCCGGGGAGAAGCTTGCCGCGATAACCGATCGCGACGATCAGAATCGTGCTGTCCCGCCGTGCGGGATCGAGCAGGTGGGCGAGCGAATCGATCGCCGCCTTGCTCGCGCCGGGCACCACGACCACCTCGAGAGTGTGGACGTCGAGCGAATCGATCAGCGCTGAATCACTGCGCACCGCCGGTGGCGGCGGCGGGTTGGCGATGTCGGGAAAGATCTTGAGCCCGACGGTGAAGTCCCCGTTCGGCCGTTCGCGCAATTGATCATTCTGATGTGCGGAATAGTTGCGGAGCTGCACCACCGCACGCGGAAAGCCGAGCGCGACGATGAACACCACCCACATCACGGCCAGCAGCGACATCACGAGGCGGAACGTGGCGGTGAGCGGGCGCAGCGCGGGAAACGCCGGCGACACCATCGGCACGTTGAGATAGAGCGGCGTCATGAGCACGGCTGACGAGCCGCCGGCAAATACCATCGCCAGGCTCCGGGCGGCGAGCAGTGTCACGAGCGGGCGCGCCGGCGAGCCGCCGTGCGCCACGGAGTAGTGCACCATTCCGACGAGCGCGATCAGGACGTCGTAGACGGCGATCGGAATGCCCCACGCCAGATTCACCAGCCGTTTGGCCAGCGCGTACACGGCCTGAATCGCGAAGAGAATCAGCACGACGGGCCACACCCAATCCATCGCCGCGACCGCGCGGCCGGTGATGATCGTGGACGTGGCGAGCGTCAGCAGCAGCCCGGGGAGAATGAGCAGCGCGGCGAGCGCGCAGATCGCCTGGAAGACGCGCGGCGCCTGGCGGTTTTGCGCGATGCGCCCCGCCAGCGCGATGTCCCACACCAGTATGATGACCGTCAGCGCGAGATGCGCCGGCGCTAGCAAAGTTCTCATCCGCGTCCGCGGGTCTCGCTCTTGATGTCGCGCGACGCGAGCCGGCGCGCGATGACGTCAACCGCTTTGCGAAAGTCGTGCGAAGCTGGCGCAACCAGATCGAACAGCAGAGTCTGTTGTGCGGGAATCGAATGCAGGGCCATGTGCCCGACATCGACCAGCAGAATGGCGGACACGCCTTCGTCGCCCCGATCGCGGACATTCGGAAAACCCGGCGCGATCAAACCCGCGCTGCTGGCGGCGGCGATCAACAGTCCGCCGAGCAGCGTCGCGTCGCGCAACTGCTCGGCGGGAACTCCGAAGAATTCGGCGGTGAGATGCGCGTGGGATTTTTCCACGCGGTGCGTGCGGTCCTCAGGCGCCACAATTCGGCGGCGGCGGCTGCCGTTGCTGGCCGCCGAACGGCCGCGATGGGCGCTCGGCCGGCGCTGCGCCGGATGCGGCCGCGCCGGCGGCGGACGCCGCTGGCCGCGCCGGTCTCGGACGCGGTGGTCCTGGAATCGACGACACGATCGAGCGCGCCCCGCTCGGTCCGACCGCGCGCACGCCCGCCCATTCGTCGTCGAGCTGTCGGTGCAGCGAGCACGTCGTAACGTTGCCGAGTGGAATGATCTGCTCCCAGGTGGGCGATGTGGTCTGCCGAATGAGGAGCTCGTAGTTCGTCGCGCCGGGCGACGGCTGCCAACTCAAGGTCCACGCCTGACCGCCCGACGCGGAAGCCGTCGGCTTTCCGTTGGCGTCCATGGCGCGGGATTGACGAAACGCGCGCGCCTCGGCGGGAGCGGGCGGAGCGGACGCGAGCGACGCGACCGTAATCGCATTCACGCGCGCGACGTTCGCGATGTAGCCGAAATTCACGTGCGCGAGATCGTCGGTCGGGAGATGCTGTCGATTGTAGTTCTCGAGTCGTTCGGTAAAACGCAGTCCGGCATCGCCAAGCTCGACGTATGGTTCGTGATCGCCTCCGCGGCCGATGCGATCCAGACGCCAGACCGGCAGCACCGTGAACGCCGGCAGATACAGCTCGTCGAGCGCCCACGCGTACCGTCCCAGCTCGCGACTCGGCGAATTGTCCGGGTCGGCGGCGTAGATGCGCATACTGGTCGAATCCGTCGTGCCGTTCTCGGTGGTGACGTTGCCGACGATGTCGTCAGTCATGCCGGCGATCACCGTGTATCCGGCATCGTGCAGATGCTGGGCGAGCTCCTTGGAGCCGTAGAGGCCCTGCTCCTCGGCCGCGACGGCAGCGAAGATCACGGACGACTGGAGTCCGTGCGGATAGTGCTTGGCGAAGACGCGTGCCAATTCCATGATGGCGGACGTGCCGGAACCGTCGTCATCGGCGCCGGGTGCGGTGGAGACCGAGTCGTACGTGCCGCCCAGGCTGCAGATGCAGGAGTCGTAGTGGCCGGTGATCACCACGACGTGGGTCGTGTCGCGCCCGGGGAGCCAGGCGAGCACGTCGACGACGTTGGCTTCGTGGTCCTGGGCGCGTCCCATCTTCTGCACTTCGCCGTAATACGAAACGCGCAGACAGCCGCCGCAGTCGCGGCTGTCCTGCTCGAATTGCGAGTGGATCCAGCGACGCGCGGCACCAATGCCGTGCGTGCTCGACAGCGTATCCGACAAGGTGTTGCGCGTGCCGAAGGACACGAGCGTCGAGTCGGTGTGGCCGATGTGCGCCGGATCGATATCCGCGAGGAGTGCCGAGATCGCCGGATCGCGCTGCAGGCCCATGGTCTCGCCGACCGACTCGAGGGCGTAGGTGGTGGTCGTCGCCACCGGCCCCGTTCGCGTCGGCACGATCACTCGCGACCCGCAGGAGGTGACGAATGCCGACGCGAACGCAATCGCAATGATCTCGTATCTGACGACTCTCACTGTTCTCTCTCCTCTCTCCACTCTCGCCTCTCGTTCAGAACATCGACATCGCGAGGAACGATCGCAGCGAATCGTTCGTCGAGCGCAGCCGCGACGACAGCAGACGCACGCAGGCCCACAGCACCTTGTACGCCAGCTCCCGATTGTCGTCGAGCAGCAGCTCGAAGTCGGCGCGCCTGATCGTGAGCACCTTGGCGCCCCCGGTCGCGATCGCGTGCGTCGAACGTTCCGTGCGGTCGAACACGGCCATCTCTCCGAACAACGCGCCAGCCTTGAGCACGGCGAACGCTTCCTCGCCGCTCCCCGGAACGTCGCGGCTGATGCGCACCTGCCCCTCCGCAATCAGGTAGAGGCGGTTGCCCTCCTCGCCCTCGCGAAACACGTACTCGCCGGAAACGAACGACTGCTGCGTGCACACCATCGCGACCCGGGCAAGCTCCTCGTCGTTCAGGTCGCGAAAGATCGTCGTGTGGCGCAGCAGGTCGATGACCGCCGTCATGTCGTGGCTCTCGGGGGCAATCCGGCGAAGCTACGAACGCCCCGGTGTGGTGGCAAGCACCGTAGAGCACGGGTAAGTTGCGGCATGGTCGCGCGCGCGAGACTTCGCGCTCTCCCGAACATCATCTCGCTGTCCCGCGTCCTGCTCGCTGCGGCATTCGTCGCGGTCCGGCACACGGACGCGCGAATCGTCGTCGTGTTTCTTGCGGCGAGCACGGATTTTCTCGACGGCTGGGTGGCGCGGCGTGCGAACTCGTCCTCGCGGTGGGGCGCCCTGATCGATCCGTTGGCCGACCGCGTGTTCGCCGTCGTGGCGGTGTGGTTCTTCCTCATCACCGGCGCCCTGTCCGTGGTTGGATTTCTCGTCATGCTGTCGCGCGACATCATGACGGCGGTCGGCTTCATCGTCGCCCGCATCGTACCGTGGCTGCGTCCGGTGCAGTTCAAGGCGCGGATGTCCGGCAAGGTCGTCACCACCGTTCAGTTTCTGACGTTCGTCGCGCTGCTCGCCATTCCGAGCTGGGTGACGCCGCTGCTCTGGCTCGTCGCGCTGACTTCAGCCTATTCGATCGTGGACTACACACTGGCGCTCTGGCGCGCCCGAGTGCGATGACCGGAGTCGGTACAGACCGCGTGCCGCACGCGCTCAGTCTGCTGGTGCTGCTCCTGCTCGGAGCTGGCGTAGCGCGCGCCCAGAACGCTCCGCCGGCCTACTCGGAGTATCGGGCGGACGCGATCGTTGGACGAGGAACGTCCGCGCAGCTGGGCATTGGCGCCGTGTTTCCGGGCGGCGTGTACGCGCGCATGAGCGTGGACGGCGCCGCGGGTGCCACATGGCGCGACGGCGGAACGCACGCCAGCGGGCGCGTCGACGTCATTGCGCGCTTTCTGCTCGATCCGTTTCGCGAGGCGCCGGTCGGTCTGTCCGTTGGAGCGGGCCTGAGCGTGCCGTACGTCGCGGGCGACACGCACGTGAGGCCGTATCTCACCTTCGTCGCGGACATCGAGGGTCGGCGACGCAGCGGACTGACGCCCGCGCTCCAGATCGGGCTCGGGGGAGGCGCGAGAGTCGGTATCGTGCTTCGCCGTTCCGTGTCGCGCTGGCGCTGAGCGCCGGCCCGGAACGAGAACGCCCCCGAACCATTGGGGGCGTACGTCTATCTGATCAGCGGAATCGGCTCAGGCGGCCGCGGTGTCGTCGCGCTTTTTCGGAGGCTGCGCGAACCGCTGGCCCAACTGCTGGAGCTCGCCAATCTGCTCGGGGCTGAGCTCGGGATAGCGTTCAGTCATGTACGCCATCGTTTCCTGAAACCACTCGGCCTGATCTTCCTGATTGGAACCGACCACGCCGCACCGCATGATGTGCTGGAACAGTTCGTCGCGTGCTTCCTCGAATGGAGAGGGCGCCGTGGGCGCTTTCGACATCCGGTTCTTCGTTTTGGCCATGTATTGGAGTGAAGGTGAGAGACACAGTAATCTAACGGATCATCGGCGCGGATCACAGATGTTTGCCCGCGTGCCCGCATCCAGCGGGTTACGCATTACTCGGTCCGCACCATGCCGGCAGCGCCGACGAATTCCAGGATCATGCTCGCCAACGTCTCCGGCGCTTCCTCCGGAACCAGGCGTCCCATGCCCGGAAGCCGAACCAAACGGCTTCCTGGTATAGTTTCGGCCAGTTGTTCGCCGGTCTTCGCACTGACGAACGCATCCTGATCGCCCCAGACGATCAGTGTCGGCCGATCGAGCTGGCGGAGCTCGACATCCGCCATGTCTTCGTCGGTGACCGAGCGAGACAGGGCGAGCAGATGGTTGAGTCCCTCGCCTCCGACGTACGGCGCCAGATAGCGCGCCAGCAGGGGATCGGGCATGTTCGCCTGATCGGCGACGCTGTGCTGGAGCAGATCGCGCATGAGCGGCGCGGCGCCGAGTACGCCGTGCGAGATGCGAATGGCAAAGCGGCCGGTGTTGCGCTGCAGCGTCTTGATGTCGTCGGCCGGGATTTCGTCGAGCGCGATCGGATTCACGAGCACGAGCCGGTCGACGCGCTCCGGGCGGGTGTACGCCAGGTGCATCGCGACGGCGCCCCCGAGGTCGACGCCGACCACCGAGGCCTTGGAAAGGCGGAGTGCCGTGAGCGCGCGATCCAGATACTCCGACTGCGCGGCGATGCCGAATTGCGCGTCGAATGGCCGGTCGGACTCGCCGTACCCGAACAGATCGATGGCGAACGCCGTCCGGTTGGCTGCCGCGAGCACGGGACCAACCTCGCGCCAGAGGAAACTGCAGGTGCCGAAACCGTGTACCAGCAGGATGGGCGCACCGCCATGGCCGTATCGCTCCACGTGCATGGAGCCTGGCCCTACGGGAATGCGCAGCAGATCGGCGTCGATGGTGAGCCTCAGAGGATAGAGGGTAGAGAATAGCGGGTGGAGGATGGAAGCGGCGACGAGGTTGTATCCTCCATCCTCTCGCTTCTATCCTCTTCCACATTCCTTGCGCAACCTGGGTACCACGATATCATGTTTCCCTACGGTTGAGACGGGCCGGTTGGGCCACGCGGAGCAGTTTATGTCGGAACAGGAACAGACGTACGACGAGGACCGGGCTCGGAATCTCGAGGCCCTCCTCCGGGCCCTGGCACATCGGATCACGGATCTGGACGCGCAAGGCCGATTGCTCGAGCAAGCCGGCGAGCTCATGCGGCTGATCGGCGACGTCCGAAGCGAGCTTTTTCACTACGAAGTGCGAGTCACCTACGACACGCCGGAAGTGGCCGACAACCGGCGGATCGTTCGCGAAGCGCAACAGGATGCGACAGGCAAATGGCAACCAAGCGAGTGGATACCGGACGAGGACGAAAGCCCGGAGTGGTGAAACCGGCTGGACGACAGCCAGGAGTGGTCAAGGCAGCAAAGAAGTCGTCGACCAGCAATCGGGCATTCTACCTCCTCATCGCAGTGATCGCCGTGGGCGGCATTGCGGCGCTCACCTACGCGGCGAATCGGCCCGACAATGGCGCCATCGTCAGTCCGATCGACACCACGCTGCCGCCGGTGCAATCCCAGGGGTACGTAATGGGCAGCCCGTCGGCGCCGATCGAGGTGACCGAGTTCGGCGACTTCGAGTGCCCGCAGTGCGGACGGTTCGCGACGCTGACCGAACCCGACGTTCGCCAGCGTCTCGTGAACACCGGCAAAATCCGTTTCCGGTACATCGATTTTCCGCTCGACATGCATCGCAATACCTGGAACGCATCCCGCGCTGCGGCCTGCGCCGATCAGCAGGGCAAGTTCTGGCAGATGCACGACGCGATCTTTGCCGCGCAGGACCGCTGGAATGGCGAGGCGACTGACAATCCGGACAAGGTGCTGAAGCAGCTCGGCAAGCAGATCGGCTTGAACACCGATCAGTTCGACAAATGCATCGACACCAAGGCGACGCAGGCGAAGGTGCAGGCGCACTGGAAGCTCGCGATGGATCGGCACATCGACGCGACGCCGACGTTTTACATCGGCGGTCAGCAGCATCCGGGCTTCCTGCCCTACGACGATTTCAAGAATTACGTCGACGAGGCGATCGCCAACGCGCCGGCGGCCAAACCAGCCGCGCAGCGCGACTCGGCTGGATCCGGCGGAGCTGCGGCGAAGCCGAAATGAACAAACGCCAGTGGATGGCCCTGCTGAGCCTCGTGGGCCTGCTCGTCGGCGTCTATCTCACGCTGTACAAGTACGGCTACATCGGACAGCTCGTGTGCAACGTCAGCTCGTGCGAGCAGGTGCAGACGAGTCGCTGGTCGGTGTTTCTCGGCGTGCCAGTGGCGACGTGGGGCGCCGGCTTCTATCTCGTGATGCTCGTGCTGTCGATCGCCGGCATGCAGGCGCGCTTCGCCGACTCGCGTGCGCTGTCGACCTTGACGCTCGCGCTCACCGCGTGGGGCGTGCTGTTCACGGCGTGGCTCAACTATCTCGAGGCGTACGTCATCCACGCCTGGTGCGAGTGGTGCCTCGGCTCGGCCACCATCGTCCTGCTGCTGTTCGTGGTCGCCGTGCTCGACTGGCGTGACACACGGCACGTCGACCGCGGCGAACTCGTCGACGCGGCGTAGGAACCGCGGCGCCGAGCGGGACGCGCTCTACGCCCGCTTGATCGGCCGAGGCTGACCGCGTCCCTGGGACGCCTCGTTGAGCCGCAGCTTGGGACGTTCTTCACCCGCTTCGCCGCTCGCATCCTCGTCCACCGCGCGCCGGCGATAGGGCACCAGATCCTGCCCCAGCACGACGAGCGTGCGCGTCGCGACGGTGCTCGCGAGCGGCTCCGGAATCGCCATCTCGCGGATATACGAGTCGATCGCGCGGTCGAACGCCATGTCTTCGGCGAGCGTGTCGACGAACATCAGCGCATTGTCGACGTGGGCGCGAATGACCGCTTCCTCGGCGCGCGCCTGGGCGAGTCGCAACCGCCGCTCGGCGGCAGGCTCGAGCTTGCGACGAAAGATGCGCTCGGGAAAGAGACGGCGAAGTGAGAACATGGCAGGAATCTACCGGTGGCTGTCAGGCCAGGCAGGGGGCAGGAGTCGTGCCTGTTTCTAGATGCTAGATGCTAGCAGCTAGGCACTAGTGGGGTGCTGGTGGCTGGCAACTAGTGTCCGTCCGTCCCGTCCATGCGCGCGTAGCGCCTAGCAACCGGTAGCTAGCCGCCCGCTAGCAACTAGCGTCCGTCCGTCCCATCCATGCGAGCGTAGCGCCTAGCAACCGGTAGCTAGCCGCCCGCTAGCAACTAGCGTCGGTCCTTCCCATCCATGCGCGCGTAGCGCCTAGCAACCAGCCGCTAGCCGCACGCTAGCACCTAGTCGCTAGCCTCTAGTCACTCCTTCCCCTCGTACTGCTCCTTCAATGCCGCCACGACATTCGGGTCCGCCAACGTCGACGTGTCGCCCATCGCGCGGCCTTCGGCGATGTCGCGCAACAGGCGGCGCATGATCTTTCCCGATCGCGTTTTTGGCAGGTCGGCCGAGAACAGGATGTCGTCCGGCTTGGCGATCGCGCCGATCTTTTCGCCGACGAAGTCGCGCAGCTCGTCGCGCAGATCGCTGCTGTGCTGAAAGCCTTCGCGCAGTGTGACGAACGCGGCGAGCGCCTGGCCCTTGAGCTCGTGGCTTTTGCCGACGACGGCCGCTTCGGCAACGGCCGGGTGCTCGACGAGCGCCGACTCGACTTCCATCGTGCCGATCCGATGTCCGGCGACATTCAGCACGTCGTCGACGCGGCCGAGGATCCAGTAGTAGCCGTCCTCGTCGCGCTTGGCGCCGTCGCCGGGGAAGTACAGATCGGGACGGTTGGGCCATTTCGAGAAGTACGTCTGCACGTACCGCGCGTCGTCGCCCCAGATCGTGCGCGCGATCGAAGGCCACGGTCGCGTGAGTGCCAACAGGCCGCCGCCGACCTTGATCTCCTTGGCGTTCGCGTCGAGCAGCGCGGCGGAGAAACCGGGCAGCGGCATCGTCGCGCTTCCTGGCTTGGTTTCCGTCACGCCCGGCAGCGGCGAGATGACGATCGCTCCGGTTTCCGTCTGCCACCACGTGTCGACGATCGGGCAGCGGCCGCCGCCGATCTTCTGCTGATACCAGATCCACGCTTCCGGATTGATCGGCTCGCCGACGGAGCCGAGCAGGCGCAGTTGCGAGAGATCGTGCTTGGCGGGCCACTGGTCGCCCCATTTCATGAACGCGCGAATGGCGGTGGGCGCGGTATAGAGAATCGTCACACCGTATCGCTCGCAGATCGACCAGAAGCGGTCCTTCTCCGGCCAGTCGGGCGCGCCTTCGTACATGACGCACGTGGCGCCGTTGGCGAGCGGGCCGTACACGAGGTACGAATGTCCCGTTACCCAGCCCACGTCGGCGGTGCACCAGAAGACGTCGTCTTCCTTGAGATCGAACACGAGCTTCGTGGTGGCCGCGGCGCCGGTGAGATAGCCGCCGGTGGTGTGCACGATGCCTTTCGGTTTGCCAGTAGTGCCCGACGTGTAGAGGATGTAGAGCACGTCCTCGGCTTTCATCTTCGCCGGCTCGCACTTGGCGGGTTCGTTGCGGATTACGTCGTGCCACCAGTGGTCCCGTCCGGCGCGCATCTCGGCGAATGCTTCGTCGCCGCCAGCCGCCGGACGGCGCTGCACGACGACGACGTGCTCGATCGACGGACAGCCCTCGAGGGCCTTGTCGGCGTTGCGCTTGAGCGGCACGATCGTGCCGCGGCGATACCCGCCGTCTGCCGTGATCAGCACCTTCGCCTTGGCGTCCTCGATCCGGTCGCGCAGCGACTCCGGCGAGAAGCCGCCGAAGACGACCGAATGGATCGCGCCGATGCGCGCGCAGGCGAGCATTGCGATGGCGGTTTCCGGGATCATCGGCATGTAGATCGCCACGCGATCGCCGCGCTTCACGCCGAGCTTCGTCAGCGCGTTGGCGAACTTCTGAGTTTCTACATAGAGGTCCCAGTAGGTGAGCGTCCGGCGGTCGCCCGGCTCACCCTCCCAGATCAGCGCCGCCTTGTTGCGACGCGCGCCGGTCACGTGCCGGTCGAGGCAGTTGACTGACGCGTTGAGCGTGCCGCCCTCGAACCATTTCACGTGCGGTGCCTTCCAGTCGCAGACCGATTTCCACTTCTCGAACCATTGCAGCTCGCCAGCCTGCTTTTCCCAGAACGCCTCGGGGTCGGCGGCGGCGCTCTTGTAGAGCGAATCGTCGGACACGAGTGCCTCGCGACGGAACTCGCGCGAGGGGGCGAATTTGCGATTCTCCTGGAGAAGGGCGTCGATCTCGGACATGATGTGCTCTGGTCGCGATTGGGGGTTCGGGCTCAGTATACGGCGTCCTGTGAGACGTCGTAAGCGCACGCACGATCAGTGCGCGCGCCGCGCACGACGTCATGTGCGGCGGCGGTCGGGCTCGATCCCTTATCTTTCGGCATGGTCCCCACCACTCCGGCGGTCGAGCTCTCGGGCGTGACCCGGGTGTTCGGCCGCCGCCGCGCCGTTCACGACGTGCATCTCTCGCTCCAATCGGGCGAGTGTCTCGCGTTGTTCGGGCCGAACGGGGCGGGGAAGACGACGTTGCTGCGCATCGTCGCGGGACTGCTGCGGCCCACCAAAGGCACAGTCTCCGTGGGCGGACGTTCGTTGCGCGACGATGCGGGCGCGCGAGCGCAGGTTGGGCTGATCTCGCACCAGACGATGCTCTATCGGGCGCTCACCGCGGCGGAAAACGTGGAGTTCGCGGCGCGCATGTACGGCGTTCCCGATCCGGCCGTCGCCGCCCAGCAGGCCATGACGCTGATGCGCATTCAGGACCGTGCGCGCACGCCGGTGCGCGCCTTGAGCCGCGGACTGCAGCAGCGCGTCTCGATCGCCCGCGCCATCGTGCACCGGCCGACGCTCGTGCTGCTCGACGAGCCATACACCGGCCTCGACGCCGCCGGCGCCGCGGCGCTCACCGACATGCTGCACCGCGTGCGAGCCACGGGCGGTACGCTGCTCCTCGTCACCCACAACGTGGACGAAGGGCTCGCGGTGGCATCGCATGCCGCGGTGATGGTGAGCGGCCGCATCGTGCGGCGCGACGTCTGCGCCGGGCTGGACGCACGAGAGTATCTCGCCGCGTACCGCTCGATCGTCATCGGCGGAGACGGCGCGGCAGCGCCCGCGCTCACGGGAATCGCATCATGACGGAGGCGCGGCTGCCCGGCACTCTCGAGACGGCGTGGCTCGTGGCGCGCAAGGATATGGCGATCGAGTTCCGCACGCGCACGGCGTTTCTCTCGGCGCTCGTGTTCAGCGTGCTCGCCCTCTGCATCTTCTATTTCACCTGGGACGAGTCGATCGTCACGGCGGCCGACCGCGCGCCCGGTGTGCTCTGGGTCGTGCTCGCCTTCTCCTCGCTGCTCGGACTCCAGCGCTCATTCGGCGTCGAGGAGCAGGACCGCGGTATCGACGCGCTGCTCGTCTCGCCGATCAGCCGCGAATCGATCTACCTCGGCAAGGCCATCGGGAACCTCATCTTTCTCGCGGCGATTCAGGTGGTCGTCATCCCCGCGCTGGCGCTATTCTACAATCTGCGGCTCGGCCAGCCGATGGCGATCGTGAGCGGAATCGTGCTGCTCGCGGTGATCGGAATCGTCGCCGTCGGCACGCTGTTCAGCGCCATGGCGGTGAACACGCGAATGGCCGAGCTGCTGCTGCCGCTGCTCAGTCTCCCGTTCTTCGTACCGATTCTCATGGACGCCGCGCAGGCGACGACGCGCGTGCTTGCCGGCCGGCCGGTGAGCGAGAGCTGGCCGTGGCTCAAGCTGCTGATCGCGTTCGATCTCGTGTTCGTCGTCGCATGCACGCTCGCATTTCCATTCACGCTGGAAGAATGACGTCCGTTCCATTGTCCACCCGGCCGGCACGCGAGTGCAAGCCGCTGTTCGGCTGGTTGTTCGCCGTCGCCGTGCTCGCGGTGATCGGCGTCTACATTCGCGCGATCTATTTCACGCCGCTCGAGGCGCTCCAGGGCGCGGCGCAGAAGATCTTCTATCTGCACCTGCCCGCGTGGCTCGCGGCGTACATCGGCGTGGGCATCACGGCGCTGATGTCGATCGTGTATCTGTGGCTGCACGACGAACGCGCCGACCGTCTCGCCGAAGCGAGCGCGGAAGTGGCGCTGATCTTTCTCACCGTCGGCCTCACCACGGGCCCACTCTGGGGACACGCGATCTGGGGCACGTGGTGGGCGTGGTGGGATCTGCGTCTCACGCTCACCCTCTTTCTCTGGTTCGTCGTCGCCGCGTACCTGATTCTGCGCGGCGCCGCGGAAGATCCGGCGATGCGCGCCCGCTATTCCGCGGTGCTCGGCATTCTCGGCGCGCTGCTGATTCCGTTCATTCACCTGAGCGTGTACTTCTCGGACGCGCGGCTGCATCCAATGCCGGTGGTGCTCAAGCCCAGCGCGCCGTCGCTGCCGCCGGAGATGCTGACGACGCTGCTGCTGGCATTCGGCGCCTTCACGCTACTGTGCTTCGCGCTCATTCGCGCGCGCTACCTGCTCGGCGAGCGCCGCGACGCGCTCGCCGAGCTCGAGATGGAGCGAGATCTCTGATGCCCGACACGACAGGCGTCTATCACGCGGCCTACATCGCCGCGGCGGGCATCTACATCGCGTACGTCGCGAGCTTGTGGAGTCGTGGCCGACGCGTGCGGGAGCGCATGGCGGCGGCGCGCGAAGAAGCCAGTCGCGCATCCGCGGCGTCGCTGCCGCCCAGCGGCGTGCACCGACCGATCACGACGCCGCGCGCGCCTGAATGACCGACGCTGGCGTGGTGTATCTAGTCGGCGCCGGGCCGGGCGATCCGGGTCTGCTGACGCTTCGCGGCGCCGAACTGCTCGTCGGCTGCGATGCGATCGTCTACGATGCGCTGGCGAATCCGGCGCTGCTCGCGCTCGCGTCAGTGACTGAACGTGCGACGCCGGTCGAGCTGCACGACGTCGGCAAGCGCGGCGGCGTCGATGCGTCGGCGCGCCAGGAGGACATCTGCGCACTACTCGTGCAGCTCGCGTCGGCGGGCAAACGGGTCGTGCGACTCAAGGGTGGCGACCCGTTCGTGTTCGGTCGCGGCAGCGAAGAAGCGCAGGCCCTCGCCGCGGCGGGCGTTCGCTTCGAGGTCATTCCGGGCGTGACGGCGGGTATCGCCGCGGCGGCGTACGCCGGCATTCCGGTCACCCATCGCGGTGCGGCGACGTCCGTCACCTTCGTCACCGGCCATGAGGATCCTCTCAAGCCGGCGGAAACGGTGGACTGGTCGGCGCTGGCGCGCGCCGGCGGCACGATCGTGCTGTACATGGGCATGAAGACGCTGCGGCGCACGACCGCCGAATTGATCGCGGGCGGCATGCCGCCCGACACGCCGGCGGCGGCGGTGCAGTGGGGCACGTATCCCAAACAGCGCACGTGCTTCGCCACACTCGACACGCTCGCCGACGCCGTGAAACGCGAGGGACTCACGGCGCCGGTGATCACGATCATCGGTCCGGTCGTGGCGCTGCGCGACGAGATCGCGTGGTTCGAGCGGCGGCCGTTGTTCGGCCGGCGCATCGTCGTCACGAGAGCGAGCGCACAATCCGCCGAGCTGAGCGGCCGGCTCGCGGCACTCGGCGCCGAGGTGATCGAGATGCCGGCGACGCGCATCGAAGCCACGGATCACACCGCGCTGCGCGACGCGATCGCGGACCTGTCGCGCTACGACTGGGCGATCTTCACGAGTCAGAACGCGGTGCGGATCTTCTGGGACGCGCTGCGCGACGATGGAGCGGATGCGCGCGCCCTCGCTGGTCTCAAAATCGGCGCGGTAGGTCCGGCGACGGCAGGCGCGCTGCTCGACTGCGGACTGGCTGTCGACGTGGAGCCCGAGCGTTTCGTCGCCGAGTCCTTGCTCGAGGCGCTGCGGCAGCGCGGCGATCTCGACGGCGCACGCGTGCTCTACGCCGCCGCCGAGGGCGCGCGTGAAGTGCTGCCCGATGGACTTCGCGGGCTCGGTGCGGTCGTCGACCGCGTCGTGCTGTATCGATCCGCGCCGGACGGCGCCGGCGCCGCGGCACTCAAGCAGCGCCTCGACTCGGGCGAAGTGCACCTCGTGACGTTCACGTCGGCGTCCGCGGTGCGCGCGTTCGTCAATGCAATTGGTAAGGACGCGGCGCGTACCGCGCCGGGCGCGTCCATCGGACCGATCACCAGCGAGGCCGTTCGCGCCGCCGGGCTCGATGTGGCGATCGAAGCCTCGGAGTCGACGATCGACGGCTTGGTGCAAGCCATCGCGAGCCATCCCTGGCATGAGTAAGAATTCTCTCATCATCGCCACGCGGGCGTCGGAGCTGGCGCTGCGGCAGGCGAAGCAGGTGCAGGCCGCGCTGGCCGCGCACGGCGTATCGGCCGAGCTGCGCACCTACCGCACGACCGGCGACAAGCGGCTCGACGAGCCGCTGAGCGCGATTGGCGCGAAGGGATTGTTTACCAAGGAGCTCGAGGCGGATCTGGCGAATGGGGCGGTTCAGTGCTGCGTGCATTCGCTCAAGGATCTGCCAACCGACATGCCGCCCGGGCTGGAGATTGCCGCGCTGCTGCCGCGCGAGGATCCGCGCGATGTGCTGGTGGTGAACGGCAGCGTCGGCGCGACGTCGATCGGCGAGCTGCCGGCGGGGTCGCGCGTCGGAACGTCCAGCTTGCGCCGCCGGTCGCAACTGCTCGCCGCGCGCTCCGATCTGGAGGTGGTGGAGTTGCGCGGCAACGTGCCGACGCGTGTGCGCAAGGTAGATGAGGGTCAGGTCCACGCGGCGATTCTCGCCGCCGCGGGATTGCACCGGCTGGATGTGCGGCAGCGCATTACCGCGTATCTGGATGCGCCGGGATGGCTGCCCGCAGCGGGGCAGGGTGCGATCGCCATTCAGATTCGCGCCGATGACGATGGCACCCGCGCCGCGATCGCGCCGCTGGCCGATCAGAGAACGATGATCGACACGCGCGCCGAGCGCGCGTTCCTCGCCGCGCTCCAGGGCGGTTGCCAGGTGCCGATCGGCGCCGTCGTGGCGCGCGCCGAAGGACGCGCGGTACTGCATGGTTTCATCGGCGACATACAGGGCACGAAGATCATTCGCGGCGAACTTGCGCTCGATTCATCCGATCCCGAAGCATCAGGCGCCGCGCTGGCCCGTGATCTCCGCGCGCGCGGTGCAACGCAGATTCTGGACGCGCTGAATCGCACGCCGAACGTGCCGGCGCCGCAGCCGGAATGAAGCCCGCGTCCGGTCGCTGTTAGCTTTCCATCATGCCGGAATTTCCCGCCTATCGCCCGCGACGCCTGCGGCGCACGGCCGCGCTGCGGCGAATGGTGCGCGAGACGTGGCTGCAACCGTCGCAGCTCGTGCTGCCGCTGTTCGCGCGCTCGGGCACCGGCGTGCGTCGCCCCGTCGAAGCGATGCCTGGCGTCGACCAGACTTCGATCGACGAGCTGCTCCGCGACGCACGCGAGGCCGCATCGCTCGGCGTGGGCGGCGTGCTGTTGTTCGGCATTCCCGATCGCAAGGACGAAACGGGATCGGAAGCGTGGAACGACGACGGGCCGGTGCAGCAGGCGGTGCGCGCGCTCAAGCGCGAGCTGCCGGATCTCGTCGCGATCACCGACGTCTGCATGTGCGAGTACACGGATCACGGACACTGCGGCGTGATTCGCGACGGCGACGTCGACAACGACGCGACGCTCGAGCTGCTGGCGCGCGAAGCGGTGTCGCACGCCCGCGCGGGAGCAGACATCGTGGCGCCGAGCGACATGATGGATGGCCGCGTGCGCGCGATTCGCGCCGCGCTCGACGACAAGGGCTTCACGAACACGGCGATCCTCAGCTACGCGGCGAAGTTCGCCGGCCCGTTCTACGGGCCATTCCGCGACGCGGCGGAATCCACGCCGCGCTTTGGCGACCGGCGCAGCTATCAGATGGACTCCGGCAACGGCGACGAGGCGATGCGCGAGGTGCTGCTCGACATCGACGAGGGCGCGGACATGATCATGGTCAAGCCGGCCGGACCGTTTCTGGATGTGATCCAGCGCGTGAAGGCGGAGACCGGCTATCCGCTCGCCGCGTATCAGGTGAGCGGCGAGTACGCTATGATTCAGGCAGCCGCCGAGCGCGGCTGGATCGACGGCGAGCGGGTGATGCTGGACTCCCTGCTCGGCATCCGCCGCGCGGGCGCGGACGTCGTCATCACGTATTTCGCTCGCGCCGCCGCGCGGCTGCTCGCCGCCGGCGCCGGCAATTAAATAACGCTCATACCACAACAGCGATCATGAAGTACCGCACTTTTCCCGGCACGTCGATCCGCGTCAGCGAGGTCGGCTTCGGAACGTGGACCATCTCTACCGGCTGGTGGGGTGAAAAGACGGACGCGCAAGCCGTCGCCATGCTGCGCTCGGCCCTCGACGATCACGGCGTCACGTTCTTCGACGCCGCCGACGCGTACGGCAACGGCCGCGCCGAGCGGCAGATCGCGGAAGCCTTCCGCGGCCGCCGCGACGAGGTCGTGATCGCGACGAAAGTCGGCTACGACATCTACGACGAGGCGGCGCAGCGCGCGCGACGCGGCCAGGCCGAGCTGCCGATGCGCACTGACCCGGCGTTCATTCGCATGGCCGTCGATCGCAGCCTCGAGCGGCTCGAGACCGATCACATCGACGTGCTGCAGCTCCACAACGCGAAGATGGAGCACGTGCGCGATCGCGAGTTGTGGGACACCATGCGCGCGCTCCAACGCGAGGGAAAGATTCGCGCGTGGGGTGCCGCTTTCGGTCCCGCCATCGGTTGGCTGTACGAAGCCGTCGAGCTGATCGAGCGCGAGCCGGACATCAACACCATCCAGATGATCTGGAACATCATCGAGCAGCATCCGGGCACGGCGATGCTCGAGGCGGCAAAGGAGCACGCGCCAAACTGCTGCTTCAACATCCGCGTGACGCACGCGTCGGGCATGCTCGAGGGCAAGTACACCGAGGACACGGTCTTCCCGGAGAGCGACCATCGCCGACATCGCCCGCGGTCATGGCTCGTCAATGGCGTTCAGAAAGTTCGTACGCTCGATTTCCTCACGCGCCACATGACACTAGGCCAGGCCGCGCTCAAGTGGCTGCTCGCCGAGCCGCGCGTCGTCACGACGCTGCCGAACATCTACGACGCCGAGCAGCTCGCGGAGTTCGCAGACGCGAGCGACAAGCCGGATCTGTCGGAGGCCGAGCTCGATCGGATTGCGGAGTTGGCCGAGCAGAATTTCGGCGTGCAGGAAGACCCGATGGCGTACAAGGGCACGATGGTGCGCGCGTGATCCACCTGTGGCGCGATCTGCCGCCCGGGCGCAACCCGCCCGAGGAGGTCACCGCCGTCGTCGAGATTCCGTTCGGCAGCCGGAACAAGTACGAGCTGGACAAGGCCACCGGCATCATGAAGCTCGACCGCGTGCTGTACTCGTCGGTACACTACCCCGGCGACTACGGCTTCATTCCGCGCACGCTCCACGAGGACGGCGATCCGATCGACGTGCTCGTGATGGTCAAGGAGCAGACGTTCTCCGGATGCATGATCGACGTGCGGCCGCTCGGCGTGCTGCGCATGCTGGATCGAGGCGAGCCGGACGACAAGATTCTCGCCGCGCCGCTGCACGATCCGTCGTACGAGGAATACTTCGACATCGCCGACATCCCGCGGCACGTGTTGAAAGAAGTCGAATACTTCTTCCAGACGTACAAGGACCTGGAAGGCAAGCGGGTGCAGATCGCGGGCTGGGAGAAGAGCGAGGTCGCGATGCGGCTGATCAGCGAATCGATCGCGCGCTACGACAGTACGTATCTGCGGGTGGGGCCGTGAGCGTCCATGGTCCATGGTCCATGGTAAGAGATCAGACCTCAGACCTCAGTCGTCATCATCATCGAGACCGTAGGGGTCCTCGCGGCGCCTGACGACGATCTTGACCTCGCCCATGAGCGCGAGGCCGGTGAGGCGGATGATCGGGCCGCCACCGCTGCCCGCCACCGATGAAAGATCGTCGGTCGAGCTGTGCACGGACGCCATGATCGAGTGGATCTGATTGACGACACGCATGCCGGGCGGCACGATGATTCGGAACGCCGCCCAGACCACGCGCACGTCGATGTCGACGATGCCCGGCGGCAGCACGGCCTGGGTGAGATCGAGCCGCATGTCGGACATGATCGCCAGCACGTCGAGCCGCTGCGGCACGCTCCAGCGCCCGAGCCGCTTGGACTCACCCATGATCGAGAACATGCGTCCGCGTTCGGGGCCGTAGACCGGCGCGACGGCAGCCGAATCCTGCGATCGCACCCTGGCCGACACGGATGACGGTCTGGACGCGAGCGCTCGGCCAAGATCGGCGGTGATTCGGTCGAGCTCCGCGGCGGTCGTCGCCTTGTACACCCGCTCGATTCGTCGTTCGAGCTCCTCGAGCGTCAACTCATCGTTGGCGAACAGGGCGGAGAGCTGCTCGATCGCCAACTCGCGCGCGCGAGGGGAGACGGGAGGGAGCGGGGAGGTCACTCGCGTAAGCTAGACCCGTCCATGGTCCATGGTCCATGGTCCGTCGTGGGCTCGGCGCTGGGTGAATGTGGTGCGCCGAATCGGGTTGGACTGAGTTCGGGACGCGGATCTAACCGAAACTGGCGAACGAGGCGCGGATTCGCGCCGAGTGGCGCACCGAGTTCCGTGCGCCAGGTCAAGCAACAAACAAGAGCTTTGTGGTGGTGTGCCGATCAGCTCCCCACTCCGCCGCTCCGTCGGGACCTGCGTGGCGCGAGAGAGCATCGCGCCATAGAGGCGGCCGGCCCGGCTAGACCGGCGACCTCGCAGGCAGAGGGAAGGGGCTGCGGAGAACTGCGGAGCACTGCGGAGAGGCGCGGAGGGGCGTTGCTGGAGGTGTTGATGAATGATGAACGACTGCACCACACCCGAACCTCGAGATTCTCGGCGCGTTGTCGGAAGTGCAATCCGTTGTCGCCGATGGCCGCCTCAACCCCTCACAATTGAAGCCCGCTCAGCATTTCTCCGCCGTTCTCCGCCGTTCTCCGCGGCTTCGCGACTCTCTCCGAAGAAGCGATGCTGACCCAGCCACAACAGGTTTGAACACGGATGACACGGAGGCGACGGATTGAACGAATTCAAAAACCAAATGCTGTTGGGGTGTGGCGCGATGGACTCAACGCGCCAGTAGGAGCCAATCCGCGCCTCGTTCGCCATATTTCCGCAAAATCCGCGTTCCCCAATTCAGTCCAACCCGATTCGGCGCGCCACACTCACTCCGCGCGACATCCACGGGCCACGGACCACAGACTAAACGACCGCCACCCCGTGGTCCCCTTGTTCGTCGATCGCGCCGTGGTCGGGCGGCTCGGGTTCGCGCGGGAGGAACAGCGTATCGTAGAGCAGCGCCGCGACGATTCCGCCGAGCAGTGGACCGATCCAGTATGCCGTCTGGCCTTCGAAGATGTGCGTCACCACCGCGGGACCGAATGAGCGCGCAGGGTTCATCGAGCCGCCGGTGAGCGGTCCGATGCCGAGAATGCCGGCCGTGACGGTGAGACCGATCGCGAAGCCGCCCACTTTCGGCCCGCGCGGGTCCACCGCCGTGCCGAACACGGCGAACACCAGGAAGAACGTGGCGACGGCCTCGAGTCCGATCGCCTGAATCATGTTGATGTCGGACGAGATCGACTGCCCGCCGAGCCGCGTGAGAGTCGTGATGCTCGACGGGTAGAGAGCGCTCAGCGCGTACGCCGCGACGATGGCGCCGGTGAATTGCGCGATCCAGTAGATCACCGCGAACATCGGCGTGATGCGCTTGGTGACGAGAAAGCCCGCCGTCACGGCCGGATTGAGATGCCCGGAGATGCGCATCGTCGCGGTGACCATGATCGCGAGGATCAACCCATGCGCGAACGCGATGCCGATCAACGCCGACTGCTGCGACAGCATCGGGCTGGTAATGATCGCGCCGCCACCGATGAACACGAGGCCGAACGTTCCGATGAACTCGGCCGCGAAGTGACGCCAGGAGTCGCGCATCTCGAGAGGGGAGAGAGGAGTGAGGAGTGTGGAGACGTTTGCAGGCGGGACGTTCGCACGTTTGAGAGTCGGGAGCAAGTCTCGCGTCTCAACGCTCGCGTCTGACGTCTGACGTCTGATGTCTCGGCAGTTGCCTCCCCTCTCCCCTCTCCCCTCTCCCCTATCTAATCCGCCCTTTTCATCACCAACGCCGCATTGATCCCGCCGAAGCCGAACGAATTGTTCATCGCATAATCGATGTGCGCCGCGCGGCCGGTGCCGGGGATGTAATCGAGATCGCACCCGTCACCCGGCTCCTGGAAGTTGAGCGTCGGCGGCAGCCAGTCGCGCTCGAGCGACATCGCGCAGATGGCCGCTTCCATCGCGCCCGACGCGCCGAGTGCGTGGCCATAGTACGCCTTCGTGCTGCTCACGGGCAGACGCGACGCGTGCTCGCCGAAGACGGTGCGGATGGCCAGCGTTTCCGTCGGATCGTTGAGCGGCGTGCTGCTGCCGTGCGCGTTCACGTAGCCGATCTCGTGCGGCGCGACGCCGGCATCGCCCAGCGCGGTGCGCATCGCGCGCGCGGCCTGCGATCCATCAGGACGCGGTGCCGTCATGTGGTGCGCGTCGTTGCAGAACGCGTAGCCGGCGATCTCCGCGTAAATGTGCGCGCCGCGGGACTTGGCGCGCTCCAGCTCCTCGAGCACGAGCACCGCCGAACCCTCGCCCATCACAAAGCCGTCGCGGCCACGATCGAACGGCCGTGATGCATGCGAGGGGTCGTCGTTGCGAGTCGACATCGCGCGGATGATCGCGAACGCGCCGAAGCACAACTGATTGAGCGGCGCCTCGGCGCCGCCGGAGATCATCACGTCGGCGTAGCCGTCGCGGATCTGCCGAAACCCGTCGCCGATCGCCATCGTGCCCGACGCGCAACTCATCGCGTTCGTGCAGTTCGGCCCCTGCACGCCGAACTCGATGGCGACGTTGCAGCTCGCGGCGCCCCCGAACACGTTCGTCGCGAGCGTCGGGGATACGCTCTTCAGCCCCTCTCGGATGAACACGCCGAGCTGCTCCTCGGCGTAGCCGACGCCGCCGAGGGCCGTGCCCATGGTCGAACCGATGCGCTCGCGATCTTCGGCGGCGAGGTCGAGCTCCGCGTCTTCGATCGCCAGGCGCGATGCCGTTACGGTGAACTGCCCAAAGCGGTCGAGCCGCTTCAGCCGCCGCTGCTCGAGGAAATCGCTCCCGTTGAAATCGATCTCCGCCGCGATGCGACTGTGATAGATCGACGCGTCGAACCGCGTGATGTCGCGGACGGCGGAGCGGTACGCGTGCAGTCCATCCCACAACCCGTCGCGCGTAATTCCGATCGGCGTCACCGCGCCAATGCCCGTGATTGCCACTCGCCGACGCTCAGCCACTCGACACCTCGGTACGTGAATCGTGCGTCATCATGCTTCGGCGGCACGCGCCAAGCCGGCGAGTGTGCGCGCCGCAATGCCATGCACGAACATCGGACCGATCACGGCCCGCGCCGCCACGTCACCAATCACCGGCCACGGCGGGCCGTTCCACACGTGCACGATGCGTACGCGCGTGCCGCCGTCCGTGGATTCGAAGCTCCACTCCACGTCCATTCCCGTGGTGATCCCGCGTACGTGCCTGAATCGGACCGCCGGCGCGGCCGAATGCTCCGGTCGTGCGACGGTCATCATCGACGTCCACCAGGTCGGCCACGGCAGCGGCCCGAAATCGCGATAGGCCGACATCTCGACCAGACCGCCGCCGTCGTTCCGCCGCTCGAGCATCCGGACGAATCGATAGTGCGTCAATCGTGCCGGCCAGCGCTCGACGTCGGCAGCGAGGTCGAAGATCACCGACAGCGGCGCGGCGACGAGGCGTTCGTCGACCGTCGCCATTCGCCGATCGACCGGCATTGGTCCAAGCACGTACGGCGGCAGCGTCATGCGGCGCGTGGCGTCCAGTGCGCGGTGAGGCGGAAGCCGAGTCTGTCGCGCACCACGGGCTCGCACCCGGTGGCGGCGACGATCAGCTCGCGCAGCTCGGCCGTCGTGAAGCCGCGGAGCACCGAGACGACGCCGTCGTGCCGCGTGATGCGGTGAAATCCGAGCGGAAACGAGAGCGCCCAGAAACCGCCGGCCGCGATCCAGCTCCGACGCAGGTCGCTCACGATCGCGACGCGACGGGCGACGCGGTGCATCTCGCGCAGGAGCGCCGCCGCGCCCTGTTCGTCGAAGTGATGCAGGACCTGCGAGCAGATGACGACGTCCACGCTCCCATTGGCAAACGGCAGCGCGAGCGCGTTGGCGCAGACGGCGTGCGTAAGGCGCTGCCGTGCCGTCATCAGGAGCGGCGCCGCTTCGTCGACCCCGATCGTGTCGACGCGAACACCGTCGAATGCGGCCAGCTCGCGCGCGCGGGCCGGAATGTCGGCCAGCCCGGTGCCGATGTCGAGCACCGTCGCGCTCGACACGCCGCGCACCGCGCGACGCAGCTCGCCGAGCGCGGCGCGCCGGCCGCCGAGCCACCGGTTCGAGCTGACGACGTCCTCGATCGATCGCACGCGCAACCGCGGCTCGACGGATGGATCGTCGAGAATCTCGAACCCGCGCCTGCGCGCCGGCGTCAGCATCGCCATCAAGTCGTCTCGCTCACGCGTTCGACCGTTCCACCGTTCCACCGTTCCACCGTTCCACCGTTCCACCGTTCCACCGTTCCACCGTTCCACCGTTCCAGCGTTCTTCACCGTTCCAACTGCGCATACCCACCCCGGTAATACAGCAGCGGACGTCCCTGTCGCGCCTCGGCCCGCTCGACTTCGGCGATGAACAGCGTGTGGTCGCCCGCGTCGTGATGCTCGCGCACCGCGCACTCCAGATGGGCCAGCGCCTCCTCGAGCAGCACCACGCCGCTGTCGCCGCGCACGTAGGCAATGCCGTCGAAGCGGTTGGACTCGTCGGCGGCGAACCGGCGCGAGTAGGCCTCCTGGCTCGATGAAAGAATGCTGATACCGAATCGCGGATGCTTCAGCAGCAAGTCGTGCATCGACGCCTCGTGGTCGACGCAGAGCAGCACGAGCGGCGGCTGCAGGCTGAGCGAGCAGAACGCGCTCACGGTCATGCCGTGATCCTCGCCCGCGTCGTCGCGCGCGGTCACGATGGTCACCCCGGACGCGAAGCGGCCGAGGACACTGCGGAACGTTTCTGAGTCGATCATGCGAGCGGAGCGCGGGACCCGGCGAGCGGCCGGCTTCGGCCGAAGACCTTCCAAAGATATCCGAGCCGGATCACCTCGCGCGCCGGCACGAAGTCGCCCGTGACGCCGATCAGCAGGTCCGCGAGGTCCTTGCGCCGCGAGAGATTGCGCGCCGCGCGGTTGATCAGCGGCGCCGTTCCGATCACCGCGCCGATGATCCGCTCGACCAGCCACTTGCCCCCGAACTCCGCGCGGCGCTCGGCGTCGTACGCCGCGAGCGCGGCGTCGGCATGACGCGGACGCGCTGCGTCGAGTGCGACGCGCACCGCGCCGGCGAGCAGCTCGCCGCCCCGCAGCGCGGAGTAGATGCCTTCGCCGGTGAACGGATCGAAGAAGTCCGCCGCGTCGCCGACGAGCGCGAGACCCGGCGCCCAGCCGCGACGCGCGTGCGACGCGAACGGACCAGTCGCGACCACCGGCGACTCGCGCGTTGCCGACGCAAAGCGCGGCGCGAGATGCGCCCGCTGGGCTAGCCAGCGCTCGAGGAATGCGGCTCGATCGCCGGCGATCTCGCGCGAGCGCGACGCGGGCACCACGAGCGCCACCGTCGTGAGTCCGTTGCCGACGTCGGCGATGCCGACGTAGCCGTCGCGCTCGACGTGCATCTCGCCGTGCACGCCGATGTCCCGCACGCCAGCGTAGTGCGTCACGAGCGCGAGCCGCCGCGGCCACCTGAAGGTGTGGGCGAGACCGGCACGGCGCGCGACGACCGATCGCAACCCGTCCGCGCCGATCACCAGCCTCGCTCGATGCTCGCTCGTCTCGCCGCCGCACAGCGTGCGTACGCCAATGACACGGCCGTCGTGGGCGCGCAGCAGGTCCGTCACCCGCGCGCCCTCCGTGACGCGTGCACCGGCTGAGCGGGCGCGGTCGAGCAGAATGGCGTCGAGGATCTCGCGGCGGACGGACAGTCCGCGGTCGCGAAAGCCGGCAAACCCGTGCGCCGCGACGAAGTCGCCGCGGATCATCGCGCCGTTTGGCGCGCGCACGTGGACGCCGGCGAGTGCCGCCGCGCCGGTCTGCTCCACGCGCTCGAGCGCTCCCATGTCTGACAGGATGCGCGACGCTTCGGGACTGAGATATTCGGCGCACGGCTTCGGTCGCGGAAAGTGCGCGCGATCTATGACGTGCGCCTCGATCCCGGAGCGTGCGAGCGCAAAGGAGAGCGACGCGCCCGCTGGTCCGGCACCAACCACGAGCACGTCCACACTGGTCATCCGAAAACGCCTATCCCGCCAACCAGGCGGCCAGGAGGCCGCCGGCCAGTCCGCTGAGGAAATTCACGACGTCATTGTCCAGCCACGCCACGCCGCGCACATGTCGAGTGAGCGTGCCACAGTCGTGGCGCAGCCGCTCGGTACCACGGGCGCAGGTATCGCACCATCGCCCGCCTTGCACGGATGCGCCGAGCAGCGAGTCCACGAGGGCGCCCACGACGCCGCCAACCGCCGCGACGAGCACGAGGCGCGGCGCCCATCCGAGGGCAAGCGCACACGCGGCAACGAACAGTGCGCCCACGATCGCGCCCACACTGCCAATCGCCGAAATGCCTCCGGAGGTTCCCACGGGCACTACACGGCCAGTCAGAATGGACCGCGGCGTCGCACCGTACCGCGTGCCGAGCTCGGTTGCCCAGGTATCCGCCGCCGACGCGGCCAGCGCACCGGCGCCTAGTGCGAGCCAGCGCGCGGCCGGATCGACCGCGGCGGCGAGCGCCGCCACGGCGAAGACGCCGCCATTGGCCAGCACCTGTATGCCGTCGCGCGGCCCGGCCTTGCTGACGATCGCGCTCGTGCGCTGCGTCTTGATCTCGCGGCCGGCGTGCGACAGCGCGCTGGACACGACGAAGTAGGCGACGAGCAGCGCTCCCCACGCCCAACCCGCGGCGATCGCCAGCGTGCCGATCACCGCCGCGGCCACGGCGCCGCCCGCGGATAGCGAACGCGCGCGCCACGCTGCCGTCGCAATGACGATCGACAGCGCCGCGCCGATAAGAATGTGACTCAACACACGCTCGCGCCTTGTTGCGCCAACCGCGCAAAGCTAGCTTCGCTGTGCGAAACCCCGACGATTCTCATGCTTGCTACCGTAGATGCTCTCCTGCCGCTCAGCCTTCTCGAGGCGGTTCGTAATGTCGACACCCCAAGCGACCAGTTCGACGCGGAATACGTCGACGAGCTGCGCAACAAGCGGCTCGGCCTGAGCGAGACGATCTACGCACAGATCAAACGGCATAACGAAGCGGTCAAGCGCGGCCATCGGATCGGGCAAGACGAAGCCATCGCGCTCGCAAAGCTGATTGGCCGCCGCCCCGATTCCGACGCCGTGTTCCGGGCCGCCGGCCGGTATCTCGCCCGCCAGGCGTACCACACGCTCTCGCCGCTCACGCGCCGCCTGATGCGGCTCATGCCCACTGCGCTGGCTCGGCCGCTCGCCTACCGCCGCGCGAAGAAGATCGCCGGCCGGTATCTCAACGGCAACGTGCGCCGCGTCGGCAGCTTCCTCATGCTGGAAGTGCCGCGGTCGATCACGTTGGGCACGGCGCCGGCTGGTGCGGGGTGCTCGTACTACGAGGCGTCATTGCGCGAGCTGCTGCGGTTGCTCGTCGGCAGCATCGGCGCCGTGGAGCACGTGCGCTGCGCTGGCCGCGGCGAGGGCAGTTGTGAATGGCGTGCCGACTGGCGGACGTTCGACCGCACGGCTGGCCTCGAGTAGCGGCGTGCTGACACCGGAATCGCTCCCCGAATTTCAACGCGCCCTCCGCGAAGCGGGCGTCGACGGCTGGCTGCTGTACGACTTCCGCGGGCTCAATCCGATCGCCGGCAATCTGCTGCGGCTCGAAGGGATGGCCACGCGTCGCGTGTTCGGCTTCGTGCCGGCGCGTGGTACCCCGGTCGCGATCACCCACGCGATCGAGCAGAGCCCGTGGCGACACTGGCCGTCGGCGTGGACGCGCGAGATCTATTCGTCCTGGCGCAGCCTCGAGACGCTGGTCGCCAAGTACGTCGGCGGGAAGCGCGTCGCGATGGAATATTCGCCCGGCGACGCAGTGCCGTACGTCGACCGCATACCAGCCGGCGTGCTCGATCTGGTGCGCGCGGCCGGCGCCACGGTCGTGTCGTCCGGCGAGCTGGTGACGCGCTTCTACGCGCTGTGGACGCCGGAGCAGAGCAGGGAGCACGATCGCGCGGCGGAAATCGTGGCGCAGGTGGCGCGCGACGCACAGCGGCTGGCCGGTGAACGGGCCCACAGCCCGCAGCCGATGGCCGAGCACGAGTTGATGGGCTGGATTCTCGATCGGTTTCACGCCGCCGGGCTGGACACCGATCATGGGCCCGATGTCGCCGTTGGAGCGAACGCGGCGAACCCCCATTACGAGCCGTCCGCCGCGGCGCCGCGGCTGATCAAGGAGGGCGACATCCTCCTGATCGACCTCTGGGCGCGCGCGAAACACGATGGCATTTGGGCCGACCAGACCTGGATGGCGTCGGTCGGTGCGCCGTCGGACGAGTCCTTGAAGATCTGGAATGCCGTGCGCGACGCGCGCGATGCCGCGATCTCGCTCGTCACCTCCAAGGTTGCGGCGGGCCAGCCGCTGCGCGGCGGCGAGGTCGACGATGCGGCGCGCGCGGTGATCGAGCAGCGGGGCTTTGGCCAGTACTTCACCCACCGCACCGGCCATTCGATCGACTCGCGCGACCTGCACGGCTCCGGTCCGCATCTGGACAACCTCGAGAGCCGCGAAGAACGCCAGTTGGTGACCGGCGTCGCGTTCTCGATCGAGCCAGGCATTTACATTCCCGGAAAGGTCGGCATGCGGAGCGAGGTGAATGTCCATCTCACGGCTGGGCAGGCCGTGGTGACGCCGCGCGAGTATCAGCGCGAGTTGACGGTCGTTTAGCGCGACGGCGGGTCGCCGCGCGGACGCGGTTCCTCCGCCGGCCAGAGCAGGAGTTTGGCGCGTCGTTTGCCCCCGTGGGCGGGCGTCCGCCTTCCTTCAACCGCAGCGAGACTCGTGATACGAACTGCCGCGTGGCTTCCCGCCGCTCTGCTCGCCATTGCCGCGCTGTCGGCATGCTCGAACGATGACGGGCCATCGCGCCATCGGTTCCATCTGCCGTTTTCCAAAACCAACGACTCGGCCAGCGGCTCGATCGATCTCAGCACGAGCTCCTACACCCCGGGCAAGCTTGCCGCGGTGGGCTCGCTCTCCGGCACGATCAAGCTCGATGGGCCGCCGCCGCCGAGCACGATTCCGGTGCCGTTCGACCAGAACATCTGCGGCACCACGGCCGAGGCGCCGGTGAGCGCCACGCCGAAAGGGCTGTCCAACGCCGTGGTCTGGATCGCCGACGTGAAGACGGGGAAGAATTTTCCGATCGAAAAGCGCACCGAGCTGTCCAGCGACGACTGTGCGCTCGATCCGCGCGTGCAGGCCGTGGTGGTCGGCACGACCGTCGACGTGTTCAACGACGACAAGTTGATCCACCGGCTCATCTTCACGCGGATGGGCACTGCCGACACGCTCACCAAGATGCCGTTCTTCAATTCGGGGCAGGTCGTGGCGAGCGAGCGCCTTGCCAAGGAGCCCGGGCTGGTCGAAGTGCGGTGCGTGCAGCACCCGTGGACGCGCGGCTACATCGCCGTGTTCGACGAACCGTACTTCGCCGTCACGGACGACGACGGCAGCTTCACGATCGACTCGCTGCCGCCGGGCACGTACAAGATGATGGTTTGGCACGAAGGCGCGGCGAACCCGGTGGAGCAGCAAGTCCAGATCGCCGCCGGCGGCAAAGCCAATGTCGATTTGGCTATTCGGGTGGGAGCGGCACGATCGTCACCCCCAGACTCCGCAGCTGGCGCTGCCAGGTGATCTGACACCGCTGGCAGTGCCGTTCGGTCGTGACTCGCTTGTCCGGCCAGGTGCACTCGAACAACCGCATCTCCACGTCGGTGCGGCCGCACCCGGTACAGCGCGGCTTCATTTCCATGTAAGCACGCTAGATCGGACGAGCGTAGTCGTCAATCGGCGGCGCCGAGCCGGCGTGCGCGATGGCATCGAGGTCGCCGCCCGCACGGTACAGCCGTGCATACAAGCCACCGAAGGCGAGCAGCTCCTCATGCGTGCCGGTTTCGACGATGCGGCCCCGCTCGAGGACGATCACGCGATCGGCACGACGCACGGTGCTCAGCCGGTGCGCGATGATCAGGGTCGAGCGGCCGCGCAGCAGATCCTCCATCGCCGCTTCCACCGCGCGCTCGCTCTCCGTGTCGAGGCTCGACGTCGCTTCGTCGAGCACGACCAGCGCCGGATTCTTGAGGAACACGCGGGCGATCGCCAGACGCTGGCGCTGGCCGCCGGACAATTTCACGCCGCGCTCGCCGACCAGGGTATCGAAACCCTGCGGCAGCCGCTCGATGAATTCCAGCGCGTGCGCCGCGCGCGCCGCGGCGACGATCTCCGGCTCGGCCGGCGCCGGCCCGAGCTCCCGCGGCCGCGAATAGGCGATGTTCTCGCGCACGCTGCCGCTGAACAGCGCCGGCTCCTGCGGCACCATGCCGATCGCCCCGCGCAGATCGACGAATGAGAGATCTCTGATGTCCGTGCCGTCGAGCGTGATGCGGCCGGCCGTCACGTCCCAGAAGCGCGGCAGGAGCGAGGCGATCGTCGTCTTGCCGGCACCCGACGGGCCGACGAGCGCCACGACCTCGCCCGGGCCGATCTCGAGATCGACGTCGATCAGGACTTCCGGCAGCTCTGGCGCGTAGCGGAAGCGCACGGACTCGAACGCCACGCTGCCGCGCACCGGCTTTGCCAGCGGACGCGGATGCTCCGGCTCGGCGACCGTCGGCCGCACGTCGAGCAGCTCGAACACGCGCGTCGCCGCGCCGAGCGCTTCCTGGTAGCTGCCGAACAGCGACGCCAGCGAGCCGACGGCCGCGGCCACGGTGATCGCATAGAGCAGGAACGAGACGAGCGCGCCCGGCGTGAGCTGGCCGTCGAGCACGAGCTGGCCGCCTTCCCAGAGCACGGCGACGACGCCGCCGAAGGCGATGAAACCCACGAGCCCGAAGAAGATCGCGCGGATCTTTGCGCGATCGACCGCCGCGTCGACGACGTCGGCGAGTTGCTCGCCATATCGCCGCGTTTCGGCTGCCTCGCGATGGAAGCTCTGCACCGTGCGGATCTGCGAGAACGCTTCGTCGGCGGTGCCCATCGCGTGCGCGACGCGATCCTGCACGCCGGTACTGGCGCGCCGCAGCTTGCGCCCGAACAGGAACGCCGCGCCGACGACCACCGGCACCACCGCGAGCGTCGTCACGGTGAGCCGCGTGTGCGTCAGCGTGAGCAGCACCAGGCCGCCGATGAGGAACAGCGACTGGCGCGACATCTCGGAGATCCACGTGCTCATCAGCGACTGGAGCACGGCGAGATCCGCGGAGAGTCGGCTCGTCAGCTCGCCGGAGCGCCGCTCGGTGAAGAACCCAGGTGAGAGGCGCACGAGGTGCGCGAACACGTCCTCGCGCAGCGCCGCCACCACGCGCTCGGTCGTCGATGTCAGCAGGTAGACCTGCACGAAGTTCATCACGCCCTGCAACGCGAACAGCGCGATGAGCGCGATCGCGATGCGATTCAGCAGCCCGCGATCGTGATGCTCGAATGCGGCATCGAGCAGCTCGCGCACCACCTGCGGAAACGCCAATCCGACCGCGGCCGCGACGACGAGGCAGATCGCCGAGACGATCAAGCGCCCGCGATATGGACGCAATCGCGGCAGCAGACGGCCCAGCGGCTTCGGAGATTTGAGGCGCCGCGTGCGCTCAGCGGCGGGCGCGGTCACGCGAGCAGCCCTCGATCCACCACCATCGCGGCGAACAGGAGCGCGAGGTACAGAAGAGAAAACTTGTACAGCCGCCACGCCGGCTTCGTCCACACCTCGGCGCGCATCACGCACACGATGTCGGCGAGCAGCAGCCCGCCGAGCGCCAGCGCGGATACGAGATAGATGATGCCGAGCCCGCCGAAGGCGAATGGAAGCACGGTGAGCGGAATGAGAATGACCGTGTACCACAACATCTGGCGCATCGTCTCGCGCTCGCCCCAGACGAGCGGCGCCATTGGAACGCCGGCGCGGCCGTAGTCCTTCTGCTTGAGGAGCGCCAGCGCCCAGAAGTGCGGCGGCGTCCAGTAGAAGATGATGAGGAACAGATACACCGCCATCAGATCGATGCGGTTCGTCACCGCCGCCCAGCCGACGAGTGGCGGAAATGCGCCGGCCGCGCCGCCGATCACGATATTGTGCGGCGTGCTGCGCTTGAGCCACCGCGTATAGATGAACACGTAGAAGTAGAAGCCGGCGAGCGCGAGGCCCGCCGTCAGCACGTTGGCCGCGTGAGCGAGCAGCCACGTGGCCGTGGTCGAGAGCAACACGCCGAACGCGAGCACCTCGCGCGCCTGCATGCGTCCGCTCGGAATGGGACGCAGCCGCGTGCGCGACATCCGGTCGTCGATGTCGCGGTCGATGTACATGTTCACCGCGTTCGCGCCCCCGGCCATGAGATACCCGCCGACGAACACCGCGAGCACCAGCGTCCAGCTCGGATGACCGGCGACGAACATCGGCACGATCGTCGTGACCAGAAGGAGCGAGATGATGCGCGGCTTGGTGAGCGCGACGAGGTCGCGCGCCAGACTGCGCGTGCGCGGTTCGGCGACAGCCAGCTCGGTCACAGGTCCGCTCCGCGCGCGACGATCACGGCCATCGTGTGCGCACTCGGCGCGGGAGCCGGAACTCCGCACGGTGCCCCTGGCGTCGCCGGAACTGCCGGTGCGGTCGCGGGAATCTCCGCCGGCACCGGTTGGTTCTTCGCGGCGCGGTGAGCCAGATAGGCGAGCGAGAAGCAGCTCAGCCAGATTCCCACGCCGGTGGCTTCGTGCAGCGAGCGCAGCACCGGCGGCAAATGGAGCAGAATCATCGACGACGCGACCGCCAGTTGCAGGAACACGAGGCCGAGCGCGATGTCCGCCGCCCTGATCACGATCGGCGCTTCGCGCTCGCGGCGGCGGTGCACGAGAATAACCATCGCGATGAGATGGAGTACCAGGAACAGCGCGATCGTGCGATGCGTCATCTGCACATAAATGAATGCGCGCTCGACGTTCGGATTCGGTCCGCACATCGGGATGGTCGTGCAGCCGACCGCGGCGCCCGGCAACTTGGCCGTGAGTCCGCCGAACGCGACGGCGAAGATCGCGAGGATCGCCGCGCCGCGCGCCGAGCGGAACGTGCGCCGCGATCCATGCTGCACCGCCGCGCTTGCGCCGCCGAATGTGCCGGCGCGAATCGCCGTAACAGCAACCATGGCCAGGAGCGTCATGGCGACCAGCCAGTGGGCAACGGTTGCCCATGGCGCGTTGCCTTCCTTCACGGTGAGTCCGCCGAGCGCGGCGGCGAAGAACACGACGCCGACGGCGCCGACGGCGGAACGCAGCGGCCCGCCGCGGCCGGCAACCCCCGGCTCCCGGCGATGCCGGTACGCCACGAAGGCGAGCGATACGACGGTGAGCGTAAGGATCGACGCGAGATAGCGATGGCAGACCTCGATGATGAGGTCGGGCCGGCTGAACGGCGGAAACCAGTAGCCGTAGCACTTCGGCCAGTTGTTGCCGCAACCCATGCCGGATCCGGAAATCCGGACGATGGCGCCAAACACGAGATGCGTGCACGCGACGACGAGCGCCGCGATCGCGAGACGGCGAACGGCCTTCATGACCGCACGCCCATCACCTGCGCGGTGATGTGGAATTCGTGCATCGCGCGCCAGGTGAACAAGAACAGCACGATGAGCGCGATTCCCGGCAGCACGGCCCACGCGAGCTCGGCCGCGCGGCGCGCCGGCGAGCGCGGCGCCGCGACGTCGCTCACGGCACTGGCGGCGCTTCGGGACTGCGAAATGATGACGGATCGGATGATCGCCAATTGGGCGACCGAACAACACGCGACGGCGATCCAGAAGATCGCGTCAGCGGAGGAGGCAGGCATGGCTGATTCGGCTCGAGGAACGGTTTGAAAGATAGAGGGGAGAGCGGAGAGAGGAGAGGGGAGGAAACGGCCAAGTAGCGAGTTGCGAGAGAATAGAGGACAGAATGTCCGGCAGCGTCTGTTCTCTCGCCACTCTTATCTGGCAACTCGGTCGTTCTCTCCTCTCTCCTCTCTCCTCTCTCCTTTCTCCTCTCTCAATCAATATCCCGCCGCCGGGGCCTCGTCGCCGATTCGCTGGCCGTTGCGCCACGTGTTCGGACACAGCGGATGCGTGTAGATCGATGGACGATCGACCTTCGAGTATTGAATGTCGTCGGCTGCCGGACCGCCTTTCGGATCGAGGCCAGCCATGTGCCGCACGCGCTTGGCGATCTCGTGATCGGCGCAGGGCGTGTCGCCGCTCACGCCGAGTCCGCCGACGATGTGCGTGCCCTTGTACAGCGGTACGCCCCCGCCGAATGCGATCGCGCCGCCGCAGATCTTCGTGTCCGACTTCGGGTCGAGGCAGGCCGGATTGAACGGCTCCGGCTGACTCACGCCCCACAGCGAGTGGCCGGGCTGGGTCATCGTGTACAGCCGCGCGGTCGACATCGCCGCGGTGTCGGTGCTGAATCCATTCGCCGTGAACGCCTTCGCCATCGCGATCGTCCGGCTGCCCGGCCAGTAGCCGCCCGTCGAATCACTCGGCGGCACCACCTCGCAGATCTCGCCTTTTCGGTTCACGATCGCGCCCCATTCGGCGCGGCCGTGAAACAGACCGCCCGCTTCGCCGGAATCCGGCGCCGTGCGCAGATACCTGGCCAGATCGTCGGCGCCCGGCAGCACCGAGCAGTCCGCCGCCGCGACGGCCTTGGGCTCGTTTGCGTTCGCCGTGTCATGCGTGCCGCCGCTCGTTCCCGATCCGCCGCACGCAGCAAGACCCGCGGCGAGCGCGGCACCAATCGCAATTCCCTTCATCGCAGCTCCTCCCTTGCAGGCGTGATCATTTGAGACTCGCGACGTACGCCGCGACGGCGCGGAGTTGCGGCCCCGTGTAGGCACTCAGCGTGGGCATCTTCGCGCCGGGTTTGATCGCCTGCGCGTTCGCGATCCAGCCCTCGAGATTGCCCAGCGTGTTCGGCAGCGTGCCCGCGGCAATCGTCAAACGGCTGCCGACGTGCGTCAGATCCGGCGCCACCTGGCCGTTGGCCGCCGTGCCGCGCACGGTGTGACACATCGCGCACGGACCGCCAACGAACAGTTGCTCGCCCGCGGCCACGGCCGGCGCGGCCGGTTGTGCGTCCGCGAGCTGCTGCGCCGCCCACTGCTTGAACGTCGTCGTGTCGTCGACGATGACGCGAATGCCCATGTGCGCGTGCTGCTGTCCGCAGAATTCGGCGCACGTGCCGGCGAACACGCCGGTGCGTTCGGGCAGGATGCGCAGCTCGTTGGTGTCGCCCGGAATGAGATCGAGCTTTCCCTGCAGCTGCGGCACCCAGAAGCTGTGAATCACGTCGGCGGTGGTGAGCACCAGGCGCGCCGGACGACCGAGCGGGATGTGGATCTCGTTCGCCGTACGGAAATGCTGGCTCACATTCGGAAACTCATATTCGACGTCCCACCACCATTGGTGGCCGGTGACGTGGATCGTGACGACGGGCGGCGGCTCGGGGTAGCGGCCCATGGCCGCCATGCCGACCACGAACACCGCGAGCAGCACGATGCCCGGCATCACCGCGCCGCCCCACACGATCCAGCCGACGCCGCGCTCGCTCAGGTCGACGTCCGCCGGATTGCGTTCGCGATTGCGCCGCACACCGAACGCGTAGAGCAGCATCACCCCGATGAACACAATCGCCGACAGGATGATCATGAACCAGGCGAGATACGACACGCTCCGAGCCGAGTCGCTGGCGCGCGAAAAGATCGAGAGCGGCGCATCGCACCCGGCGACGGCGAGCAGCACCGCGGCGGGCACGAGCGCGGCGACGCGACGCCTCGCGCCTCCCTGATGGCGCGCGCGATCAGCGCGGTGGATCCGGCTCATCGGGCGTCCTCAGGGATTTGATGTACGTCACGATCTTCCAGATGTCGCCCTCCGGCAGCTTGGAGCCCCATGCCGGCATGCCGTGCTGGCGTCCTTCGGTGATCGACGCGAAGATCGAGGCCTCGTCGCCGCCGTAGTACCAGAGCGAATCGCGGAGGCTCGGGCCCATGCCGCCGCCGGCGTGATCGCCGTGACAGCCAGCGCAGTTGTACCACACGAACAGCCGCCGGCCGTCGGCCAGCACGCTCTTGTCGCCGTGATACGGATTCTGCACCTGGTAGAACGTGCGGTCGGGCCCGGGCTGCGGGCCGACGAAGTACGCGTTCGGGGGCGGCGTCGCCGCCGAGGCGACCGAGGTGTTGTCGCCGTTGCACGCCGCCATCGCGGCCACCGCCGCGGCCAGGGCCGTCAGAATCAGAGCTCTCATAAGCAAATCCTCATCGCGGCGTTTCTCCGGCCCGCGGTACGCCGTACTCGTCCAGGATGCGCCGGATGTCCGCGGCGTGCCGCACCAGCTCCGTGTCGAGCATCGCGCGGCGCGTGGTGTCGCCATGCCGAACGCCCATCGCGATCGGAAACACGAATGGCAGGAACGGCGTGTCGATGCTTGGCGACACCGGTGTGATGGTGAGCGGCACGGGCGAGCGCGCCGCGTAGTAGCCCGCGAGCGGTCCCCACGCCACCGCGACATCCACGTCGTCGCGCTCCACGGCCGTGATCAGATCGCTCGGCGGACTGCTCGTGCTGTAGTCGCCGTAGATCATGAACGGCACGATCCGGGCGGTGAGGCCGCGGCGCATCAGCGCCGTCGCGGCGGGCGAGTTCTCGTAGTCCTCGCCCATCATGTGAATGCCGACGCGCAGGCGGCGCAGCGCGGGATCGTCGAACGAACGAATGCCGAGGTGGCGATCGGCACGCGTGACGAAGACGTACGTCGACTGATAGTACGGCGTCGTCGGGAGCACCAGGTCGTAGCTCGTCGGCACGCCCATGACGACATCGCAGTCGCCCTCCTTGAGCGTATTGCGAATGAAGCCGCGGCGCTGCGGGCGCCAATCGTACTCGAGCGGCACGTGCAGATCGGCCGCGATCAGCGACGCGATGCGATTCTCGAAGCCCTGCTCGCTGTCGTTGGAGAAGGGCATGTTGTTGGGATCGGCGCACACGCGGAGCGGCGCGTGCCAGACGTCGCCCGTCGTGTACGTGCGCGCCGCGATGGTGCCGGCCACGCCGAGCACCGCCGCGATCGCGATCCCACCGGCGATTCGCCTAGAAGCCGAAGACATAGAGCATGCCGCCCATGCCGGACTTCATCTTGATGTCCGGCACTGCACCCGCGACACCGAGCGCGGTGTACGGATCGTCGATCGAGACATCGGGGAACGCGACGGCACCCATCCAGCCGCCGATTCCCGAATACACCGCGATGTACTCCTTGCCGTCCGGCGCGCGGTACGCGATCGGATTGCCGACGATGCCGGAACCGGTTTTGAATTTCCATAATGGCGCGCAGCTGCGCGCGTCGATGGCCTTGAACCAGCCGTCCATCGTGCCGTAGAAGATCACGTCGCCGGCCGTCGCCAGCACGCCGCTCCACAGCGGGAGATCCTCCTTCACGTCGCACACCGGACGCGCGTGCACGGGATCCCACGCCACGAGATCGCCGCGGTAGCCCCCGTCGCCGGGATACATGCGCACGCTCGCCCCGAGGTACGGCGTACCGGCGATGTAGTTCGCCTCGATGCCTTCGTAGTCCATGCAGACGTTGTGCGCCGGGATGTAGAGCAATCCGGTGCGCGGCGAGAACGCCGACGGCTGCTGATCCTTTGCGCCGGTCGAGGAGGGACAGATGTCGCGCGTGACGATGCCCTGATGCGAGCGCTTCTCCGGCACTTCGACCGGCTCGCCGGTTTTGAGATTGATGCTCGTCGCCCAGTTCGTGGGCACGTACTTCTGCGCGGCGAGCACCTCGCCGGTCGCGCGGTCGAAGGTGTAGACGAACCCGTTGCGGGCCGGATGGATGAGCAGCTTGCGCTGCTTTCCGTTGAACGGCATGTCGACGGGAATGTTCTCCATGATTTCGTCGTAGTCCCACGCGTCGTGTGCCACGAACTGATAGGCCCACTTCGCCGCGCCGGTTTCCGGGTCGCGCGCCCACAGCGTGAGCGACCACTTGTTGTCGCCGGGCCGCAGGTCGGGATTCCACACGCCGGGATTCGACGTGCCGTAGAACAGCAGGTTCAGCTCGGGGTCGTAGCTGATCCAGCCCCACACCGTGCCGCCGCCGAGCTTCCACTGGTCCTTTGGCCACGTCGTTTCGCCGAGATCCGGACCGCGGTCCTTGGCGTAGAAGGGCTTGAAGTCCGGCCCGATGAGCACGTCCTTGTCGGGGCCCGTGTCGTACGCCCGCCACACGGGTTTGCCCGTGGCGAGATCGAGCGCCTGCACGTAGCCGCGCACGCCGAGCTCCGCGCCGGAGTCGCCGATGATCACGCGGTCCTTCACGATGAGCGGCGCCCCAGTGAACGTTTCGCCGATCTTGATGTTGCCGACGCGCGTGCGCCACACCTCCTTGCCGGTCGCGGCATTCACCGCGACGACCTGCCCGTCGAGCGTCGTGTAGATGATCTTGCCGTCGGCGAACTGCGCGCCGCGATTCACGATATCGCAGCACGCGATGCCGACCGCGCGGCCGTCGGGGTTCGGCGCGTACGTCCACTTCAACGCGCCGCCCGGCTGCGTGAGATCGATCGAGTAGAGCAGGTTCGGGAACGGCGTCACGACGTACATCGTGCTGCCCACGACGAGCGGCTGTCCCTCGTGGCCGTGCAGCACGCCCGTCGAGAAGGTCGTTGCGACCTTCAGATTTTTCACATTCGAGACGTTGATCTCGTTGAGCGGACTGTATCGGCTGAGCGCGTAGTCGCGGCCGGGCATCGTCCACTCACCCGTGCCCTCGTTGGGCGAGCTGCCCGCCGGCAGCGACACGCTGCTCGCCGGCACGACCGGCGCGCTGGTGAGCGCCGTGTCGTGCGTAGCGGCCGGGGCCTGCGTCGTGTCGGCCTCGCTCGCGTGCGCGCTGCCGCACGCCGCCATGCTGACGGGTAGCGCGATCGTCACTGTCACGAGCGCCAATGCGCGAATGCGCTGCATCATCATCTCTCTCCCTCGCTCCTGCTGCGCCGCGATCTGCATGTCAGCGCAACGTGTAGAGGTACGCCGCGATGTCGCGGGCTTGCGCCGGCGTCACGCCGAGTTTCGGCATGTCCGTGTTCGGCTCGACCGACGGCGGATCCTCGATCCAGTGCATCATGTTCTCCGGCGTGTTCGCCAGCTCGCCGGCGAGAATGGAACGATTGCCCACGCCGGTGAGCGGCGGTCCGACCAGTCCGCGCGCGCCGGGAATGCCGGCGATCGTGTGACACGATCCACAGCCGAGCGCGGTGATCGTCGCCTTTCCCCGCGCCACACTGCCGCCGGGCACGACGCTCGGTGCATCGCGGCACGAAGCGGCGCCGCCAACGGCGCAGAGGAGGAACGCGATCGCCACGACGCGCACCGTCGCCAGTGCCGGCGCGCCGGCTTCGGGCTGCTCGTCCGGATCCGCCGGCGCGACTGCGATGTGCCGCGCCACACGATGCCGATGCGCGCGCTCCGGTTCCAGCCAGCCCACGAACAAGGCGCTCATCGCGATGACGTACAGCAGTCCGCCCGGCACCCACATGATCAGACCGGCGAGCTGCTGGTCCTGCATCGGCGTGAGTCCCCACGCCGCCGCTCCAGATGCCTGCGCCGGATACCACAGTCGGTGCGACAGCGTGATCAGCGCGCCGAGCACGCCGGTGTGCATTGCCGTGAAGAACACGGTGATGATGCCGATCGCGTACGCGGTGCGGCGCGCTTCGCGGCCGTGCAGAATGCCCCACCAGAGGAGAATCCCGGTGCCGACGAAGCTCAGATGCTCGAGCGCGTGCACGGTGTCGTTGCGCAACGCGAGCTCGTACAGTCGCGGCGCATGCCACGCCCAGATCGCCGCACCATGAATCAGCCACGCCAGGGCCGGCGCCGTGATCCAGCGCCAACCGCCGACGAGCCAATGTTGCGAGCGCACTGCACGCACGATACGGATGCGCGGTTCGGCCGGCATTGCCCACAGCAGCGCGGGGAGCGGCGCGCCGAGCAGGATCAGCGGCGGCACGATCACGGCGAGCACGACGTGCTGCGTCATGTGCGCGGAAAACAGCACCTCGGCCATCGCATCGAGCGGCGACACGAGTACGATCGCGATCGAGAGCATCGCGGCGGCGAAGAACGCGACCTGACGCTCGCTGACGCCGCGGCCGTGGCCGGCCTGCTTCCACACGCGGCGCACGCCGCGCGCGTACACCGCCGCCGTCAGCACGAGCGCGACCATCGGGCCGGTATCGGGGCGCCAGTCGCGCCAGAGCGTCGAAGGCGTGATCGCGCCCGCGTCGAGGAACATCATCGCGCGAAACTGCAGGCGTTGAGAAGAAATGCCGGGATGCCGAACATCACGATCCCCAGCGTGAACAACGTGCTCACGAGCACGCCGCCGAACGACATGAAGTGCGCGCGTCCCCATTCGGGCGTGTCGCCGCGCTGCGCGGACGGCTGCACCGCGCGCCAATTGCCGAGCGCGATGAACAGCCCGATCACGGCGATGATCACGCCGGCAGCCATGAGGATTGCCTGTGTGACGGCCGGATGTGCGGTGCCGGCGAGCGGCACGCCTTCTATCTCCGTGTTGCAACCGCGCGAGGCGAGGTAGTAGCCGACCAGCTCCATGAACACCCAGCTGCCCGGCGCGAGGAGAATGCCGACCCAGAGCCGCTTGAGCCCCACCGGCAGGGCTTCGATCCGTTCGGTGTGTGTCGTCGTCATGGCGCTAGTACCACCGCGGCGAGAGATAGAGCGACGTGAGAATCGCCAGCCACACCACGTCGACGAAGTGCCAGTAGAGCGACGTATTCTTGATGGCCAGCGGATAGCGCGGGCTCGTGTTGCCGGCGAGATCGCGGCAGAGTGCCCACGCGAGCATCAGCAATCCCATGAACACGTGCGCCCCATGCAGGCCGGTGATCGTGAAGAACATCGAGACGTACGCGTGCTCGCCCGGGCTCACGTGCTTCAGCTTGTCCAGATATTCGCGCGTCTGGAGATAGAGAAACGCGAGGCCGAGCAGCATCGTGACGCCGGTGCCGATCCGGTAGCGAACGTGATTGCCCTTCTCGAATCCTTTTTCGGCGAAGATCAGCACGATGCTGCTCGATACGAGGCAGGCCGTCATGATCAGCGGCAGCTTGAGCTTGGGATCCTCGATGCCCGCCGGCGGCCAGAACTGGTTCGAGACGCCGAGGTAGAAGTAGCTCGCGATCAGCGAGGCGAAGATCGCCGCCTCGTTGATGATGAAGAGCACCATCCCCCACCAGCCGACCTGCGAATGCACCGAGGGCGGCGGCGGCAGCAGATGGTCGCTGCGCATCTCGATCGCGGTCATGCTTCCGTCTCCAGCAGCTTGGTCGTCGTCGGCCACATCCAGCGCGCGGCGCTGAACAGGGTGACGGCGAATCCGGCGATCACCCACGGATACGAGCGGTAGAGCAGTCCGGCGAACAGGACGAGCAGCGCGATCGAGCTGACCAGCGTCCAGGCGTTGTCCTCCGGCATCTCGATCGGCTCCTCGAGCGTCGCGTCGAGCGTCGAGGTCCGCGGCGTCAGGCGCGCTTCATCGTAGGCGGGGCCGGGCGTCACGCCGCCGTCCCACAGCGGCTCGCGGCTGTGCACCACCGGGATATGAGCAAAGTTGAAATGCTCCGGCGGCGACTCGGCCAGCCATTCCAGTGTCGCGGCGCCCCACGGATTCGGTCCCGCCGGCACCCACGCGCGGCGGCTCCAGAACAGATTGAACAGCGTGAGCAGCAGGCCGATCGCGAACACGTACACGCCGATCGTCGAGATCACGTTGAGCGCGGTGAGGCCTTCGCCGGGCAGGTACGTGTACACGCGGCGCGGCATGCCGAGCAGACCGCTGATGTGCATCGGGAAGAAGCCGACGTTGAAGCCGATGAACATCACCCAGAAGCTCCATTTCCCGACGCGCTCGTCGAGCATGTAGCCGTACATCTTGGGGAACCAGTAGTAGATCGCGGCGAACACGCCGAAGAGCGTGCCGCCGGCGAGCACGTAGTGGATGTGCGCCACGATGAAGTACGTGTCGGTGATCTGCCAGTCGAACGGAATCGCGGCCGTCATCACGCCGCTGATGCCGCCGATCACGAACTGAAACACGAAGGCGAGCGCGAACAGCATCGGCGTCTTGAACACCACGCGCCCGTACCAGATCGTGCCGAGCCAGGCGAAGATCTGCACCGCGCTGGGAATCGACACGGTCATCGACGCCGCGCCGAAGAAGCTCATCGACAGTTGCGGCATGCCGACGGCGAACATGTGGTGCACCCACACGCCGAAGCCGACGAGTCCCGTCACCACGGTCGCCAGCGCGACGAACGTGTGGCCGACCATCGGCCGGCGACTGAACGTCGGCACCACCATCGACAGCATGCCGGTCGCCGGCAGAAACACGATGTAGACCCACGGATGGCCGAACACCCAGAACAGGTGCTGCCAGAGCAGCGGCGAGCCGCCGCGCTGCACGTCGAAGAAGATGAAATGCCAGTGGCGCTCCAGCTCGAGCATGCCCAGACCGACGGTGAGCGGCGGCATCGCGAAGATCGCCGCCACCGACATCGTCAACGAGCTCCAGAGGAACAGCGGCATCCGGTCGATCGACATGCCCGGCGCGCGCATCTTGAGAATCGTGACGATCGAGTTGCACGCGCCCGCCGTCGTCGAGATGCCGAAGAACAGCAACCCGAGCGCGTAGTAGTCGATGTTCACGCCGGTGCTGTACTTGATGCTCGACAGCGGCGTGTAGTTGAACCAGCCGGCGTCCGGCGCGTGCCCGCCGATGAAGCTCCAATAGATGAAGATGCCGGACAGCAGGAAGACGAAATAGCTGAACGCGTTCAGCCGCGGAAACGCCAGCTCGCGCGAGCCGATCATCAGCGGCGTGAGATAGAAGCTGAATCCCGACAGCACCGGCTGCACGAACAGGAACATCATCGTCGTGCCGTGCATCGAGAACAGCTGGTTGAACGCCTCCGGCGAGACCAGCGTGTTCTCCGGTCGGAACAATTGCGCGCGGATGATCGCCGCTTCCACGCCGCCGATGAAGAAGAAGGCGAACGCGGTATAGATGTATCGCTTGCCGAGCTTCTTGTGATCGACCGTCGCGATCCACGCCAGCCAGGTGTGCGGCGTCTCCCAGAGCGACGTGAGTCGTCGCTTGAGCTCGAGATCGCCTTCGCTGATCGGTCCAGCTATCGATGACACGTACCCGCCTCGCCTGCGTGGATGAGCCGAGGACCGCAAGCTGCCCACGCACCATCACTGGAGCGCCGACAGTTGCTTTTCCGTTTGGGGGCCAATGCGTGTGCAGGGTTTGTGCCCTTTGTCACTCGGCATGCCGAACTGTCGAGTGTGTTCAGGAAGAAAGGCGGGAGCCAAACCATCTGGCACGAAAGCTGAACGCGCGATGTCACGATTCTCGAATCGGATACCGATCTCGCGCACGGAGGACGTGTATGCGCCGGGTGCGCATGCCATACTTCGCGCTCACGTCATTGGCAGCCGCGATCGTCCTCGCGAGCTGCCACGACGAACGCGCGTCCAACACCACTCTCGCACCGGCGAATGATTCCGCCAACGCGCAAGCCGAACAGCAGTTCGCGCGCGATGTCGCCGATTCGACGCAGTGGCCCGACTATGGGCGCGACTACACCAACCGTCGCTGGTCGACGCTCGCGCAGATCAACGCGGGCAACGTCTCGGGTCTCAAGCTGGCGTGGGTTCACCACTCGCACATTCCGCACGCGTCGGAAACGAACCCGATCGTCGTCGGCGGCGTGATGTACTTCACGACGGCGCTCAACAACGTCTTCGCCGTCGACGCGCGCACCGGACAGGAGCGCTGGCACTACGCGTACGACTATGAAGGCCGCACCGTCGCCAACTGCTGCTCGAGCAACAACCGCGGCGTCGCCGTGTATGGCGGGCGCGTGTTCATGGGAACGCTCGACGCCCGGCTCGTCGCGCTCGACGCGTCGACTGGCAAGCAGCTATGGACGGTGCAGGTCGGTGACAACGATGCCGGCTATCACATCACCGCGACGCCGATCGTCATCGGCGATCGCGTCATCACCGGTGTGAGCGGCGGCGAGCAGGGCTGCCGCTGCTACGTGGACGCCTATTCGACGGCGACCGGCAAGATGCTCTGGCGGTGGTACACGATTCCGAGTCCCGCCGACGGCGGCTGGTGGGGGCCGTGGCGCACGCAGGACGAGTGGGGCCAGTCGTTCCACCGCAACATCGCGGCGGAAAAGGCCGACAGCGCCAAGTACGCCGACGCCTGGCAGCACGGCGGCGCGCCGATGTGGCACCATCCGGCGTACGATCCCGATCTGGGATTGCTCATCATGAATATTGGAAACGCCGCGCCGGACAACGACGCATCGATTCGCCCGGGCGACAATCTCTACGCGTCATCGATCGTCGCCGTCGACGTGCGCACCGGAAAGCTCAAGTGGTACTACCAGGAGGTCGCGCACGATCAGTGGGATTACGACGCGACGACTCCGCCGGTGCTCGTCAACGTGACGGACGCGAACGGCAAGACGGTCAAGGCGGTTGCCGAAGCGGGAAAGGACGGCTTCGTCTACGTGCTCGATCGCGCGACGGGCAAGCCGATTCGCAAGAGCGCGCCGGTCGCGCCGCTGCTCAACTACATGACGCGGCCCGATTCCAACGGTGTCGTCGTCGCTCCCGGCACACTCGGCGGCTCCGACTGGAGTCCGACGGCGTACAGCCCGCAGACCGGCTACCTGTACGTCGACGCCAACTACATGCCGATGAAGTACTGGATGAACCACGAAGCGCTCAAGCCGCCGGCGCAGTGGTGGGGCGGCACGACGGAAGCGCAATCGACGGGCATCTACGGCGTCGTGGATGCGGTCGACCTTCGCACCGGCGCGATCGCGTGGCAGACGAAAGTCACCAAGCCGATCATCAGCGGTTTGCTGGCAACGGCGGGCGGCCTCGTATTCACCGGACTCTCGGACAAGCATTTTGCCGCGTACGACGCACGCACGGGCCGACAACTCTGGAGCGTTCCGACCGACGCAGCGATCAACGCGCCGCCGATCACGTATGCCATCGATGGCGTGCAGTACGTGGCGGTGGCGGCGACCGGACTGCAGACGCTCAACACGCCGCGTGGCGACGAGATGCTCGCCTTCGCGCTGGCGCCTGGAAGCTCCGCGACGAACACTGCGCCGCGCGCGGAGCCGAAGCTCGCGAAGCCCAAGGTTGGAGGCACCCGGTGATGAATCGTTCGCTGATCGCGACTGCATGCGTGCTCGCGCTCGCGATCGTTCCACTCGCGCCGCGGGCCGCGACCGCCCAGGGAGAACGTTCGCAGCAGCCGTCCGGTTCCGGCGCGGCGATCAAGACGCACGACGATCTGCAACCGCCTACGCTGCCGCCGCTGCCCGCCGGAATGACCATCGCCACGATCGTCGAAGGCGACAGCATCTTTCACGGCAAAGGCAATTGCGCCGCCTGTCACGGCACGGAAGGGCAGGGGCTGCCCGCACTCGGCGACGCGATCACGGCGGCACTCAACTGGGCGCAGCCCGAGTGGACGTCGATCGACTCGCTGATCGACAACGGCATTCCACAGCTGCTCACGCGCAGCCCGATTCAGATGCCGCCGCGCGGCGGCCGGTCTGATCTCACGCGCGAGGAAGTGCGCCGCGTCGCCGCCTACGTGTGGGCGATCAGCCAAACTCGCGGCGAGCCGTGGCCCGGCGGCCACACATCGCACACCACCGGCGAGTCGGCGGCCATCGCGCCGAGCACCGTTCAGACGGCGGGCCGGCCGGCGCCGCCGAACCCCGCCAAGCCGCGTCGGCCGCGGCCGAACCATGAGTAATCTCCAACAGGTCTCCGTGCCGCGCCGCGTACGAATCGTCGGCGTGCTGCTCGCGTCCGTCGCGCTCGCCGCCTGCTCGCGGCCCACGCGCAACCAGATCATGCACGGCGGCGGCGACGCCGATCGCGGCAAGGTGGCGATCCAGACGTACGGCTGCGGTGCCTGCCATTCGATTCCGGGCATCGCCGGCGCGCACGGCCAGGTGGGACCGCCGCTGGATCACTGGAGCAAGCGTGTCTACATCGCCGGCGAAGTGCCGAACACCGAGGATTTCCTCATACGCTGGATCGAGGTCCCGGAGGCGACCGAGCCGAAGACCGCGATGCCGATGCTCGGCGTCACTGAAGGCTCGGCGCGCGACATCGCGGCGTACCTCTACTCCATTCGCTGAAGCGGACCTCGGCCCGCGTCCATGGCTCGGCGCGCGGCTTTGCCAATTGCTTGCGCGGCGCTCCATCCGCTGAAGCGCCCTCGGCGTTACTATATGCGGCATGGACGACACATCCGCCGCCCCCGCTCCCGCAGCGCGTGGGCAGACGACGCTGCCGCGCGAGCTGGGGCTGTGGAGTGCAGTCGCCGTCGTCGTCGGATCCACCATCGGCTCGGGCATCTTCCGCACTCCGGCGAGCGTCACCAACCGGCTGCCTGGCCCGCTGCCGCTGCTCGCCGTGTGGGTCGCCGGCGGCCTGCTCGCGCTCTGTGGCGCGCTCACGCTCGCTGAAGTCGCCGGCGCGTTTCCCGACACGGGCGGCATCTTCGTCTTCATTCACAAGGCGTACGGCCGGCTCGCGGCGTTCCTGTTTGGCTGGTCCGAGCTGACGATCATCCGCGCGGCATCGCTCGGCGCCGTGTCGACGACGTTCGCCGAATATTTCATGCGCGTGCTCGGCTTCAATCCGGCACTCGAGCCGAATGCCACGTACGTGCATTACATCGCGGCGCTGGCGATCGTCGTGACGGCGACGTTCAACTACGTCGGCATGCGCACCGGCTCGTTCGTGCAGAACGTCACGACGCTGGCCAAATATTTCGGCCTCGTGTTCATCGTGGTGCTGGCGATCGCCATTGGATTGCCGCGTACGGGCGGACACTTCACGCCGGCGGCGCCGCCCGGGAGCTTTTCCGTCGCGCCGTTCGGGTTGGCCCTGGTCTCGGTGCTCTGGGCGTACGACGGCTGGGCCGATCTCACATTCGTCTCCGGCGAAGTCAAGGATCCGCGGCGCAACCTGCCGCGCGCGTTGATCATCGGCACGTGCGCGGTGATCGGCATCTACCTGCTGGCCAACGTGGCGTATCTCTCGGTGCTGCCGGTGGAGCAGGTGCGCACGTCGCCGCTCGTCGCCGCGGATGTGGCCGCGCGGCTGGCCGGCGCGGCGGGCGTGGCGTTCGTGTCGATCACCGTGATGCTGTCGACGTTCGGCACGCTCAACGGCTCGATCCTCACCTCGCCGCGCGTGTTCTTCGCGATGGCGGATGAGGGACTGCTGTTCAGAAAACTCGCATCGATCCACCCGCGCTTCCAGTCGCCGTACCTGGCGATCGCGCTCACCGCGGCGCTCGGCGTGCTGTTCGTACTGTTGCGCACCTTCGAGCAGCTCGCCGACACGTTCGTGACGGCGATCCTGCCGTTCTACGCGCTCGGCGTGGCGTCGATCTTCATCTTCCGCCGCCGCGCGTCGCGCGGAGGAACCGACTACTCGCCACCCTTCCGCACGCCGCTCTACCCGCTCACCCCGATCCTCTTCGTGCTCGCCACGCTGTACCTGCTCGTCAACGCGCTGATCGACCCGAGCAGCCGCGTGCCGACGATCGGGGTGTTCGTGGTGATTCTGGTGGGGGTGCCGGTCTACTTCGCGACGGTGGCGCGGCGGCGGGGGTGAGCCGCGAGTGGGGGGCGTCTGGGATGGCTTGACTCGACTGCCCACGGGCGCGGTAACGCGAGACCAAGCTGTAAGCTGCGAGTCTCGAGGCTCGAGCTGCGAGTCTTACACCGAGTCCTGAGTGAGCTGAACCGAGCACCGAGCGTCGAGCGTGTGCTTTAGCTCCCGGCGCAGAGCTGCTGGCGAGAACCGTGGATGCGCAGACCGCGCGGCACATGGGAGTACACCTTCGCATGCGCCCGTACTACGACGGAAAGTCGGACTCGCAGCTCAGGACTCGGTTCCACCCTCGCTCGGGACTCGGTTCAAGACTCGCAGCTCGAGCCTCGAGACTCGCAGCTTACAGCTTGGTCTCGCCGTACCGCCCCGTCTGGAGTACCCGCGACACGAATCCCACCGCCACGACATCTGACATCTCAAAAGATGCTGACGTTGATGTACCGCTTCGGATTTGCCTTGATGTCCGCGAGCAGCGAGTCCGCGCGCTGCAGCAGGTGCCGCATGTCGGTGTACATCAGCGAATCGCTGAGTAGTTTGCCGACGGTCCCGTTGCCGCCTTCGGCCGTGGCGAGCAGTACGCGTACCTGATTATTCGTGGAATCAAGATCGGCCGTGAGCCGCGCAAAGTTGGCGCTGGTGGTCTCGAGATTCGCCATCGTCGCGGCGATCCGCGTCGAGTCGACGGCGCCGCTCATGCGCGCTGCGGCGGTGCGGAAGGTCGCCATTGTTTGCGTCAGATTGCGATTCTGCTCCGCCAGCACGCCCTGCAATTGGCGCGACAGCACCGCCGTCGACGCGATCGTCTGATGCAGGTCGCGCAACGTCCCGGCATCGACCATCTGCGACTTGAGTGCCGTCATCAGCACCGACACCGACTGCCCGATCGAATCCACGCGATTCATGATCTGGCCGATGTCGGCCGCCGGCGCACCGGTCGGCAGTGTGTCGCCCGGCGCGTACGATTTCGGTGACACCGGCATCGTCGGCGTGAGTCCCACCGCCACGTCGCCAAAGATGCCGACCGGCTTCACCGTCGCCGTCGAGCCCTTCGGGATGGTGTAGTTCTTGTCGATCGAGAGCGTGACGTCGAGATAGCCGTCGCGCTCGAGCGCCACGTCCTTCACGTAGCCGACGCTCACGCCGGCGAGCAGCACAGGCTGTCCCTGCTTGAGGTTCTGTCCCCAGGGAAAGCGCGTGTACAACGGATATCCCGTGGACAGCCCCCCGCGCGCGAGCCACAACGATCCCAGAATCAGGACGATGACTGCCGCGGTGACGAGAATGCCGACCGTGACTTCGTTGCTGCGTTTCATGTTTGCAGGAAGGGAGCAAGCACGCCCGCCGTCAGCGCGTCGAGGACGAGAATGGTCACGGAGGTGATCACGACGGCGCGAGCCGTCGACCGCCCGACTCCCTCCGCGCCGGCCTCGGTAATGTAACCTTCATAGGAGCAGACGAGCGCGATTGCCACGCCGAACATCGTCGCCTTGAGCAAACTGTAGACGATCTGGAACATCCCGAAGCCGAGTCGCAGTCCGGTGAGGAAGTCCTCACCTGGAACGTGCGTGATGTGCACCGACACCCAGTAGGCGCTGCCGACGCCCACCGCATCCGCCAGCACGACGAGCGTCGGCAGCATCAGCGTCGCGGCGAGCAATCGCGGAACGATCAGGAACGCCACCGGATCGTAGGCCAGCGTCTCCAGCGCGTCGATCTGCTCGGTGACGCGCATCGTGCCAATCTCCGCGGTCATGCGGCCGCCCACGCGGCCGGTCAGCACGAGGCCCGTGAGCAACGGCCCGAGCTCGAGGAGAATCATCAATCGCGCCGCCAAGCCGATGATCGACAACTCGACGCCGGGAAAGAGCTGATAGCGCGTCTGAATCGCGATCACGCCGCCGATGAACGCCGCGACGATCACCGTGAGCGGTACCGAGTCGACGCCGATCGTCTTCATCTGCCGGATCGTTTCCGGCGCGAAGGTCGCGGGCTCGCCGAAGGCGCGCGCGATGTCGCGGATGAAGTACGTGCGGAGCCCGATGTCGCGGAACAGGTTCGTCCAGAAGCGCGTCACCCGCCGGAAGAAGCGGATCGTCGCGCGCTGCACGACAGGATAGCTCTCGGTTTCCCGAGAAATCGCGTCCGGTACGGTCACGTGCGGACCCGTGCGAGCAACACGAGTCCGATCACGCCGAATATCGCCCCTGGTACCCAGGCGGCGAGGTCCGGTGGGATCACGCCCTTGCCGCCAATGGCTCTGGTGAGCTGAATCATCAAGAGAAAGATCATCGTGGTCGCAAGACTCACCGCGATGCCGTAGGCCGAGCCGCCGCGCTGGGTGCTGGTCGCCAGCGGCGCCCCGAACAGCGCGATGATGATGCACGTGACGGGCACGGCCAGCTTCAGCGCCCGCTCCACGCGCGACAGGTTCGCGTCGCCACCCGACCGCTCGATCGCGTTGATGTACCGCGTGATCTCGGCATACCTCATGTTCGCCGGATCGGGCGACTTGGACATCATCTCGCCCGGCTCCTCGGTGAAATGGCGATCGTGTCCGGTCACGTACGTCATGCTGAACACGGTGCCGGTGTCGCTGACCACATCCATCCGCCCGGTGTGCAGCGTCCAGCGCCGATCGCGATACCGTGCGGTGTCCGCGCTGAGCAGATACGTCGGATAGCTCGCCCCCGCTCCCTTGCGCTGAATTACCAGATTGCGAATCGTCCCCGAGTCGGTGCGCAGCTCGTACGCCATGTACACGCGCCCGTACTCGCCGGCGATGGTGAAGTTGTACCGGCTCGTGCCGACCTTCGCCTTGTCTTCCTTCAGGAGCTCGCTGCGCTTGCGGTTGGTGATCGGCACCACTTCGCTCAAGCACAGGTCGAGCCCGCACGCCAGCACGGCGCCGAGCATGATCGGCATGATGAGACGGTAGAAGCTGATGCCCGAAGCCTTCGCCGCCGTCACCTCGGCGTGCCGCGTGAAGCCGCCGATCGAGAACACCGTGGCGAACAGCACCGCGGCCGGCAGCACCATGAACATCGAATCGGGAATCCAGTACAGATAGCTGAGCGCGATGTCCGACGTGCTCACGTGCCGATTGAGATACTTGTCGATGTTCTCGGCGAGATCCGTCACGACGAGCAGGAACGGAAAGCCGAGCGCCGTCACGATGAAGATCTTCCAGAACTCGCTGAAGACGTAGCGGTCGAGCGGCCGGAACAGGTGCTTCACGTGCCGTCTCCGGAGCGTGGGGCGCCGAACGTCATGCCACGCTGTGCGAACCAGGCGCGCGTGGCATCCATCATTTCGCCAAAGCTTCCACCGCGCGCCGTCACGCCTTCGTTGCCCATGCGCAGCATCAGCAGCACGCCGAGCACGAGGAAGATGACGTTCGTGCCCCACATCGCCCAGAACGGCGGAATGATGCCCTTGTCGGCGAGCGACTCGCCGCCGATCAATCCGACGTAGTAGATCCCGAAGACGGCGAAGCTCACGCTGATCACCAGCCCCACGCCGCCGCGCGGAAAGCGCAACGCGATCGGCGCGCCGACGATCACGAACACGATGCACGCCGCGGCGAGCGAGAACTTCTTTTCGATCTCGACGCTGTAGCTGTTCCGCAGCCGCTCGGCTTCGTTGAGCCGCATCGACGCGTCGCTCAGCTCCATGGAATTGCCGACGTTGAGCCCCGACGACGGCGCGGGACCCAGCGTCGCGCGGCCCGGTCGCCCGATCGGCTGCTGTGCCCCGGGCTGCTGATCGCCGGGCGACGGGCGAGGATGTCCGGCGATCGGCGCGGCGCGCCGGCCCGGCTCCTGTCGCACGACCTGACTCGCCGCCATCGCCGGCGGCACTTCGGCCGCCTGCGCCTCGCGCACGTGCAGCAGCTTGTGCAGCACCGCGCAGTACAGCGCGCCGATGCCGCCGCTGCCGTGATATACGCTGTCCGTCCGCGGTGGAAGCGCGCTGGCACGTTCCTCGTGAATGCGCCAGTACGCCAGCACGCTGTCGGCGTATGCGTGCTGATAGGCGAGGTTCGCCTGATTGAGCGCGGCCTGCATCTCGCACACCGACATCTCGCGCTGGCCCTTGGAGGTCGTGTCCGCGTCGATCGACTGGAAGGTGTTCGTCACCTCGGCGACCTTGAGCAGATCCTGACGGTAGTAGATCCGGTTGAGCTGATCGTTCGATTTCAGCGGCGCCGAGATCATCATCCCGTGATAGAGATGCATCATGAGATCGCGGTGATTGCGCGCCAGCGCCAGCGTGCCGCTGTCCGCGTACACCGTGCGCCGCCGCCGTGCGTCGGTCAGGTCGTAGATCGTCACGTCCTTCATCAGGCCGGAGCCTTCGTCGATCTGCCCCGCGCGCAGATAGAGCTGCCCTTCCTTGATCGTGTTGATGACCTGGGGCTTGAGCGCGAATGTCGGCTTGGTGCGAAAGATCGCCGTCTGCAACGCCGCGAGCTGATGGTTTGCCGCCGGCAGCACCTGGTCGTTGAACCAGAGCATGAAGATCGCGACGACGGTCCCCGCGACGAGCGCCGGCAGCATCAGCGCCCGCGTCGACACGCCGCCCGCGCGCAGCGCCGTGATCTCGTTCTCCGACGCGAGTCGGCTGAACGCGTACAACACCGCCACGAGCACGGCCATCGGCAGCGTCATCGCGATCGTGAACGGCACCGACAGCAGCAGGAACTCGGTGATCACCTGCCACGACAGTCCGCGGCCGACGAGATCGCCGAACTTGCGCGCGATGTACTGCAGCAGCACCACCGACGTGAGTGCCGAGAGCGAGAAGATGAACGGTCCGACGTGCTCTTTGAGGACGTAGCGGTTGATTATCTTCACGACGTATGACGATCCGAATGCCGATCGCGGAACTTCAATAGTTTCACAGGGTTGTACGGTCCGGCCCAATCTGTATATTCCACCCGCCGGCCACCCGAATTCAAGGCGCCGCGCGCCG
>JAICKA010000268.1 GCA_025928185.1 Gemmatimonadaceae bacterium
GCCACGTCGGCGAGGAACGGCGCATCCTCAGACGGCTCGAGAATGCCACCGATGAAGCTCGACAGCGCGGCCTCGTACTCCTGAGCGGGATCCGTCCAGCTCGTACACAGCCGCGCTTCGCGCACGGCTTTGAGCATGTACTCATTCAACCGTTCGCGCACCGATGCACGCCAGGCGCGGTCAGGCAGGTCGTCCACCCGGCGGCCGGGCCGCGGCGGCGGCCAGAGCGCCACCAGCGTTTGATAGAGCAGATACTCGGCGTTCGTACCCGGCGCGAGACGGCCGTTCACCACGCGACGATGTCTCGTGTTGAGCTTCCGCCACCGGCGTATGGTGCGCTCCCACTCCTGCGGCATCTCGCTCAGCGCGTCGATGCGCGCCCGCACGTCGGCGCTCCGCTTGGTGTCGTGCGTGTTCGTGCAGATCAATCCGAGCGGCCAATTCTGCGCCCGTCGCGCGTTTGCCTGGTGCAGCCGGCCGACGGCGTCGTCGAGCGGCCTGTCCGGCGCACCGCCAACTTCGTTGCGCGACGCGAGCGGTACGTACACGTACAACGCGTTGTCCTCCACTCCCTTTGCCGCGGCCGGTCCGCTCACCTGCTGCAATCGGACGACGAACGGCGCCCAATCGGGTTCGTTCCCCGCTTCACCGGTCATCACCCGCGCAATGAGCGACAGGATGTCCGCTCGTTCCGGCTTTCGCCGGCGCGCTTCGGCGAGCGTCTGCTCGATCACCGCCCGGTCTTCGGCCTGTACCGGCTCGTTCGCCGCGGCGTACGTGCGGTACACCGGCATCGACGCCATGAACGCCACCAGCGCCTCGATCGTCTCGCCGTGCGTCCAGCGCTGGCTCGCATCGCCAGCGAGCGGCGCGAACAATCGCGCCAATCGCTCCACGTCGGCTCGCAACGATCCGGTGAGCACTCGCTCCTTTCCGGCCCAGGCAATGTCGGCGAAGGCTTCGTCGTGCAGATGGCGCATCCGCCGATAGCACCGTTCCACATCGGCCGAACCGGCCGGATCGATGAACGCGTCCTCGAGATCGTTGAGAAACTCGTAGCCCGTGGTGCCGCGCACCGGCCAATCGCGGCGCAACTGCTCGCCGTTCGTGAGAATCTTCTCGACGAACAGCGGGGTGCCGGTGGGCACGTTGTGGCAGAGCGAGCGCAGATACGCCGCCGGATCGAGCAGCCCGTCCACGTGATCGACGCGCAAGCCGTCGATCACGCCGTCGCCCACCAGCCGCAGGATCAGCGCGTGCGTCTCCTCGAACACGGCGGGATCTTCCATCCGCAGCGCGGCGAGATCGTTCACGTCGAAAAAGCGCCGATAGTTGATCTCGTCCGGACCGGTCCGCCAGAACGCCAACCGGTAGTGCTGCACGTCGAGCAGGCGCCGCAGCCGTTCGCGACCCTCCGCACCCGAGAACAGCTTCGTCAGTTCGCCCGTCTCCTCCGCGTCGAATTGCACGAGCTGGAGCTCCGGCGGCAGCGACGCCGAATCGATCGGAAAACTCTGATCACCGTAGCGCACCCGCGCGTCGCCGCCTTCGCGCACGCCCACCGACAGCTCGCCCCGCTCGAGCAGCGTGTCCAGCTCGTCGCCGAGTACCGGCAGCACCACGCGGCGGTGGCCCGCATGCATTCCCCAATCGATGTCGAACCACCGCGCGTACCGCGACCGCTCGCCGCGCGCCAGCACGTCGTCCCAATACGGATTCTCGGCACCGATGCCCATGTGGTTCGGCACGATGTCGACGATCAGCCCCATGCCGCGCTCGTGCAGATCGCCGGCGAATTCGCGCAGATTGCTCTCGCTGCCGAGCTCCGGATTGATGCGCGTCGGATCCACGACGTCGTACCCGTGCCTGCTCCCCTTTCGCGCCGCGAGAATCGGCGAGCAGTAGCAGTGCGAGATCCCGAGCCGCTGCAGATACTCGAGA
>JAICKA010000273.1 GCA_025928185.1 Gemmatimonadaceae bacterium
CACGGTCTATCGGAGCGTGCGCTCGAGGAGCTCGTGCGGCAGGCGCGGCAGACGTTGTACTCCGCGCGGGCCCGGCGCGTGTGGCCCGGCCGTGATGACAAGATTCTCACGTCGTGGAACGGGCTGGCGGTTCGCGCGCTCGCCGCGTGCGCGCGCATCTTCGACGACGACGCGTTGCGAGCCGCCGCGGTGGAGAGCGGCACGTTTCTCTTTGGCGCCGTCGTCGCGGACGGGCGAGTGTTCCGATCGTGGAAGGAAGGTCGCCCGCGGATCGCCGGCTATCTCGAGGACTACGCCGCGCTCGGGCTGGCGGCGCTGGCGCTCTACGAGCTGACCTTCGACGGGGCATGGCTCGAGCGTGCCCGCGAAATGCACGACGCGACGGTGCGCTGGTTCTGGGACGATGCGGCGGGTGCGTTCTTCGACACCGCGTCCGATCACGAAACGCTCATCACGCGGCCGCGCGAGGTCTCGGACAACGCAACACCGTCCGGCACGTCGCTGGCGGTCGAGCTGTTGCTGCGGATGGCCGAGCTCACGAACGACGCCGACGCGCGGCGGCGCGCGACGTACGTGCTCGAGACGCTGGCGCCGGCGATGGCGCGCTACCCGTCGGCGTTCGGGCATCTGCTCGGCGCGGCGGACCTCGCGATCAACGGGGCGGTGGAGGTCGCGATCGTTGGCCAGCCGGCGGCAGAAGATTTCAAAGCATTGGCGCGAACGGTCGCCGCGGAGTACGTGCCGGGGCTGGTGCTCGCGGGCGGACCGGCGCAGGCGGATGAAGCGGTCGCGCTGTTGGCCGGCCGGACGATGCGCGAGGGGAAGGCGACGGCGTACGTTTGCCGGAACTACACGTGCGAGGAGCCTGTCAGCGGACGGGAGGAGCTGGAGCGGCAGCTCGAGCGAGTCCTGAGATCTGAGATCTGAGATCTGAGATCTACTTCCCTCATTACGCCGAGGTGCCCTCGGCGCAGAGGGCGTCCCGAGCTGCTGCTACGGCCGAACCCAACTCGTGACCGCCCACTGCTTCGGATCGAACAGTCCCGCCGGCAGGCTCACGTCGGTCTGCACGCCGGAGTACTGCTCGAGCAGCCGCCGCTTGCCGTTCACGTATTGCGCGACCTGATCGGCGATCCAGCCGCCGCCGGCGGGCGCGTACTGCTCGAATCGCACGTCGCTGTAACCCTGTCGCGAGCGGCCGAGGAGGCGCACGAAGAGCAAGCGATCGGCGTCGATCCAGAATTGCTTGCTGACGGTGTCGCCGCGCTCCGCACCGACGACGTACACCTCGCGGCCATTCCAGGTGCCGTGGTGAAACACGCCGAGGTCGAAGCCGAGGTGGCGCAACACGGCTTCGCTGCGCGCCACCGGTTGGGTGTAGACGTCGAAGCCGAGCACCAGCAGCTCGTTCGTGCCCGAGTCGGCATGCACCAGGCGGCCGCCGGCGAAGTTGAAGATGCTGTCGCGCGCGTACAGCACGCCGCCCTTGGAGCCCAGATCCGTGTCGATGCGCAGGCGCCCAGGTAGCTGCGCGGCCTCGTACCACGTCTGCACGAGGTTGCCGCCGCTCGGCAGCGCGACGGTGGTCTTCTGCGTGAATGTGACGGTGTGATACCAGCTCGTCGCGTAGCGATCGTGCATCGCACGCAGCAGTGTCGGCGCGGTCGTGATCGCGACCGGTGCCGGCGGGGGAGTCGGGACCGGCGCCGGTTGCACGACGGTACGCTGCCGGTGACAGGCGGATACAAAAACGATCAACCCCGCGGCGCAGAGCCGCGGGGATGAGAGAAGATGTCG
>JAICKA010000220.1 GCA_025928185.1 Gemmatimonadaceae bacterium
ACGCGCTGGCCGAGCGCATTTCGACCCGGCCACAACTTCTCGGCCGCCGCGCGACTGACGATGATGCTGTTGTTCGGCGTGATCGCTTCCTGGTTCGTGAACGTGCGCCCCTGCAGCAGGGCGATGCCCATCGCCTTGAAGTAATCGCCGCCGGCGAAGTTCACGTTGATCAGCGTCCCCGCATCGCCGGTCTGCCCTTCGGTGAGGACGCGCAACGGCGTCGTGCCTTCGTCGAGTGGAATGTTGTTCACCACTCCCACGGCGCTGACGCCGGGCAGCGCGCGCAGCCGGTCCATCATCTCGAGATGCATCCGTCCAAACGACGGGCCGTCGTTGAGCCGCGGCTGATCCGGCGCGAACTGGAACGTATAAATATTCGAAACGTCGTAGCCAGGATTGGTGTGTCGCAGGTGTCGGAAACTCTGCACGAGGAGCGCGGCGCCGATCAGCAGTACGAGGGCGAGTGCCGTCTGCGCGATCACGAGCACATCCCTGCCCCACTGACGCTTGCCGGTCGCCCCCCGCCCGCCTTCGCGCAGCGCCGTGAGATCCGGCGACGACGCGCGGAGCGCCGGCACCGCGCCGCACGCCAGCGCCACGATCAACACGAGCACGAATGCCGCGGCGAGCGTGGGCAGATCCATTCCCACCTCGGCGAGTCGCGGCAGTCCCTCGGGCGCGGCGCGCAGGAACAGGGGCAGCGTCGCCGCGCTCAATGCCACTGCGACGACACCGGCCACCAGCGCAACCGCGAACGATTCCGCCATCTGGTAGCGCACGAGCTGCGCGCCGCTCGCACCGATGGCGCGTCGCACGGTGATATCCCGCCGGCGCGACTCGGCGCGTACCATGAACAGGTTCGCCACGTTCGCGCAGGCAATCAGCAGCACGACGACTACAGCGCCGAGCAGCATCCAGAGCGACGTTCTGGCGGTCGGACCAACGAGGCGATCGAGGACCGGCGCGACGATCGCATGATGTTCGCCGATGATCCGCGCATAGTTCGCCGAACCGCCAAAGCGCTTGGGCAGTTGCTTCGAGATCCCGGTGAGCTCGGCTGCCAGCCGCTCGGGCGTGACGCCGGGCTTCATCCGCGCGACGATCGGCGTGCCGAAGCTGCCCGGCCGCACCTGATCGAGGCGCACCGGTGTCGACACCCACAGCATCGTGTTGTCATTCGGAAAGTGGAAATCGGCCGGCATCACGCCGATGACCTGCTTCATGCTGTCCGACACGAAGAACCATTTGCCGATCACCGACGGGTCGCGCCCGAACCAGCTGCCCCAGAGCTGATCGCTGATCACGACCGCGTGATCGCCGTCCTCGTCGCGCGGCACGCGCCCGAGTTTGGGCCGAATACCCAGCGTCGCGTACATGTCGTTCGTCGGCCACGCCATGGGAATGCGCTCGACGCGATTGCTCGTGCGAAACGTCGACGTGCCGCCGCCGAACATGAACATCGCGTCGACGAGCTTCGACTGATCCTTGTACTGCAGGTAGAAGTCGGAGCCAAGATCGAATACGTCCGGCAGATCGGAGCCCGGCGCGGTACCCTGGACGAATACGAGGCGATCGGCGTGTGGATACGGCAGCGGCCGCAGCATCACTGTATCGACGACGTTGAACATGCCCGCGACCGAACCGATCGCGAGTGCCAGCGTGACGACTGTTGTGACGAGAAAGCCAGGCGTACGCAGCAAGCCGCGCCATGCATGTCTGAGATCTCGAAACGCATCCGACAATGCTGCAAGGCGAGGTGCGTGCGAATGACTGTCGTGCGCGCGACTGTCGTGCGCGGCGACGTGGGGTGGGCGGCCGACCATCGAGCACTCTCCGGCGTGGGATTCCGGGTGACGTGACGCAGGGGCAGTCGACTCTACGCGGCGAGCACCGCGTTCGGTTTCACTCGCGCGACACGTGCGCTCCCCACGCGGCGAGACTCGCGCGGCACCACGCATCGAGCCGCTCGGCATATTCGCTCGCGTCGAACGCGCCGAGATCGGCGATGGTAAGCGACGGCGCAGCGATGCGTTCCCCGGGTCGCGGCGGAGTATTCCACTCCGGCGGCATACCGCCGCGCTGCGAAACGAGCCGCTCGAACACGCGCTTCGGCCGCTCTCCGTCGACGTAGATACGGGTGAGCACTGCCCACGCACGATCGAGCGACTCGGCGTGCGTCGCCGGATGCTGCAGCGCGAATGCCGCAAACGCCTGACCATGTCGGCTGCCCCACGGCTCGCGACGCGAGTGGTCGAGCGCGAGCAGCGCGGCGAACCGAACGGCACACGAGTCGTCCGCGTCGCTGTACATCGCGCCGCATTCCGGGCACGCGTGACTCACCTTCGGCACGAGACTGGCTGCCGGAACACGTGTCTCGCGCAGGAGGACGCCATGTGGTGGTGGTGGTGGATTCTGTTCATCGTGATCTTCTTCTTTCTTCCACTCGGCTACGGCTGGGGTTATCGCGGCTGGGGCCCCTGGTATCGCCGGCGGACGCCAACGGATCTGGCGAACGAAAGCGTGCCGCCCGAGGTGGATACCGGCTGGGGATGGATCGCGTTCTTTCTCTGGATCATCCTGATCCTCGCGATCATCTGGCTCGTCGCCGGCTGGTGGGGGTGGGGCGGCTGGTGGGCGACGCGTCCGCCGCGCTAGGACTTCATGCCTCCGGACTTGCCGCGACTCCGCTGTACGCGCTCCCAGAAGGGGAACTCGGCCTGGTAGCAGACGGCCGCGAGATCGGCAGATCGTTCTTCAAAGAATGCTCGAGCGTCCGCGATCGCCTGATTGTAGATCGTCGGACCGTGCTCGGCGACGAAGTAGTCGAAGAGCAGTGCGGCTTTGAGGTCGCCGATCTCCAGCTCGAGCTCCTCGGTGAAGTACCGGCGGATCGACGCGATGCCGCGCGTCCGCGCGTCCGGTGAAATCTCGATCGGTGGTTTGTCGCGCATGGTGCGATCAGCTCGGAGTGGCCGCGGCGCGACTCGGCAGCCGCGATGCAAGCCAGCGAATCTGGCCGCGGTGATTCAGCTCGTCTTCGCCGACGTGGTACCAGGCCCAGAGATTCGTCGCCGGCTGCTTGCGCCATGGCAGCTCGAACTGCTCGACGAGCCACGCGTCGTCGA
>JAICKA010000277.1 GCA_025928185.1 Gemmatimonadaceae bacterium
CGGCTGAGATGAGAAGGCTGCAAAGAGGGCAGAGTGGAGATCCGAGAGGCGAGAGGATGGAAGTGCACGGGGGAACACTCGCGGCGGCGTTCGACTGCTGCGCCGCACGAGAATTTCTTGTCCCCGGTGGGATAATATTTTGTCACCAACCCGCTGTCAAGCAAGTTTTGTCGGCCCGGTATCCTTCGGCAGCCGGCGCGATCGCCGGAGTCGATCGCCGCCATCCGGCCACCTCACCGAGGCAGAGCAATGGATCTTCGTTATCCGATCGGACGCGCCGAGCTCGCGAAATCGCTCGGCGGCAGCCGCCGCCAGAACGCAATCGATTCGATTGCGACGGTGCCGCGCCTACTGCGTGCCGCCGTGCGTGGAATGACCGACACGCAGCTCGACACGCCCTATCGCCCCGAGGGCTGGACTGTGCGCCAGGTCGTACACCATATACCGGATAGCCACATGAATGCGTACATCCGGTTCAAGCTGGCCCTCACGGAAGAGGCCTCGCCGATCAAACCGTACGACGAAGCGGCGTGGGCGCGGCTCGAGGATTCTCGAACGACGCCGATCGAAACGTCACTCGTGCTGCTCGAATCGCTCCACGATCGCTGGGTCCGCGTGCTGCGCGCGATGTCGCCGGCCGACTTCGGCCGCACGCTCACTCATCCCGAGCGCGGCGAGATGACCCTGGACGAGATGCTCTGTTTGTACGAATGGCACGGCAAGCATCACCTCGCGCACATCGTCAGCCTTGCTGAACGAAGTGGTTGGTGACGCCCATCGGCGTCACCGGACCATCGGGCGCCGTTTTCACCCAGCACCGTAGCACCTCGGCCACGCTCCACGCCTGCGCGATGCAGCCGCGGGGCGTGTATGGCGGATCGGCGTCGAAGATTTCCCCGATGGTGCCGAGACCGAAATCGCCGAGCGCGCCGAGACATTCCTCGACGAAGCAGCGAGCGCCCGCCTTGTCGCCCGGGTGCACCTTGAGCCACGCGTCCACCCACGCGCCAACGAGCCACGCCCACACCGTCCCCTGATGGTACGCCGCGTCGCGCGACCGCAAGTCGCCGTAGTACCGCGGCTTGTAGTCCGGCTCCCCCGGCGCGAGCGAGCGCAAGCCGAACGGCGTGACCAGCCGCTGGCGAATCGCCTCGAGCACGGTCGGCCAGCGGGTGGGGTCGAGCACCGCATGCGGCAACGAGATCGCGAACAGCTGGTTCGGCCGGAACAAGGCGCTGTCGCCCTCGTCGCCGTCGATCACGTCGTACAGATACCCGCGATCGGCAATCCAGAAACGCTCGTTGAAGGCCTGATACACGCCGTCGGCTCGCTGGCGAATCGGCCGCGCCGCCTCCTCGCCGCGCGTCTCCTCGAGCCATGCCTGGAGCAACCGCAGCGCGTTGTACCAGAGCGCATTGATCTCGACCGCCTTGCCCCGACGCGGCGTCACAACCCAGCCGTCGACCTTTGCGTCCATCCAGGTGAGCTGATAGCCCTCCGCGCCTTCGTGCAGCAGACCGTCCTTGGGGTCCACGCCGATGCCGAAGCTCGTGCCGTGCACATGATGATCGATGATGTCGATCATGGTCGGCAGCAGGTGCATCAGCGTCACCTCGTCGCCGGTGGCTTCCACGTACCGCTGCACGGCGTGGAAGAACCAGAGGGTCGCGTCCGCCGTGTTGTAGAGTCCTTCGTTGCTCCCGTCGGGGAACATGTTGGGAATGAGCCCGTTCTTCACGTAATGCGCGAA
>JAICKA010000262.1 GCA_025928185.1 Gemmatimonadaceae bacterium
CGACCAGGTCGCCGATCAGCTGCGCGATCTCGTGGTGAGCAACGTCAGCACCTGTCTGGCGGACGGCAACGTTCCGGTGACGGAGCTGTCGGCGAAGTACCGCGAGCTGTCGGCGCGCGTGCTCGAGCGCGCGACGCCGTCGTTCACGCAATACGGGCTGGAGTTGACGCAGCTCGTCGTCGAGAACGTGTCGCTGCCGCCGGAGGTCGAAGAGGCGATCGATCAACAGGCGCGCGTGAACGTGGTCGGCGGACTCGATCGGTACACGCAGGTGCAGAGCGCGGACGCGCTGCGCGATGCGGCTCGCAATCCGGGCGGCGGCGCCGCGGCCGGTGTCGGCCTCGGCATGGGCGCGGCCGTTGCGCAGCGTGTGATGACGAATCCGCAGACGTACACACCGGCCGTGGCAACGCCGGAGTCCTATTCAGGGGACGAGCCGCCGCCACTTCCGCAGGACAAGTGGTACTACGCGGTCGCCGGTGAGCGTCGCGGACCCGTGCCGGCGTCGGCGCTCGTGGAGCTCGTGACGGCGGGAACGGTCACGGAAGGAACACTTGTGTGGAAGCGCGGAATGAAGGATTGGGCGCACGCCGCGACGCTCGCCGAGCTGGCGCCGATGTTTTCCGCCCGAAAAGGCTGACGGGGAGCCAACCTCGACGGGTGATGTACGTCACAGGTCCGGTTTGATTCGAACCTTGGGGACGGTAGCGGTTTAGGAGTTGCTAAGACGATGCTGTGGCAGTTCACCCCACTCCTCACGCATCAGGAGAAAGACCATGCGGTATCTCGCGATTGCGCTGCTGGCCATTGGCATGGCGGCGTGCACCAACGACTCGACGTCGCCGAACGGCAGCGTGCGTGGGACGTACGACCTGCGAACGGTGAATGGCGCCAACTTGCCGGTTGCATTGGACAACGGATGCGATCTGACGGCCGACCAGTTCTTCATTCGGTCTGATGGCAGCTATGAAGAAGACTTCACTTGCTCGGATCCCAGTTTCGACGATTTCGACGCCGGCTTCTACACCGTCACCAACAACGTTGTCGACTTCTCCTCCAATCGCGGCTTCGGCACCTTTACCGGTTCAGTGAGCGGCAACGTGCTCACGATCCAGATCGCGAGCCAGTTCAGCGGCAGCGACGTCTGGGTGTACAACCGGGAGTGATCGCGGGACGATCCGGACCGCCGGACGAGCGAGCCGCCCCATTCCTGATGGCGCCACTCGTCCGGCGTCCGACGTTGTGAGCATTCTCTCACATTACCTGTACAACACGCGAACACGCGCGGTGAATCCGCCGAGTGTCTGATGGCGTAGAGCGACTGTACGACGCTCCACGACTTCCCGTCTCGTTCCCAGGAGAACGACCATGACACTCACCGCGATGTTGCTTGCGATCGCCACGCTCGCCGCTGGCCCGGCGAAGAACTCGACGCCGATCGACACCGGCGCTCCCGCCACGCGCGCCTGCGCCGCCCCCGCGCGCACCGGCACCTTCCGCGTCGTCGCCACGCGCGTGAACAGCACGTTCTCGCGGCCCGCGATGCTCGTATTAGAGAACATCAATGGCTGCCTCGAGATCACGTTCGTCACCGACAACGTCGCGCCGGTGATCATCGATCAGCTGCACGTATCCGCGGACACCGTGACCGGCAGCATCAAGCTGGACACCGGCGCCGCGGAAGTTGCGCTCCAGTTCAACGGCGCCACCGTCTCCGGCTCGATCCACCAGGGCCGGCAGCAGTGGCTACTCGAGGGCCGGCGGACGAGCTGAGGCGAGTGAGAACGTATCCGGCCGGACGAGCGTGTCTGGCCGGACGCGCGCCAGCGTGTCGGGGCGCGGCGTGAACGCCGGCGGACGCGCGCGCGACATCGTGTCAGGCCGCACGATCATCGGCGGTGGCAGCACGGGGCGCGGAAGCGCCGGCTTCGGGGCCATCACAGTGTCGACGCGAACGATCGTATCGTGGCGCAGCGGAACTATCGAGCTCGTCGCCGGCGTTGCCGCTGTCGCCGGCGGACCGTAGTACGCGTCGGGCTCTCCGGCCGTACCCGGATCGTGCCGCATCGTCGACACTTCCGCCTTCTCGCGTGCGCGCTCCGCCTCTGGCGAC
>JAICKA010000036.1 GCA_025928185.1 Gemmatimonadaceae bacterium
GACGGAGCGGCCCGGAATGCCGTCGACCGGATACGCGATGTGATACAGCTTGCCCGGCTCGTCGGTGAACTCCGCTTCCTCGTCGCTCAGTGACGTGAGACAGCGCGGGCACCAGTGAATCACGCGATGGCCGCGATAGATCAGTCCGCGCTCGTACAGTCGGACGAACGCTTCACGGACGGCGCCCGACAACACGGGCGACAGCGTGTACGCGGTCCGCGACCAGTCGGCCGACGCCCCGATTGCGCGCAGCTGCTCGAGGATCGTGCCGCCGGTTTCCGCGACGAAACGCTCCGTGCGCTGCACGAACGCCTCGCGGCCGAGATCGAAGCGCGTCTTGCCCTCGGCGGCGATCGCCTTCTCCACGACGTTCTGTGTCGCGATACCCGCGTGATCCGTTCCGGGCACCCACAGCGCGTCCGCACCGCGCATGCGCGCCCAGCGAATGATCACATCCTGAATCGTGTTATTGAGCCCGTGTCCGACGTGCAGGATCGCCGTGACGTTCGGTGGCGGCATGACGATCGTGAACGGCTCGCGGTCGCCGCCGATGCGCGTCGACTCGGCGGCAGCCGCGTCGAAGCAGCCGCCGTCGATCCAGGCCTGGTAGATGGCCGGATCGGAGGTCGCGAAATCGTAGCGATCGGGAAGCGGGTCTGACATTCTGGAAATGTAAATGGTCCGTCGTCCGCGGTCCGTGGACTCCGGACGAAAAAAAGCCGCCCGCAGGCGGCCTTTTTTCACGCAGAATGCGAGCGCTCAGACTCCGCCCGTATCCTCGAGATCCGCTGCCGCTTCCGGATCCGCTACGTGATCGCCCTTGGGTACCCCGCCCGGCGCGACTGGTGCGCCGCCGGTGCGGTCGCCGCGTACGGCGCGCTTGGCGCGCGTGCGACGCTCGGCGATGCCGTCCGTATTGTCGGCGGCGTTGCGCACGGCGTCGTCGGGACGCGTCCAGCGCTCCTCGAGCACGACCTTCGGATCGGCGTGGCGGCCTGGCTCGTCCGACGTACCCTGCCGACGCCGGCCCGTACCGACGCGCTGACCTTCCCAGCGCGCTTCCGTCAGCGCGGGATCACCGTCCTTGAAACGGCGGGCGGCATCCTCGAAACGTTCCTCTTCGTCGCCAATCGCGATTCGGTTCACGACCGTATCGACGCCCGGAACTCCGCGCGCGACCGTCACCGCGTGACGTGATTCGGCTTCGTCCTCGACCCAGCCCGCCAGCTCGATCACGCCGTCGCTGATCGAGCCAATGTCGATCGCCCGTTCGGAGAGCGTGGGATCGTTGCGGAATGCTTCGAGCACGCGCTCCTCGAGTCCTTCATCGTACTCCTCGGTCTCGAGCTCGTCCTCCTCGACATCCTCGAACTCGTCGCCGCCGCTCGCCGTCGCATATCCGCGGAATCGCTCGGCGGCGCGGGTGCGGCGCAGCTTCGATTTCAGTCCGCCGATTCCACCGACGCGTTGCGCCACGAGCATGCCGACGGCAAATCCGGCCACGGCACCGGCCAGCACGCCGATGACAGTGGTCGTGGACGACGACTCTTCGTCACGATAACGAAATGGTGACATGGAGTGTGAACCCTGTGGCGGAGGTTGTTGCAGAAGGATAGGTTACGCGGACGACACGCGCGAGTGCTGCTCAGGCAGGCGTGCAAGAAGAAGGCCACCTACCGACCATGATCGATCGTCCATCCGATGCGGTGCTGACGCTGACGCTCCCCGACGGCTCGGAGCGCACCGTCGCCCCCGGAACGCTGCCGTCCGAAGTCGTCAAGTCCATTGGCGAGCGCCTGTTCCAGGCCGCCGTCGCCGTCGAGGTGAACGGCGTCATTCAGGATCTCGTCACACCATTGCGCAGCGGCGGCACGTTCCGCGTGCTCACCGATCGCGATCCGCGCGCGCTCGACGTGCTGCGCCACTCGGCCGCGCACGTGCTGGCGACCGCCGTGCGACGGTTGCGTCCCGATGCGAAGATCGGCTTCGGTCCGTCGATCGAGGAGGGCTTCTACTACGACTTCGAGGTCGCCGAGCCGTTCACACCGGAGGATCTCACCGCCTTCGAGAACGAGATGCGGAAGGTGACGGCCGAGAAATATCCGTTCGTGCGTGACGAGGTGAATCGCGCCCAGGCGCAGCGGCGCTTCGCCGACGATCCACTCAAGCTCGAGCGGCTGTCGGAGCTGGGCGACGACGAGATCATCTCGACGTACACCGACGGCCCGTTCGTCGATCTCTGTCGCGGTCCGCACGTGCCCGACACGTCGCGCCTCAAGCATTTCAAGCTGACGCACACGGCCGGCGCGTATTGGCGCGGCGACTCGAAGCGCCAGATGCTGCAACGCATCTACGGCACGGCCTTCTTCAAGAAGGAGGACCTCGACGCGTACCTCACGCGCATCGAGGAAGCGCGCAAGCGCGACCACCGCGTGCTGGGGAAACAGCTCGATCTGTTCATGATGCACCCGGCAGCGCCCGGCGCCGTCTTCTGGACAGAGCGCGGCACGACGGTGTACAACACGCTGCTCGCGTTCATCCGCGAGCGGCAGCGCGATGATTTCCAGGAGATCAAGACGCCGCTGTTGTACAACAAGGCGCTGTGGGAGATCTCCGGCCATTGGGGCAAGTACCGCGAGAACATGTTCCTCGTGCTCGATAACGAGACGAAGGAGCACGATTTCTCGCTCAAGCCCATGAACTGCCCGTCGCACTACCTGCTGTATCAATCGAAGAAGCACTCGTACCGCGAGCTGCCGCTGCGCTACGTCACGTTCGACGTGCTGCACCGGAACGAGGTGACTGGTGCGCTCTCGGGGCTCGTGCGCGTGCGGCAGTTCCAGCAGGACGACTGTCATGTCTTTCTTGCCGAATCGCAGATCACGCAGGAAGTGCATTTTTTGCTGCGGTTCATTCTCGACTACTACCAGACGTTCGGCCTCACGGCGAAGCTCAAATTCGCCACTCGGCCCGAAGTGCGCGTCGGCACGGACGAGATGTGGGACCGCGCCGAGACATCGCTGCGCGCCGCGCTCGAGGCGACGGGGATGGAGTACGAGCTCAAGGCGGGCGATGGCGCATTCTATGGCCCGAAGATCGACTTCGACGTTCTGGATTCGATCGGCCGGCCGTGGCAGCTCGGCACGATCCAGCTCGACTACAGTAATCCCGAGCGCTTCGATCTCACGTACGTCGGCGAGGACAACAACGCGCACCGGCCGGTGATCATCCACCGCGCGGTGAGCGGGTCGCTCGAGCGGTTCATCGCGATTCTGATCGAGCACTTCGCCGGTGCGTTTCCGGTATGGCTCGCACCGGAACAGGTGCGAGTGCTGCCGATCACCGACGAATACCGTTCGTACGCCGAGCGGGTGACGAAGACGCTGCACGACGCGGGCGTGCGCGTGCACCTCGATGCGCGTTCGGAAACTCTAAAATACCGGGTGGCCGAGGGCGCGCGGATGAAGGTGCCGTACATGCTCGTCGTCGGCCGGCGCGAGGCGGAGCAGGGCACCGTCGCCGTGAACGTGCGCGGCGCGGGCAAGGAGCAGAAGCCGAATGCCGTTCCGCTCGACGAATTCGTAGCGCGCGTGCTCGAGGAGAATCGCACGCGCTCGCTGGTGCTGTCGGCGCAGGGGTGATGCCCCCCGTGTAGTGGTCTACTCGGCGCGAATCGCACTCACTGGAGCGATCGAGAGCGCACGACGCGTCGGTATGACGCACGCGAGCACCGCTACGCCGACCAGCACGACCGCTCCCACCGTGAACGCCACGGGATCCAACCGCGAGACGCCGTAGAGCTGCGCCTGGATCAACTTGGTGCCCCAGGCCGCCGCCGTTAGGCCGACGATCGCTCCGCCCAGCGCCAGCGCCACTCCGCTGCCGAGCACCGCGCGGCCGATCAGCGCCGGCGTTGCGCCGAGCGCGATGCGGATGCCGATCTCGCGGGTGGTCTGTGCGACGCGATAGGACATGACGCCGTACATGCCGATTGCGGCGAGCAGGAGCGCGAGCACCGTAAAGGTCGTGAGCAGGAGCATCACGAACCGCGGGGCATCGATGGCCTTGGCAACGACTTGTTCCGCGCTCGCCGGCGTTGGCGGACGCCGAATGCCCATCTGTCGCAGGATGGCGACCGCCGGCGCAAGAGAGGCTGCGCCCCCGCTCGTCCGAATGATGACATTGGCCCAGGTCCGATCGCCCGGTGGCAAATAGAGAACTGGTGCAGTGGCTTCGCTCAACGGCCCCGATGTCTGCGCGTCGGCCGCGACGCCAACGACGGTGAGCCATGGCTCACTGTCGGTCTGTACGATGCGAATACGCTGGCCGACGGCGTCGCCGCTCGGCCACGTCTTCCGAGCAAATGACGCGTTCACGATCACCTGGGTCGACGTCGCCGACGTGTCGGTGAAGACGGAACCCCGAACGAGTGGTATTCGCATCGTCGCGAAGAAGGCGTTCTGTGTCTGGTTCGAAGTGATGAACGAGGTCGACGTGACGGGGGGAGCGGGCTGACCTTCGATCTCGAGTCGTCCGATGTCGAAGAAGAACCATCCCGGGGGTGATGTCGTTGCAGCGATGGACGTGACTGCCGGAATTCGCCGCACACGGTTGAGATACGCTTTCGTGAACGCGGCACGTGCCGCCGGCGCGCTGATGTGCGCATCCTCGAATGGAATCTTGATCGTATACAGCCCGTGCGGCTCGAAGCCGAGCTTGGCGCTCTGCAGGTTGATCACGCTGCGAACGAGCATCGTGGCCCCGACGATCAGCAGCGCGGACAGCGCCATCTCGGTCATGACGAGCAGCGCACGCATGCGTCTCTGGGCTCGCGAGGACGACGCGGTGAGCGACCCGGTGCGCAGCGCATCGGACGACGAACCGCCCGACCGGAAGGCGGCGAGCAACGCGAAGACGACGGTGCTCGCAATACCGACCGCCAGCGCGATGCCGAGCGTCGTACCGTCCAGGCGCGCGGCTTTGAGCGAATCGAGCGAGCTGGGACGCAGCGAGATCATCACGTGCAGCCCGATCCAGCCCGCGAACACGCCCAGCGCCGTGCCGGTGGCGGCGATCAGCAAGCTTTCCGCGAGCAGTTGACGCACGATGCGCCAACGGCCGGCGCCGAGCGCGGCACGGATGGCGAGCTCGCGCTGCCGCGTCGAGGAACGCGCGAGGACGAGGTGGGCCACGTTCGCGCATGCGACGAGCAGTACGAGCGCCACGGCCCAGGTGAGCAGCATCAGGGAATCTCGAAAGCGCACCTGGCTTGACGGCGGCATCACGATCGACTTGAGCGGCGCGTGGTCCCCCTGAACGTTCCCTGTGCGTGTCTGGATCGAGTCGAGCTCGCGTTGTGCGGTTTCGGTTGCGACGCCGGGGCGAAGCCGGCCGATGCCGTACATCCCGATTTGATCATCGTGGATGTCGAGCGGCAGCCACATGTCCGAGCTGTTTCGGCTCGCCGACGGCAGTTGGAGCGCTGCTGGCAGGACGCCGATTATCGCGTAGCTCGCGCCGTCGAGCGTGAGATACTTCCCGAGCACGTTCGGGTTGGAGCCGAAGCGCTGCCGCCAGATCGATTCACCCAGCAGCACGACGTGCGCCTTCGAAGCCGCTTCGCCGTAGGTGAACATGCGGCCGATCACTGGCCGTTCGCCGGCGAATGAGAGGAAGCTCGGCAGCACGCGTGCAGTATTCACCGTCGAGGGATCGCCGTCCGTCTCCATCCCCGCCGTGCCGGCGTTGTACGCCTCGATCGCCTCGAAGCTGTGCGCGTCCGCGCGCCAGGCGCGCATGATGCGCGCCGAGGGAAGAATCGTGACTTGAAGCCCAGTATTGTTCCCGCTGCTCGGCTGCTGATAGAGCAGCACGACGCGATCCGCGTGCGGATACGCGATCGGGTGCAGGATCATCGTGCTCACCACGCTGAACACCGCCGTCGTCGCGCCAATCCCGAGAGCGAGCGTGAGCACCGTGACCGCGGTCCACAGCTTTTGCCCCGCGAGCGTGTGTATGGCGAAGTGGAGGTCCTGCCGCGCGTCGGCCAGCCATTCGGTTCGTTGCATGTGTCGCTCGCGGTGGCGCGCGGCGTCGAACATCCGCGCTCGGGATTCGTGCAGGGGACCAAAGCGTCGCACGGCTTCGGCGTAGGCGTCTTCCGCCGAGTGTCCGGTGGCGACGAGCTGCTCGGCCCGCAGCGTGAGGTGGAGCATGATCTCGTCCTCGACGTCGCGTTCCCACCGCCGCCGCCCGCGGAGCGACAGGGCGAACACGCGCCGGATGCCGGCGCGGATCATGTGGCGTTCGCCGGAACGGCGTCCTTGCCCGCCGTGAGGATCGTCGTGACGGTCTGCGCGTACTGCATCCATTGTTTCGTTTCCGCGCGAAGAAACGTGCGTCCGGCCGGCGTAAGCGTGTAGTAGCGCGCCCGGCGGTTGTTCTCGGTGACGCCCCAATCCGCGGCGAGCAGCCCGCGCTCCTCGAGGCGATAGAGCGCCTGGTAGAGCGCCGAATCATCGATGTCGAGACGACCGCTGCCGGCGCGCTCGAGCCATTCGACGATCTCGAAACCGTGCATCGGCGTCCAACTCAACGCGCGCAGCACGAGGACGTCGAGCGTTCCCTTGAGCACCGTGAGCCGCGGCATGGCCTCTCCTCCGAGAGTCTGGATGGAGAGTGAAGATAATAAGAGCTGAGGGGAGAGGGGAGAGGGGAGAGGGGAGAGGTCGCGTTCCACCGTTCCACCGTTCCACCGTTCCACCGTTCCACCGTTCCAGCGCTCCACCGTTCCGCCGCACCATTACCTTTCCTCCAGCACTCTTCTGGAGCCAATGCTTCACATGACCGATATGTCTCGCCAACCTGTCATCGTCTCGGCCGTTCGGACGCCCATCGGCCGCTTCCTCGGCGGGCTCGCACCTCTCACCGCCCCAGAGCTCGGCGGCATCGCAATTCGTGCCGCCATCGAGCGCGCCGGTGTCGCGCTCGGCGATATCGAGGAAGTCATCATGGGCAACGTCATCCAGGGCGGCGTCGGCCAGGCGCCCGCGCGGCAGGCGGCGCTCAAGGGCGGCGTTCCGGCGACCGTGTCCGCGCTCACTATCAACAAGGTGTGCGGCTCCGGGCTCAAGGCGGTCATGCTCGCCGCGCAGGGCATCAAGGCGGGCGACCGGCAGGTCGTCGTGGCCGGCGGCCAGGAGTCGATGTCCAACGCACCGTACTACAACTATGGTATGCGCGGCGGCGTGAAGCTCGGCGATCAGACGCTGGTCGACGGCATGATCAAGGACGGACTCTGGTGCGCGTTCTGCGACGTCCACATGGGCGGCCACGCCGAGTACACCGCGAGGAAAGCGGGCGTCACGCGGGAGATGCAGGACGAGTTCGCGGCGAAGTCACACGCCAAGGCGATCGCGGCGATCGAATCCGGCAAGTTCAAGGGCGAGATCGTGCCTGTGCAGATCACCGGCCGCAAGGGGACGACCACCATCGATACCGATGAAGGCCCGCGCAAGGATACCACGCGCGAGACGCTTGCGAAGTTGCGCCCGGCCTTTCCAGAGAAGAACGCCAAGTCCGATGATCTCTCGGTGACGGCCGGCAATGCCTCGAGCCTCAACGACGGCGCGTCGGCGCTCGTCGTCACGTCGGAGGAATACGCTCGCGCGCACGGACTCACGATCATGGCGCGCATCGACGCGTACGCCACGGGCGCCACGGAACCGCGCGATCTCTTCTTCGCGCCGATTCTCGCCGTGCAGAACCTGATGAAGAAGAGCGGTACGGCGATCAGCGATTACGATCTCATCGAGGCGAACGAGGCTTTTGCGTCCCAGGCGATCGCCGACGGACAGGAGCTGGGCTGGGACTGGAACCGGGTCAACGTCAACGGGGGCGCCATCGCGCTGGGCCACCCGATCGGCGCCAGCGGCGCCCGGGTGCTGACCACGCTGCTCCATGCGCTCGCGGACCGCAAGGCGAATCGCGGCCTGGCCACACTGTGTCTCGGCGGCGGCGACGCCGTCGCGCTGAGCGTCACCCGAGTAAACTGATATGACGACTCTCAAACAGACCCTCGCCGGCGCCCCGACGGCTCGGCTCACCTACGTCGGGATCGTCGGTTTCGCCGCGGCGGTTGCCGCCGCATCGCAGATCGCGATCCCGCTGCCGTTTACACCGGTGCCGATCACGCTCCAGCCGATGCTCGTCGTCCTCGCCGGCCTGTGGCTCGGACCGGCGGCCGGCGTTGCCAGCATGGTGCTGTACCTCGCGGCCGGTGCCTCCGGACTGCCGGTGTTCACGCCGCTGGGCGCACCGGGCATCGCGCGCTTTCTCGGCCCCACGGGCGGGTACCTCATCGCCTATCCGGTCGCCGCGCTCGTCGCGGGCCTCGTTGGACGCCGCGTGCACACGCTCGGCGGCCGCTGGGTCGCCGCGACGCTCGGCATGGTGGCGATCTACGCCGGCGGCATCGCGCAGCTCACGATTCTCGACGGCAGCGTCGTAATCGCGATCGCGCAGGGCGTCACGCCGTTCGCGGCGCTCGATCTGGTCAAGGCGTTCGTTGCCGCGGCGATCAGCGGGCCGAGAATCATCCGCCAACACGGTTGACCGCGCGACAATTCTTCTATTCCGAATCCGGCGCACTCCGGCCGCTGTGGCGACTACTCGTGTTCGTGGCGGCGTCCGTCGTGTGCACGATGGTCGCGGCGTCCATCGTCGGCCCGATTGTCGAGGGGATGTTCGGCGTCCTCGGTCTGCGCGGTCTGACGACGGAGAGCTGGATCGAGAGCGCAGGCCTGCTCGCCGGCACGGCGGTGTCGTTGCGGCTGATCGACAAGCGTCCGTGGTCCGACGTCTGGCTGAATGCCGGTGCCGCGCGACTGCGGCTCCTCGCGTTTGGATTTGCGATCGGCGGATGCGCGATCGCGCTGCCGATTCTCGCCTTGGTCTCCGGGCACTGGCTGCGGGAGACGAGCGGACCAGCCGGTTCGTGGATCGGCGCCGCGGTGCGCGTGTCGCTGTTTCTCCTGCCCGCCGCGCTGACCGAAGAGCTGGTGACGCGCGGCTACGTGCTCTCGGTGCTGCGCGAGACATGGGGATGGACGTGGGCGATCGCGGCGACGAGCGTCGTATTCGGCGCGATGCACCTGGCCAACGCCGGCGTCACGGCGGAGTCGATCGCGACGGTGACGCTCGCTGGATTCTTTCTCGGCGGCATTGTGTATGTGACGCGCAGCCTGTACGCCGCGTGGATGGCGCATTTCGCCTGGAACTGGACGATGGCCGTTCTGTTTCACACCGCGGTGAGCGGAATTCCGCTGGATTCGCCGCTGTACCGTTATGTTGATGCGGGGCCGGCGTGGGCGACGGGTGGGGTCTGGGGACCTGAGGGTGGTGTGCCGGCCGGCATCGGGTTGATTGTGGGTATCGCATACCTTTTCGGGCGGCGCGGGCGGCAATCGCGACGCGAGGAGACTTAGAACGATGGCCGAACGAGTGGCCGTGATCGGCGCGGGACAGATGGGCAATGGCATCGCCCACGTGTTCGCGCAGAGCGGGTTCGACGTGACGATGATCGACGTGTCCGCCGACGCGCTGCAGCGTGGTCGCGACACGATCGCGGCGAATCTGGACCGGCAGATCAAGAAGGGAACGCTCCAGGCCCAGGACAAGGAGACGATTCTCGGCCGCGTCACGACCGAGTCCCGGCTCGAGGCTGCCGCCGGCGCCACCCTCGTCATCGAGGCGGCGACCGAGAACAGGGATCTCAAATTCAAGATCTTCTCGGACCTCGACGCTGCCGTGTCGCCGGGCGTGATCCTGGCCACGAACACCAGCTCGATCTCGATTACCGAGATCGCGGCGCGCACCAAGCGGCCGGATCGCGTGATCGGCATGCACTTCATGAATCCGGTGCCGGTCATGCAGCTCGTCGAGATCATCCGCGGCCTCGCGACGTCCGACGACACCACGCGGCGCGTCGTCGAGCTGGCGAAGGCCGTGGGCAAGACGCCAGTCGAAGTGCAGGATTATCCCGGCTTCGTTGCCAATCGCATTCTCATGCCGATGATCAACGAGGCGATCTACTGTCTCATGGAAGGCGTGGGCACGGCCGAGGCGATCGACACGGTGATGAAGCTCGGGATGAATCATCCCATGGGCCCGCTCGCCCTCGCCGATCTGATCGGGCTCGACACGTGCCAGGCGATTCTCGAGGTGCTGCACGACGGGCTGGGTGATCCGAAGTACCGCCCATGCCCGCTGCTGCGCAAATACGTCGCCGCCGGCTGGCTCGGGCGGAAGACGAAGCGCGGCTTCTACGCCTACTGAGCGCGAGCACGCATGGCCTGGGCGCTGACGCCGCTCACCGAAGAGCAACAGGAAATTCAGCATCTCGCGCGCGAGTTCGCCGCGCGGGAGATCGCGCCGTACAGCGCCGCATGGGACCGCGATGCGCACTTCGAGCCGTCGCTCGTGCAGAAGCTCGGCGAGCTGGGTTTCCTGGGCATGATGATTCCCGAGCAGTACGACGGGCTCGGCCTCGACACGCTGACGTATCTCATCGCGCTCGAGGAGATCGCGACGGTCGACGCGTCCGTGGCCGTGATGCTCAGCGTCCACAACTCGCTGCCGACGCAGATGCTGCTTCGCTGGGGAACCGAGGAGCAGAAGGAGCGTTTTCTCAAGCCGATGGCACGCGGCGAGCTGCTCGGTGCCTTCGCCCTTTCGGAACCCGAGGCCGGCTCGGATGCCGCCTCGCTGCGGACGCAGGCGGTGCTCGACGGCGATTCCTGGGTGTTGAACGGAACCAAGGCGTGGGTGTCGAGCGGAACAAAGGGCGAGGTCATCATCGCCATGGCGCGCACCGATACGCCGGATGATCGCCGCGGGGCGCGCGGCATCAGCGCGTTCATCGTCACGCCCGATCTGCCCGGCTTCTCCGTTGGCAAGAAGGAAGACAAGATGGGACTGCGCGCATCGCCGACGGTGCAGCTCCATTTTTCCGACATGCGGATTCCGGCGGACCGACTGCTCGGCCACGTGGGCAGTGGCTTCATCTACGCCATGCAATCGCTCGACAACGGGCGACTCGGGATCGCGGCGCAGTCGGTGGGTATCGCCGAGGCGGCGCTCCGGCAGGCGGCGACCTACGCCGCCGAGCGCAAGCAGTTCGGTCGGCCGATCAAGGAATTCCAGGCGATCCAGTTCAAGCTCGCGGACATGGCGACGCGCGTCGCGTCGGCGCGCGCGCTGCTTCACCTCGCCGCACGCGCCAAGGATCGCGGCGAAAAGATTCGACAGTTCAGCGCGATGGCCAAGCTCCTCGCCAGCGAATCGGCGATGTGGGTGACGACGCAGGCCATCCAGATCTTCGGCGGCTACGGCTACATCAAGGACTATCCGGTGGAGCGGCTGTTCCGCGACGCCAAGGTCACCGAGATCTACGAAGGCACGTCGGAGATCCAGCGCATCGTGATCGCGCGCGAGCTGTACTCGCATTGATCGCGTCCATCAGCATTCTTTCAATTCACCCGCCCAACCCTCTTCGTCCGATATGAAGCTCTTCGACACGATCGCCGACATGGGGCACGAACAGCTCGTGCTCTGTCAGGACAGCGCCGCCGGCTACCGCGGCATCATCGCCGTGCACAGCACCACGCTCGGTCCCGCGCTGGGCGGGACCCGATTCTGGAACTACGCCAGCGACGAGGAGGCGATCGTCGACGCGCTGCGGCTCGCTCGCGGCATGACCTACAAGAACGCCGTCGCGGGCCTGAACCTCGGCGGCGGCAAGTCGGTCATCATCGGCGACAACAAGACCTCCGATCGCGAGATGATCTTTCGCGCGCACGGCCGGTTCGTCGAGAGCCTCGGCGGCCGTTACATCACCGCGGAGGACGTGGGCACGAGCACGGCCGACATGGACTACGTGCACATGGAGACGGATTACGTGAGCGGACTCGCCGGACGCTCCGGCGATCCGTCGCCCGTCACGGCGCACGGTGTGTTCCGCGCCATCCAGGCGTCGGCGAAAGTGCGCTGGGGCTCGGACGATCTGAGCACGCGTACGGTCGCGGTGCAGGGGTGCGGACACGTCGGCTACTACCTGTCCAAGGAGCTGCACGAGGCGGGCGCGAAGTTGATCGTGACGGACATCGACCCGGATCGCGTGCAGCGCGTCGTCAACGAGCTTGGTGCGCGCGCCGTGGGCTCCGACGAGATCTACGGCGTGCAGGCGGACATCTTCGCGCCCTGCGCGCTCGGTGCGATCATCAACGACGCCACGATTCCGCGGCTCAAGGTGGAGATCGTGTCGGGAGCGGCGAACAATCAGCTGCTCGAGGAGCGTCACGGCGACGCGCTGGTCAAGCGCAACATTCTCTACACGCCGGACTACGTGGCCAACGCGGGCGGCGTGATCAACGTGTACGGCGAGCTGGCCGACTGGACCTCCGAGCGGTCGTTCCGCAAGGCCGACGAGATCTACGATACGGTGCTCAAGGTGTTCGCGATCGCCGAGGACGAGAAGATCCCGACGTATCTCGCCGCCGATCGCCTCGCCGAGCAGCGCATCAACACGGTCGGGTCGATGGTGCGGACCTGGCCGCAGTGGCCGAATAAGTGAACTAGATGCTAGCGGCTGGTGACTAGGGGCTGGTGGGCGACTGGACGCTAGCTCCAGGTGGCGCGATTCACCAACCAGCGCATGATTGGCGAGATTCATCAACTAGCGTCCAGTGTCCAGCAACCCACTAGTCCCTAGCCTCTAGTACCTAGCACCTGGTCGCTGATGCCCAAACTCCTCATCGCCTCCGATCACGCCGGCTTCGAGCTCAAGGAGCAACTCGAGCGAGCGCTGCGCGAACGCGGGTACGACGTCGAGGACCTCGGCACCGATAGCGAGGCGTCGACGGACTATCCGGACTACGCGCATCCGCTCGCCGAACGCGTGTCGCGCGGCGACGTGGAGCGCGGCGTGCTGTTGTGCGGTACGGGCCTGGGCATGAGCTACACGGCCAACCGGTACCCGCACGTGCGCGCCGCGGTTGCGTGGAACGCGGAGGTGGCGCGCCTGGCGCGCGAGCATAACGACGCGAACGTGCTCGTGCTCCCGGCGCGATTCGTTTCGCCGGAGCAGGGGCTGGAAATTCTCACGACCTGGCTGGACACCGAATTTGCCGGCGGGCGCCACGCCCGTCGTGTCGAGAAGATTGAAAAGGCAGAACAGGAATCGCCGTCATGACCGATTGGACGAAGTATCCACTGTGTTCGCCCGGCCGGGCGCTCCGCGACATCGATCCCGACATCGCATCGCTCATCGACGAGGAGATCACGCGCCAGCGGGACGGCCTCGAGCTGATCGCCAGCGAGAACTTCGTGTCGCCGGCCGTGCTCGAGGCCATGGGATCGCCGCTGACGAACAAGTACGCCGAAGGTTTGCCCGGCAAGCGGTATTATGGCGGCTGCGAGGTCGTCGACCGCGTCGAGCAATTGGCGATCGATCGCGCGAAGCAGCTGTTCGGCGCGGAGCACGCCAACGTGCAGCCGCACTCGGGCGCGCAGGCGAACTACGCCGCGATGACCACGTTTCTACATCCCGGCGACACGTTCCTCGGCATGGATCTGTCGAACGGCGGCCATCTCACGCACGGATCGCCGGTCAATTTCTCCGGACAATTGTTCCACGCGATCTCGTACGGCGTCACCAACGAAGGCCTGATCGACTACGACGACATGCGGCGCAAGGCGCGGGAGCATCGGCCCAAGCTGGTTCTCGCCGGCTACAGCGCGTATTCACGCGTGGTCGACTTCGCGGCGTTCGCCGAGGTCGCACGTGAAATCGGCGCGGTGTTCATGGTCGACATGGCGCATTTCGCCGGCCTCGTCGCCGCGGGCGTGTATCCGTCGCCCGTGCCGCACGCCGACGTCGTGACGACGACGACGCACAAGACGCTCCGCGGACCGCGCGGCGGCCTGATTCTCTGCACGGCGGCCCACGCAAAAGCCATCGACAAAGCCGTGTTCCCGGGCACGCAGGGCGGACCGCTCGAGCACGTGATCGCGGCCAAGGCGGTCTGCCTCAAGGAAGCGCTCGAGCCGTCGTTCAAGGTTTACGCTCAGCGCGTGATCGACAACGCGCGCGCGCTCGCCGCGGCACTCGGCTCACACGGTTTTCAGATCGTGTCCGGCGGAACAGACAACCATCTCATGCTCGTCGATCTGCGCAACCGCGGACTCACGGGCAAGGTGGCGCAGATCGCGCTCGATGCCGCGGCGATCACCGTCAACAAGAACACGGTGCCGAAGGAAACGCAGTCGCCGTTCGTCACGAGCGGAGTTCGCATCGGCACGTCGGCGGTGACGACGCGCGGCATGGGTGCCGACGAGATGAAGCAGATCGCGGCGCTGATCGATCGTGTGCTATCCGCGCCGGAGGATGCCGGCGTGACCGCGGCGGTGCGCAGCGAAGTGCGCGCGCTGACGAAGCGATTTCCGCTATACGGATGAACGGTGGAACGGTGGAACGGTGGAACGGTGGAACGGCTGAGAACTCAGGCCTGAGATCTCAGATCTCGGCCGTTACCGTTCATCCGTTCCACCGTTCATCCGTTCATCCGTTCATCCGTTCATCCGTTCATCCGTTCACGCCGACGCCGCTCTCCGCGCCGGTGCCGGGCGCTCTGCTTCGGCGCCTGATCCCAATCGGCGCGCCGCCGACGTCACGCACTGCGCCGCCAGATCCTTGCTCGTGTAGCAGCAGAGATCGAGGTCCGACCGGCGCCACGACCAATCCTCGGGGCTCGTCGCGTGCGGCTGCAGCACGTGCTCGAACGCCGGCATCGCCGTCTCCGACGCGATCTGCTGCTCGCCGAGCTGACCGCTCCACTCGATGACGAGCAGTTGGCCTTCGGCGATCGAGCTCGAGCGGCCACGAATCCAGGAGAAGCTCAGACCGACCGGCCCAATCTGCACCGTGTATCGATCGGGCGTGCGCCGGGCGAGCAGCTCGACGCCGTCGGGCAGCGTGCCCGGCGTCTGACACAGCCGGAGCACCGCGGCCGACAGCGAGTCGAGCTCGCGGTTGATCAGCGTCAGCGCACGCTGCGACGACAGGAACGACACGCGCGCCTGCGCGCGCCGCTCATCTTCGGCGTGATGCTCGGCGCGCGCCGCATCGGTGAGACGCTTGGGCGCACCACCGGCGGCGGCTACGGCATCGACGATCGCGTCCACGACCACACTGCTCGCCGGACCGCTCGTCGCCCGCACCGGAACGCCCTTGAGCCAACTCGGAATCGGCGAGCTGTCGACTGGCACGATCAGTACGTCCTTGTGCTTCACCTTGCCGATCCGCGCGCGGAGCGCTTCGGCTTCAACCGCACTGGCCGGCGTCGCACCCCAGAGGCGCTGAAAGAGCACGACGACGACGCGCGCATCCTTCTCGATCGCCTTGCGCGTGGCCGCGGTCTCTGCCGCGGAGCGGGGCTCGTCGCCGGCGGGCAGTGATACGTGAACGCCGCGGGCGAGCCGCGGCGTCAACCGGCGCTTGAGTTCCGCCACGGCCAGCGCATCGAAGTCGGCGGCGGTGATCGCTACGTCGTACTTGGAGGCACTCGGCATCGGCGAAGAGGCAAAGGTGGAAGTCGGTCGAACCCCGGATAATCTACCCCTTTGCACCAGACTTCGCCTGCTCTCCGGGCCGGCGGGGGAGTTGTGGCGGGGCTGCGCCGGGGTCATTTTCACTTCGTCGGCGAACGCGCGTCCGTTTGCCGGGTTCATTTCAACGGCAGGAACGGCGGGAACGAGGAGCGCAGTGGCAGAGCTGGCATTTCGCGACGGGATCATGGACCGGATTCGCCTCCGCGAACGGCGGTTCGACGAGCACGCCTACCTTTTCGTGCTCGCCGCCCTCGAGTACTGCCAGCACCGGATCGAAGAGCGCCGCCACATCGGCGGCCGCGAGCTCGCCCTGGCGTGTCGCGATCTGGCCCTCGAGCGGTTCGGCGTCATGGCGGGTCTGGTGCTCGAGCACTGGGGCGTACGCAGCAGCGCGGACATCGGCGCCGTCGTGTTCACGCTCGTCGATTCCGGGCTGCTCATGAGTCAGCCCACTGACACCCGCGAGGAGTTCGCGGACGTCTTCGACTTCGAGACGGCTTTCGCGCGGGAATATCCCTGGTGTGGGGCGCTCAACGTCTAGCGGCGCCGGCGAACGTTCGTCGACGTGGTGATGGGAGGAATGGGGATGGAAAAACCGATCGAATTTCCCGCCTGCCGAAAGTGCCAGGCTGGAACGCTACTTCCGCTCAGCGACTACGGCCGCGATGGCGCGCCGATCACGTACAAGGCGTGGGCGTGCAGCAATCCCGATTGCGGATTCAACCTTCGCATCGATAACGGCGAACTGAGCTACGGCCGCACCGTCGGGATCTCGCAGAAGTAACCGAGTACCACGACCAGCGTGCGTTCCCTCGTTCGCGTCGTCACCAGTGCAGAGTCGGCGGCGCGCGACGCGTCGGCAATCGCGGCAGGCGTGCCATCGCGAGCGCTGATGCAGCGCGCCGGTGCCGCGGCCGCGGCGGAGATCGCGCTGCGCTATCACGACCGCCTCGCCGGCGGTGTCGTGGTGTACGCCGGGCCGGGCAACAACGGCGGCGACGCGTGGGTCGTGGCTCGCGCGCTCACCGCGTCCGGCGTTCGTGTTCGCGTGATTGAGCCAGTCCCGGCGAAAACCACTGACGCGTGCGCCGAACGCGCGCTGGCCCTCGAACAGCTGAACGATCACGACGAAGCGGCGGCACGCCGTCTCGACGATCGTGGCGAGATGCTGATCGTCGACGGACTGCTTGGCACCGGCTCCGCGGGTGCCCCGCGAGGCGACATCGCGCGTGCCGTGGCGGCGATCCGCGCATCGCGCCAGCGCGGAGCGCTCGTCGTCGCGCTCGATGTGCCGACGGGCGTCGACGCATCCACCGGCGCCGCCGCCGACGACGCGGTCGACGCCGATCTCACCGTGACATTCGGCGCCGTGAAGCGCGGGCACCTCGTGCAGCGCGAACGTTGCGGCGCGATCGTCGTACTCGACATCGGACTCGGCAGGCATTCAGAGCTGGACGACGCCGCACCGCGGCTGGTCGACGAACCGTGGGTTGCCGCGCAGCTGCCGCGCATACCCACGGACGCCAATAAGGGAATTCGAAAGAAGCTGGCGATCGTCGGCGGCGCGCGCGGCATGGCCGGCGCCGCGATGCTCGCCGCGCGCGCGGCGCTGCGCAGCGGCATCGGCATGGTCAAGCTCGTCGTTGCGCCGGACACGCTGCCGATCGTTCAGGAGGCGGAGCCGTACGCGCTGGCCGCCGAGTGGCCGCGCGACGACGCGGCGGTGGATCAGGCGATCGGAACGTGGGCAGACGCCGTGGTGATCGGGCCCGGACTGGGGCGGGACGATCAGAGTCGCGCGGTGCTCGAACGCGTGCTGGCACGTTGGCGCGGTCCGATGCTCGTCGACGCGGACGCGCTGACGCTGTTCGAGAAGCGCCCGCGCGAGCTCGGCGCCGCACTGGGCGGGAGGTCGGCCATTGTCACGCCGCACCCGGTCGAATTCTCCCGACTGGCGGGCGTGCCGTTGGACCGCGTGCTCGCTGAACGATTCGACGTTGGCGTGGAGCTGGCCTCGACGCTCGGCGCGGCGGTGCTGCTGAAGGGAGTGCCGACGGTGATCAGCGCGCCGGACGGTGCACGCTTCGTCAGCGCCACGGGCACACCGGCGCTGGCGACCGCCGGCAGTGGCGACGTGCTGAGCGGAATTGCCGGAACGCTGCTCGCACAGATCGGCGATCCGATCATTGCCGGCGCGGTCGGCGCGTGGGTGCATGGACGCGCGGCGGAGCGCGTGCCTTCCGCGGGTGGCGTGCGCGGAGTGGCGCTCGAGGACATTCTCGAGGAATTGCGCGGCAGTTGGCTGCTCGACAATCGGCCGTTGCGCTATCCGCTGCTGGCCGAATTACCGTTGGCCGGTTCGGGCGCGTGAGCCTCGACACGCCGCTTGGCCCCGGCGCCGAGTTCGACATGATCCGGGAGATCCTCGCGCGCCTCGGTGCGCGTGCAACCGGCATCGGCGACGATGCGGCGATCGCCGATGTTCCGCGCGGCGAATCGCTCGTCGCGAGCATCGATAGCGTCGTCGAGCGGCGCCACTTTCTGCGCGATTGGCTGACGCCGCGCGAGCTTGGTTATCGCGCAGCCGCGGCGGCGCTGAGCGATCTGGCGGCGATGGCATCGCGGCCGATCGGCGTGCTCGTCGCGCTCACCATTCCCGATACGTGGCGAGACGATGTGCTGTCGATGGCGGACGGCATCGGCGACGCCGTCGACGTCGCGCACACGCGCGTGCTCGGCGGAAATCTCAGCGCCGGCGACGAGCTGTCGATTACCACGACCGTGCTCGGATCGGCTTTCGCGCCGCTGCGACGTTCGGGAGCGACCGCCGGCGATCGCGTATACGTCACCGGCCGGCTCGGCGGGCCGGGCGACGTGCTGCGGCGACTCCGGGCTGGCGAAGCCGCTGGCCCGCATCGCGAGCGATTCGTGCATCCCGTTCCGCGGCTGGACGAGGCGCGCTGGCTCGCGGCCAACGGCGCGAGCGCGTGCATCGACATTTCGGACGGATTGCTCGCCGATCTCCGCCATCTCGCCGTCGCCAGCGGGGTCGAGATCGCGCTCGATCCCGAGCGCATTCCGTGCGCCGCGGGCGTCGATCGCGATGCCGCGCAGCACAGCGGCGAGGAGTACGAGATCGTCGTCACGACGCCGGATCGATTCGACGGCTTCGAGTTCGAGCGCCGCTTTGGCCTGCCGCTCACCGAGATCGGGGCCGCGCGCGCCGGTTCACCGGGCGTGACGGTGGGCGGTCACGGCGTTGCGACGTCCGTGGGCCACGATCACTTTTCCGCCTGATGCGAAGTCTGCTCGCGCTGCTCACGGCCATGGTGATGACGCTGGTGCTCGGGCCAGTGGTGATGGTCGCGCGGCTGTTGCGCGTGCCCCACGGGCCGCACTCGATCTACGCACGGTGCGTCCGGCACTGGGCGCGAGCGATCAGCCGCGCTGCCGGCATGCGTGTACGTGTCCTGAACGGCGAGCGCATGTACCACGACCGCGGCGCCGTGTTCATCGCCAATCACGTGAGCTGGTTCGACATCTTCGCGCTCGCGTCGGAGGTGCCGTGGTGCAGCTTCATCGCCAAGGCCGAGCTGCGGCGTATTCCGCTGTTCGGCTTCGCCGCGGAATGCGTGGGCATCGTCTTTCTCGACCGCGACAATCGCAAGGCGGCATTCGAGTCCTATAAAGTCGCCGCGGCCGAGGTGCAGCGCGGGCGGGCGGTGATCGTCTGTCCGGAAGGCACGCGCGGCCACGATTATCATCTGCGTCCGTTCAAGAAGGGCCCTTTCGTGCTGGCGATCGCATCGCAATGCCCGGTGGTCCCGACGATCGTCTACGGCGCGCGGGAGATCATGCCCAAGGGATCGTTCCGCATTCGCCCCGGCACGGTCGAGTTGCACTTCCTCGAGCCGATCGCCACGACCGGCTACGACTACGAGCACCGCACCGAGTTGATGTCCGCGGTGTGGACGGCCATGGCCGACGCGTTGCGCAGCGACTACGGCGTGTATACGTCGGAGCATGCGGTGGCGGAGGGCGCCTAGGCTCCGTTACCGTTCAAGCACGCCCGACCTCCGTCACCAGTTACAGGAATCGATCGACTCGCATGGACACCATTTCCCAGATCAAGGCCCGGGAGATTCTCGATAGCCGCGGCAATCCCACGGTCGAAGCCGACGTCATTCTTTCGAGCGGCATCGTGGGGCGCGCCGCCGTGCCGAGCGGCGCCAGCACCGGCGAGCACGAGGCGGTCGAGCTGCGGGACGGCGATACGCATCGCTACGGCGGCAAAGGCGTTCAACGGGCGGTGCAGAACGTCGAGGAGACCATCGCGCCGGCGCTGACCGGCCACGAGGCGACCGACCAGCTCGGAATCGACACCGCGATGATCGAGCTCGATGGCACGCCGAACAAATCGAATCTGGGAGCGAACGCCATTCTCGCCGTCTCGCTCGCCGCGGCGCGCGCCGCCGCGCAATCCATCAAGCTGCCGCTGTACCGGTACCTCGGCGGACCGCTCGCGCGCGTGATGCCGGTGCCGATGATGAACGTCCTCAACGGCGGCGCCCACGCGGCGAACACCGTCGATCTTCAGGAATTCATGATCGTGCCGATCGGCGCCGAGACGTTTGCCGATGCCTTGTGCATGGGTGCGGAGGTGTTTCACGCGCTGAAAAAAGTGCTCAGCTCGCGCAAGCTCAGCACCGGTGTCGGCGACGAAGGCGGCTTCGCGCCGGATCTCAAGGACGACGAGGAAGCGATCAAGATGCTGCTCGAGGCGATCGACGCCGCCGGCTACGCGGCGGGCAAGGAGATCGCGATCGCGCTCGATCCCGCGGCGAGCGAGCTGTACGCCGACGGCATGTACACCTTCAAGAAGAGCGGTGCCGGCCGTCGCGATGCCGATGCGATGATCGAGCTGTACACCACCTGGCTCGACGAGTATCCAATCGTGTCGATCGAGGACGGACTCGCCGAAGATGACTGGGAAGGCTGGGCGAAATTGACGGCGGCGGTTGGCGAGCGCTGCCAGCTCGTCGGCGACGACATCTTCGTGACGAACACCGAGCGCCTCGCGCGCGGCATCGAGAGCGGCGTCGGGAACGCGATCCTGATCAAGGTCAATCAGATCGGCACGCTGAGCGAAACGCTCGAGACGATCGAGATGGCGCGCGCGGCCGGCTATCTCTCGGTGATCTCGCATCGCTCCGGCGAGACGGAGGACACGTTCATCGCCGATCTCGCCGTCGCCACCGGCGCGGGGCAGATCAAGACCGGGTCGGCGAGCCGCACCGATCGCATCGCCAAGTACAACCAGTTGCTGCGCATCGAGGAGCAGTTGGGCGCAACCGCGGAGTTCCCGGGTGGCGCGCTCTACGGCCTCTGATCGCCGCCGCGCGCTGCTCACCCGCGCCGCGGTCGTTCTCGCCGCGGTGGCCGTAGCGGTGTTCGCCGTGGAAGGCGGCGAATTCAGCACGGGTGATCTCATCCGGCAGCGCCGCACCAAGGCGCAGCTCGTGCGCACGATCGATTCGCTGCACCGCGTGGTCGATTCGATGGCGGCGTACGAGGCCAAGGTCGAGCACGATCCCGCGACGCAGGAGCGAATTGCGCGAGAGGTTTTCGGCATGGTGCGCGACAAGGAGCTGCTCTACCGTTTCATCGATTCCGACACGGCGCGGTAACCGTCCGCGTACCGCGTCGCTCGTCGGCGGAGAAGCTGCCGAGCCGATCATGACGGGTGTCCGGTCCCGGATTTGCAACTTCAGGTGGCGAATCACGCCAGGGAGTTGCTGCCATGTCCGGTCCGCGGACTGTCACGTTGTGCGGCCGTGCGCTCGAGGAGCCCGGCCACATTTGCGCGTTCTTTGATTCCCGCGCCGAGGAGTACGACATCCTCGCGCCGTACTATCGGGAAGGAATCGAGCTCGACGAGGAGGTCATCACGATCGTCGATGCGGAACGTGAGAAGGACCATCGGGCGCGGATCCAGGCGCATGGCATCGACGTCGATCAGGTGACGAGCGATGGACGGCTGCAGGTGTTGCAGTCCGAGGAGACGTACACCAGGGGTGGGCGGTTCGGCGCCGAGCGGATGTATGAGCTGCTGCAGGGTGCGCTCGCCGGCGCGCGGCACCGCGGCCATCGCGTGCGGACGTCGGGCGTCATGGACTGGGCGACGCGCGGTCACGCGGGCACCGAGGAGCTCATGGAGTACGAGTCGCGCGTGAACTTTCTGGTGCCGAGCTATGACTGCACGCTGCTCTGCGTGTACGACGTCAATGAGATCAGCGGCCGGATGATGATGGAGATTCTGTCGACGCACCCGTACATCATTCATAACCGCCGCATTCGGGAGAATCCGTACTACGTGGCGCCGATCGAGCGGCTGCGCGAAGTACTGCTGCCCGGCGTTCCGTCGGCGTCGCTTTCAACGGACTCGCCGCCGCTCGCCTGAACCGCGCGTACACCCCCACATGGCATGACGACGCCCGCGTTCTCTCCCGAGAACGCGGGCGTTTTTCGAACCGGGTGGTCGGGAAAGTGGCGGACAAGTGTGCGAAACGCGCGGACGAGGAGATCGCAGCGGTCCAACTACGCGCGAAACGCGCGGACACGAGTATCGAAGTCGTCTCGCCGAGCGAGAAATGCGACGACGCGAGTGGGCGTCACACGGATCCCGCAGGCGTCGAACGGGAACGACGATCGCGGCCGTTCGAGCGAGCACGCGTCGGAGGTATACGGAGATCGAAGTCGTCTGACGTTGCGGGCGCCGCGGGTGTACGGGCGTCGGAGTCCTCCGACGTGTCGAGCGTCGGACGTGTACGGCTGCGCGTTGGTGGTAGACGGACACGCGTCGGACGTGTACAGGCATCGCAGTCGTTTGACCACGAGCCACACGAGGATGAACGGACGAGCATCGGAGGTGTCCGGCGATCGCGCTCGTCCGGGCACGAGACACTCGCGCGTGAACGCATGCGCGTCGCACATGGACAGGCGCGCGTCGCGTGGACACGAGTGCGCGTCGCATATGGACAGGCGCGCGTCACGTCGACGCGAGTGTGCGTCGTATGTCACCGATAGCGGCAAGACGCGAACGCCCGCGCTTACATGGTGAGCGCGGGCGCGGGGAGATGTTCCATGGAATAGCAGGGGTGGGACTCGAACCCACGACCCCGGCATTATGAGTGCCGTGCTCTAACCACCTGAGCTACCCTGCCAGATCACAACTCTCTCATCCAGAAACACAAACCGGCCGGCCCTCGCGGACCGGCCGGTCGTGTCTTCGGGCAGTAGCGGGGGCGGGATTTGAACCCGCGACCTTCGGGTTATGAGCCCGACGAGCTACCAGGCTGCTCCACCCCGCGCCAGTACACGAAATCTAGGATCGGCTGCACGGGTGTCAAGCCGCGCCACCGGTCGGGC
>JAICKA010000246.1 GCA_025928185.1 Gemmatimonadaceae bacterium
CTCGAGCGGCACCGACGCGAGCGGCGTCACTACGTCTTCGCTGCCAATGGCGCCGAGGCAGGCGGCGACGGCGGGCCGCAGCATCTCGTCGTCGAGCAGCGGCACCAGCCGCTGCGCCACCGACGCATCGCCGATGCCGGCCAGGGCATCGAGCGCGGCAAAGGCGACAAAGAAGTCGCGCGATTCGGCGATCGCGGCGAGCGCGTCGACGGGCCGCCGGTCGCCGATCCGGCCCAACGCTTCGATGACATGGAAGCGGACGTTCATGTCGGCGTCGCCGAGGTGGCTCACGAGCGCATCGACGGCGCGTACATCGCCGATCAGGCCAAGCGCGAGCGCGGCGTACATGCGACTCTCGGCGTCATCCGACTCGAGCAGCGGTGCGAGATCGCGCACGACCTCCGCCGTCGTGCGCGTGAGCGCCATGAGCGCGGCGCTGAGCAGCGCCGGATCGCGGTGGTTTTCACGCACCGCCTCGATCAGGGTGTCGATCACGCTGTGCGTGCCGACGGCCGCGATTCCCTCCGCCGCGGCGCGCCGGATTCGCCAGCTCTGGTCGGTGAGCGCGCCCGAGAGCAACGCCGGCGATTCGCCGCCGGCGGCGAGCGCCTGTACCGCGCGCCAGCGCACCGACTCGTCGGAGCTGTCGAGATCCGCGGCCAGCCGGCGCTCGCGATCGAAGCGCGCCGTCACGTCCTCGATCGTGACCATCACGCCGGCGACCGCGCCGTTCTGGAGCAGCGGCGCGATGGTCACGTGCTGACGCATGTGCTCCAATCGTGAATCGCGCTCGCGCGGCGGGCAGGGCAGCAGGAACTTATGCAGCGCCGGCGCCAACACCTCCACGCCGCGGCCTTCGGCAACGTTCCGGAGGCGCGCCAGGAGCCCGCGTTCCATGAGGCTCGGATAGAGCCGGGACAGCGGCTCGCCGCATGCCGCGCTCTCCGGAACGCCGGTGATTTCGGCGATCCACGGATCCCACGTCTGCACGACGAGCGCGCGATCCGTCGTGAACATGCCGACGGACTTGCGGCGGCGCATCACGTATGGCTGCTCGCCGAAAAGTCACCCAGCGCGCGCGCACGATCGGCGAGCTGCTGGGTGAGCGCGCCGGTGGCTTCGGCACCCTGCACCGTCGCGCGCCCGAGCCGCTGCGCCTCGAGCAGATCCTTCGTGAGCGCGGCCACGGCCTGCGACTGTTCGGTGTTCGCGCGGGTGACCTGCACCATCTGCGTCGAGATGTTGCGCGTGGCGGTGGTGAGGTCGGCGGCCGCGCGGGCCTGCTCGACCATGCCCTTCGTCGTCTGATCGGTTTGCCGGCGGATGGCATCGGTGGCGGTCGAGATCTGCGACATCGCGGTGGACTGCTCCGCCATGGCCGAGCTGACGCTGCCGATCATCCTGGAGAGATTCTCTGTTTCGGCCGTGACTTCCGTGACCGCCGACGCCTGCTCGGCGAGTGCGCGCGCGGTGGCGCTGGCGCCGCGTCGGATGGCGTCCATCGACTTGGTGATCTGGCCGGCGGCAGTGGCCTGCTCGTTCATCGCGCGACGCACCTGCGCGGCGAGCCCCGCGCCATTCTGCCCGGCTTTTATGATCTCGCGCGACGACTGCCCCTGATCGTTCATCGCCTGGCTCACCTGCTGCGCGACCGTTCGCATCTGCGCCGTGGTGCGCACCAGTCCCGGAAGCGCGCGCGCCTGCTCGGCCGTGCCGGCCGACACCTGTCTCGATTGCGAAGCCGCGGACGAGATGGCGGCCGACAGACTCTGGCCGGCGACCAACTGCTCGTCCGTCGCGCGTGCGATCTGCCCAACCTTGGTGGAGCTCTGCGCGATGCTGCCGAGGATTCGCTGCAACCCGGCCGCACCGTCGGCGGCGAGCCGGCCGCTTTCCTCGGCCACGCGCTGCACGTCGTTCGACGATGACACCGCGTCCTGCACCACGCTCTGCAGCGATTTGATGATCGATGCGATGTCAGCGGTCGCCTTGGCCGAGCGATCGGCCAGGTTGCGGATCTCTTCGGCCACCACGGCAAAGCCGCGCCCTGCTTCGCCGGCCCGCGCCGCTTCGATCGACGCATTGAGCGACAGCAGGTTCGTTCGTTCGGCGATCAGATTGATCGTGTCGACAATCGAGGTGATGTCGCCGGTGCGCTTGCCCACTTCCTTGATGACTGACGCCGATTGCCCGATCGATTCGCGCACGCGCGTGAGGCCGTCGATCGACCGATCGATCGCCTGGCCACCCTCGTGGGCGTCGCGCGTCACGCGCTCGGCGAGATCGGTCGCCTCGCTCACGAGCTGCGACACGCCGCGAATGGAGCGCTCGAGCTGCGTGGCGCTCGTGGCCGCGCTCTCGACCGACGACGTGATCGTCTCGGCGCTCTGCGCCACGCCGGCCACCGAGCGCGACGTCTCCTCGATCGAC
>JAICKA010000236.1 GCA_025928185.1 Gemmatimonadaceae bacterium
GGCGAGCAGGAAGTCTGGATGAAGCCGATGTCCACCGGCGACCGCGCGGTCATTCTGCTCAACCGCGACTCGACCACGGCCACGGTGCGCGCGACGATGCAGGAGATCGGCTTGCCGGGCGGCACGCACACCGCCCGCAATCTGTGGACGCACGCGGATACCAGCTTCGCCGGCGAGATTACCGCGGAGCTGCCGGGGCACTCGGTCGCGATGTACCTGGTACACCACTAGTCGTCGCGGCGCTCAGGCCCGTCATCAGTCGCAGAATCGTCGCCTGCGTCGCGGCGTCGCGCGGCACGTCGCCCACCACGCGCCCGTCGCGAAGCACGAGCACGCGCGTCGACAGATTCAGCAACTCCGGCAGCTCGCTCGAGATGAGCAGCACGGCCGCGCCGCGCGACGCCAGCTCGTCGATCCAGCCGTGCAGCTCCGCTTTCGCCGCGACGTCTACGCCGCGCGTCGGCTCGTCGAGCAGCAGAATCTCGGCGCCGGCGGCGAGCCACTTGGCCATGACCAGCTTCTGCTGATTGCCGCCCGACAGCATGCGCGTCACCGTCTCCGGTGACGCGCGCACGCGCAACCGGTCGAACAGCTCGGCCGCGGCGCGCCGCTCGGACCTGTGATTGATCCAGCCCGCGCGCGCGTGCCGCGAGAGCGTGGTGAGCGTGCCGTTGTCCGACGCGCGCATCGACAGCACGAGACCCTGCCGCTTGCGATCTTCCGGCACGAAGCCGATCCGCTGCGCCATCGCGTCGCGCGGCGACCGAATGCGCGCGGCGTTGCCGCGCACGAATATCGTCCCGCGCACGTTCGGCTCCAGGCCAAAGATCGCCCGCGCGATCTCCGACCGGCCGGCACCGACGAGTCCGGCGATGCCGAGCACTTCGCCGGCGTGCAGTGCGAAATTCACGTCTCGCACGCGATCGCCCACGCACAGCCGCTCCACGCGCAGCAGCTCGCGTCCGGGCGACGATGCAACGTGCGTCGGATAGTACTGCGCGATCTGTCGGCCGATCATCAGCTCAACCAGCGCACCTTCCGATAACTCCGACGCGGCCCGCGTCGCCACGTGCCGACCGTCGCGCAGCACGGTGATCGTGTCGCAGAGTCGCTGAATCTCCGCCATCCGGTGCGACACGTAGAGAATCGTCACGCCGCGCCGGCGCAGCACGTCGATCAGCTCGAACAACCGCTCGGCGTCCGTCTCGGCCAGGCTGCTCGTCGGTTCGTCGAACACGATCACCCGCGCGCCCGAGGCGACCGCTCCGGCAATCTGCACGAGCTGCTGGTCGGCGATCGTCAGCTCGTCGACCCGCGCCTGTGGATCGACGCGCGCGCCGATCGCGGCCAGACGCTCGAGCGCACGCTCGCGCAGCGCTCGCCGGTCGACGAAGCCCATGCGGCGCGGCAGACGCCCAAGGCACAGGTTCTCCGCCACCGTCATGTTGCCGCAGAAGGCGAGCTCCTGATGCACCATCGCCACGCCGAGCTTCAACGCGTCACGCGGGCCCGCGAGATGTGCCGCCGTGCCGTCGAGCTGGATCTCGCCAGCATCGGGCGCAACGATGCCCGCGAGCAGCTTGCCCAGCGTGCTCTTGCCGGCGCCGTTCTCGCCGCACACCGCGTGACAGGAACCCGGCGCAACGCAGAAGCTGACCCCGTCGAGCGCGGTGACGCCCGGATAGCGCTTGCTGACGCCGGTGAACTCGACCGCTGCTCGCACGCCGGCTACTTCATCGCGAGGTATTTCGGATCGACGCCGTCGAACCCCCAGTCGCGTAGTTGGCGCGCCCACGCCCCGAGGTTGTCCTTCGACACGCGCACCAGATTCATCTGCACGTGTGCCGGCACGCTCTGGTGCTTGTAGACGTGATCGAAAATCGTTTTGACCGAGACGTAGCCCCAGTCGTACGTCGGCTGCGCGAGCAGGACCGGCGCCACTCCGCGATCCACGTACGCCAGCTCCGCCGGCAGCGCATCGATCGAGACGATCTTCAGCTTGTCGGCGCTCAAGTTGGAGAGCAGCGACGGCGTGAACAACGCCCAACCGCCGATCATCGCCCAGCCCTGAATGTCCGGGTACGCATTCTCGGCCCGCAGCACTTCGGCTGCTGCATCCTGCGGCGTTTCCGCGTGGTAGAACGTGTTGAGAATGTGAATTCCAGGATACTTCTTCGCTTCGTCCACCACGCCGGCCACGCGCCGCTGGAGATTGGGCGCGTTCTGGTTGCCGGCGAGAATGGCGATCTTGCCGGTGCCATGCATCTGCGTCGCCAGCTCGTCCATCACCTGTCGCCCCATGGCGTCATCATCGCCGCCGTAGAACGAGAACCGCTGCGAGCCGGCGACGTCGCTGTCGAACGTCATCACTGGCACGCCGCGCTTGACGGCGTCGTTCACCGCGCCGATCAACTTGCCGGCGTCGCTCGCCGACAGCAGGATCGCGTTGTCGCCCTGATTCACTGCTTCCGCGATACGCTGCGCCTGCACGGTCGCGTCTTCATCCGGCGGCGTGAGCCAATCGATCTGGACGTTCACGCCAGTCTGCTTCGTCAGCTCCGCCGCGGCTGCCTCGGCGCCTTTTCGTCCGGAGAGAAACACCGGATTCGTCGAGCTCTTGGCGATCATCGCGATGCGAAACGTCTTCGCGTTGGA
>JAICKA010000066.1 GCA_025928185.1 Gemmatimonadaceae bacterium
ATCTGGTCGTCGTGTTCGCCCGATTTCGGCGTGAACGGCGTGCTCGATCGCTTCGGCCAGATTCAGCCGCGCGTGCTGTTCTGCGCCGACGGCTACCGCTACGCCGGCCGCGAGATCGACTGCCTCGCGCGGATCCGCGAAATCGCCGAGCGGATTCCGAGCATCGAGCGCGTGGTGGTGGTGAATTATCTCGATGAGCAATCTGATATCTCATCCATTCGCAACGCAGTCGCCTGGGACTCGTTCGCCTCTGTCCACTCGCCACTGTCCTCACCGGCCCTGCCGTTCGACCATCCTCTGTACATCATGTACTCGTCGGGAACGACAGGTCTTCCCAAGTGCATGGTGCACGGCGCCGGAGGGACGCTGCTGCAGCACCTCAAGGAGCTGGTGCTGCACACCGACCTCACGCGAGACGACCGGATCTTCTACTTCACCACGTGCGGCTGGATGATGTGGAACTGGCTCGTGTCCAGTCTCGCCGTCGGCGCGACCGTGGTGTTGTACGATGGCGCGCCGATCCTCCGCACGCGGCCGATTCTCTGGGACATGGCGCAGGCCGAGCGAATCACCGTGTTCGGCACGAGCGCCAAGTGGCTCGCGCTCACCGAGAAGCACGGCCGCCGTCCGATCGACACCCATGATCTGGGCGCGCTCCGTTCGATCCTCTCCACGGGCAGCCCACTCGCGCCGCACAGCTACGATTACGTCTACACCCAGGTGAAGCGCGATGTCCGCCTGAGCAGCATCAGCGGCGGGACGGACATCATCTCGTGCTTTGCGCTCGGCAATCCGATCGCGCCGGTCTGGCGCGGCGAGCTGCAGACGCGCGGCCTCGCCATGAAGGTCGAGATCTTCGACGAGATGGGCCAGCCGATCGTCGGCGCGGCCGGTGAGCTGGTGTGCACGGCGCCGTTTCCGAGCATGCCGGTGGCGTTCTGGAACGATCCGGACGGGGCCAAATATCGGGCCGCGTACTTCGAGCGCTATCCGAACACATGGCGCCACGGCGACTGGGCCGAGCTGACGGCGCGCGGCGGCATGGTGATCTACGGCCGAAGCGACGCGACGCTGAATCCCGGCGGGGTGCGCATCGGCACGGCGGAGATCTATCGACAGGTCGAGCAGCTCGATGAGGTGGTCGAGAGTCTCGTCATTGGCCAGACAATTCCGGGTGAGGATGGTCCGGGCGCCGACGTGCGCATCGTGCTGTTCGTTCGGCTGGCCGACAGTGTGACGCTCACCGATGCGCTCAGGGAGAAGATCCGGACGCAAATCCGCACCAACACCAGTCCGCATCACGTGCCGAAGAAGATCGTGCAGGTCGCGGACATTCCGCGGACGATCAGCGGCAAGATTTCGGAGCTGGCGGTGCGAGACGTCGTGCACGGTCGCGCCGTGACGAACGCCGACGCGCTGGCGAATCCCCAGGCGCTCGAGTTGTTCCGCGACCTGGCCGAGCTCGCGATCTGATCAGCTGCCCAGGCGCGGCAGCTCGTGCGCGGCGATCGATTCACGAGTCTGAACCGCGAGATCTTCGGCCAGCTCGCGCAGCGCCTGCTCGCGCTTGCCAATCGAGCGCGCGAACAACGCGCGAGCCGTCGCCCACGTGAGCACCACCACGCCCCCGGCGAGTGCCGCGCCGGCCCCGGGGTTGCTCGCGTGGATGGCGATGCCCATCCAGATTGGTACGGTCCCCAGGCCGATCACACCGACCAGGCCGCCGAAGATGCCGCCGGCGAAGGCGCGCATGCTTTTCGAAACTCTAATAGTCGTCTGGCCGCCTCGCGGCAGAAGCGAGACGTTCGTCGCGTTTCCAGCGCCGGGTTCGCTGCGCCAGGCGAACGACCGCCCGATCGAGTCCAGCCGCCCGCTTTCGCCGGTGTGCTTGCGGATCGTGTCGACGAGCAGATCGAAATCGCGCTCGGGCATCTCGCCGTCGAGCACGACCTCGTACTCCAGTTGCGTCGGCGAGCCGACGACTGCACTGGGGGCACGGCTTCGATCAACGATCCCGATCGGCGGCGGGGCGGGCGTACCGGTCGGCGTGAGTCCATGCTCGAGCAGCGCGTGATCGACGTACTCGCCGGCGATCCCCGCTTCGAGCGCCGCGCTCCGCACGTTCGCCGCCTGGTGGCCTCCATCGGGCGCACGCGCCCGGCCCTGGCGGCTTCCAACGACCAGCGCCGGACGCGGCTGGATTCCGGTAGATGCCTGCAGCTCCGCCGCTCGGGTGAGAATGTCCTGCGCCTCCGTGTCCGACAGGAGCAGCTTCGCGCGTGTGCCTCGATTCGCCGACGCGCGCTCGTGCGATTCCGCCGCCACGAGTTGCTCGATGGACGACAGCGCGGCGTGCAGCTCGGCGCAGCTCTGAAACCGATCGTCGGGCCGCTTGCACAGACATCGATCGATGATGTCGGACAGGGTCGGCGGCGCGTCGGGCGCAACTTCGCGAAGCGACGGCGGCGGCTTGGTGACGTGGGCCACGAGCACCGCCGAGGCCAGCTCCGCATTGAACGGAAATCGCCCCGACAGTGCATAGAAGCCGACGATGCCGAGCTCGTAGACGTCGCTGCGCGCGTCGACCGAGTCGCCCGAGATCTGCTCGGGACTCATGTAGTACACCGTGCCCAGCACCTGCCCGGTGGCGGTGAGCGGCGCCGCTTCGGCCAGGCGCGCGATTCCGAAATCCGTGACCAGCGCGCGCCCGGTATTGCGTTCGAGCAGAATGTTCTCGGCCTTCACGTCGCGGTGGACCACGCCCCGGCCGTGGGCATATGCCAGCGCCTCGGACACGTCACACAGGACGCGCACGACCTCGGGCGGCTGCACGTAGCCGCGCAAGCGAATGCGCTCGGCGAGCGATTCGCCGTCGACGTAGCCCATGACGAAGAACACGAAGCCGTCGATCTCGTCGGCCCGAAAGATCGGAACGATGTTCGGGTGCGACAGCGATGCCGCCGTACGGGCTTCCCGCAGAAACCGTTCGCGAATCGATCGGTCGGCGGCGAGGTGTCGTGGCAGCGTCTTGATGGCCACGACACGATCCAGCATCAGATCGCGTGCGCGATAGACGACGCCCATCCCGCCGCGGCCGATCTCGCATTCAAGCGCGTACTGGCCGGCCAGCGCCGTGCTGAAACGTTCAAATGCGGCGGACTCGGGCGATGGAGATTCGTTCACGCGGGCCTGATTGGATGACGCGTATACAATATCGCGTCGTGATTCGATGCGTAGCCCCTTTGACCTGAACCGGTGCGGTCCATAGCATTTCAGAGTGGCGCGCTTGCGTCTCAGTGGTGAGCGCAGCCGATCATCTCAGCAGGGAGATCCGATGGCGACGCAGACCATGCCCGTCGATGCCGTGGCGCATGATACGTTCCCGATCAACGGCACCGATTACGTCGAGCTGTACGTCGGCAACGCCAAGCAGTCGGCGCACTTCTATCAGAGCGCGTTCGGCTTTCGGCTCGTCGCGTATCGCGGCCCGGAGACCGGGACGCGCGATCGCGCGAGCTACGTGCTCGTGCAGAACAAGATCCGGCTCGTGCTGACCGCCCCGCAGGGACCAACGGGCGATGTCGCCGAGCACGTACGGAAGCACGGCGACGGCGTGCGCGATCTCGCCTTGTGGGTGGACGACGCGCGCGACGCCTATGCAAAGGCGATCGAGCGCGGCGCCGTGTCGGCCTACGAGCCGCGCGTGTCCCGCGACGATGACGGCGAAGTCGTCACGGCGGGGATCAAGATCTACGGCGACACGATTCACTCGCTCGTCGAGCGCAAGAACTATCGCGGCGCGTTTCTGCCCGGCTTCCACCGTCGCGAACCGCACTATCAGCCGCAGCCGACCGGCCTGCTGCACGTCGACCACTGTGTGGCGAACGTCGAGCTCGGAAAGATGAACGTCTGGATCGGCTTCTACGAGCGCGTGATGGGCTTCAAGAATCTCATCTCGTTCGACGACGAGGACATCTCGACGGAATACTCGTCGCTGATGTCGAAGGTGATGGCGAACGGCAACGAGCGCATCAAGTTCCCGATCAACGAGCCCGCGGCCGGCAAGAAGAAATCGCAGATCGACGAGTATCTGGAATTCTACGGCGGCCCCGGGGTCCAGCACCTCGCGCTGGCGACGGACGACATCATTCACAGCGTGTCGACGCTCCGCGATCGCGGCATCGAGTTTCTCAAGGCACCGACGACGTACTACACCGATCTTCAGCGCCGCGTCGGCACGATCGACGAGCCGCTCGACCAGCTCGAAGCGCTCGGCATTCTCGTCGACCGCGATCCCGACGGCTATCTGCTGCAGATCTTCTCGAAGCCGGTGCAGGATCGGCCGACGCTGTTCTTCGAGATCATCGAACGCAAGGGCGCGCGCAGCTTCGGCAAGGGCAACTTCAAGGCGCTGTTCGAGGCGATCGAGCAGGAGCAGGCGCTCCGCGGGAATCTCTGAACGTGCCGATCTATCACACGCTCGGTCAGATTCCGCGCAAGCGGCACACGGCCTTCCGAAAGCCGAACGGCGGCATCTACGCCGAAGAGCTGATGGGTCACGAGGGCTTCACCGGTACCTCGTCGCTGCTGTATCACGTGCATCCGCCGACGACGGTGAAGTCGGTGCGGCGCATCAAGGAGCAGGCGTTCGAGGCCGATCCCGACCAGACACTGCGGCATCGGCACTTTCTGACCGCGAAGGCGAAGAAGGGCGGCAGCCCGACGCTCGACCGCATTCCGCTCCTGTTCAATCAGGACGTGGCGATGCTCTACGTCGAGCCGGACAAGCAGGACGAACATTTCTATCGCAACGCACAGTCCGATGAGTTGGTGTACGTTGCGAAAGGCAGCGGCGTGCTCGAATCCGTGTACGGCGATCTGCCGTTCGGCGAGGGCGACTACCTGGTCATTCACCGCGGCATTCTGCATCGGTACCAGTTCGACATGTCGGGCGACAAGCCGAAGCTGCTGATCATGGAGAGCCGCGGCCACATTCGCTGGCCCAAGCGATATCGCAACGAATTCGGCCAGCTCAAGGAAGGCGCGCCGTACTCCGAGCGCGACATTCGCCGCCCGACCCAGTTGCGCACGCACGACGAGATGGGGGACTTCCGGCTGCTCGTCAAGCAATACGATGGCATCAACGAGCTGATTCTCGATCACCATCCGTTCGACGTCGTCGGCTGGGACGGATATTTCTATCCGTGGGCATTCAACATTCGTGATTTCGAGCCGATCGTCGGCCGCGTGCATCAGCCGCCGCCGGTGCACCAGACATTCGAGGGCGACGGTTTCGTCGTGTGCTCATTCTGTCCGCGCCCGTTCGACTTCGACCCGAACGCCGTGCCGGCGCCGTACAATCACAGCAACGTCGATTCCGACGAGGTGCTCTACTACGCCTCGAGCGAGTTCATGAGCCGGAAGGGAATCGAGTTCGGGAGCATCACGCACCACCCCGACGGCATCCCGCACGGCCCGCATCCAGGTCGCGCCGAAGCGTCAATCGGCGCCAAGGAGACCAACGAGCTGGCGGTGATGATGGACAGCTTCCGTCCGCTCAAGGTCGCGAAGCAGGCGATGGCGTTCGAGGATCCGGCGTATCACCGCAGCTGGATCGACGCGCAGCACGAAGGATTCAATCCGCCGACGTCCTAGGCCGTGGTGTTGCGCGCGGTGAGGGTGGCGCGCCGAATACGGTTGGACTGAGTTGGAAACGCGAATTTGGCGGAACCTGGCGAACGAGGCCGGGATTTGCTCCGAGTGGCGCATGGAGCTCTGTGCGCCAGGCCCAAAAACCAACATGAATCTGTGGTGGTGGCGTCCCGGTCAACTCCCCCATCCGTAAATCCGTAAACTCCGCAGCCCCGTTGGACTCTCGCGGCGCGAAAGACTCTCGCGCCACACTGCCGCGCGACTCAGGCCACCTCTCAAGGAGAGCAATGGGGTCGCGGAGAACGGCGGAGAACTGCGGACAGGCGCGGAGCGGCGTCGCTGGGAGATGTTGATGAATGACGAACGACGATTGCGCCGTTCTCCGCCGTTCTCCGCGGGTTCGCGAGACTCCAGGCAACGATGCCGACTCGGTCCCAACAGGTGTGAAACACGGATGATACGAACGCGACGGATCGAACGGACGAAAACCCAAATGCTTTTGGGGTGTGGCGCGACGGGCTCTGTGCGCCAGTACGAACGAATGCGCGCTGCATTCGCCCAAATGCGCGCGCATTCGCGTTTCAAATTCAGTCCAACCGTATTCGGCGCACCGGACTCACCTCGCGCGAGGATTTCGCCCGACGACGGACCGCGGACTACGAGCGCGCAGCCAGGGCAGCTCTCGTAAACTCCGACAACACCAACCGCCCGCTCACCGCCGCGCGTTCGGCGAGCAGCTCGGGCCAGTCTTCGGTGCCGCGCCAGGCGGCTGCTTTGATCGCCGCGGCGGCTTCGGGATTGCGCGACGCCAGCTCGGCCGTGAAGGCGTCGATGGCGTTGTCGAGCGCGCCGACGTCGGGCACCACGCGCGCATAGAGCCCGTGGCGCTCGCCCCAGCTCGCGTCGCGCCAGTCCGCGTCGATCGCCATCGCGCTGAACGGGCCGGGGCCGACGCGTCGCTCGACCGCTGGTCCAACGACGAACGGGCCGATGCCTACCGCCAGCTCACTCAACCGTAGCGCGGCGCGATCGATGGCGAACACGTAATCCGACGCCGCCACGATACCGACCCCGCCGCCAACGACTTTGCCCTGCACGCGCGTCACGATCGGCTTCGGGCAGCGCGTCATCGCGAGAATCACGCGGGCGAACCCCATGAAGAACTCACGCCCAGACTCGGCATCGCGAATTGCTTTCAGCTCGTCGAACGACGCGCCGGCGCAGAACGCACCGCTGCCATAGCTGCGCAGCAGGATCACTCGCACGTCGTCGCTGCGGCCGAATTTCGTGATCGCCTCTGCCAATGCGCGGAGCACCGTCGCCGGCAGCGAGTTGCTCTTGGGATGACCGAAGCACACGTCGCCGATGCCATTGCTCTTGACAGTCGAGACGCTCCCGTCCGCGGCGAGCGGAGCGTGTGTAGGCATGCGCGGTATTCCGCCGCTCAATTGACTCGCACGCGCAGCCCGCCGCGCACGATGCCGAGTGACATGTTTTTAAGCACGTCGCACTCGCCGGACGCGCAGGTGCCGCCCGGTTCGGCGATGCCGTGCCAGAGTCCGGTCAGGCCGTATTCGTAGATCGCCTCCCCGAAGATCGCGGCGCGCCCGGCGATCTGCTTATCCAATCCACCGCCGATCGAGAACTCGGCCCCACTACGCGTCTGCGATCGTGCGGAACCGCTGGAACCTCCCGTCGTCGTATACGCGATTTGGCCCGGATGGAAGCTCAAAAATCCAAATCCAAGCTCGATGCTCGGCATGATGAACGGGGATGGAATGCGCATCCGAATGCTCGTCTCGACCTGGAAGATCGATGCATCCTTGCCGGTCGCCGTGGTCACCGTGCCGGTCGTTGGCACGAAGCTGGACGCAAATGCCGATTCGTTGAAGGGTAGCCTGGTGTAACTGAGGCCGAGTCCGAACCCCACGCGCCCAACGCCATATGTCGACGGCTGCCAGCTCTCCCACATGAGATTCGCCATCGGCCCGCTGTTCCAGTCGCGCAGCGTCCCCGATGGATTGATCGGCGAGAGCATCCCCCCGGCGATTCGCAGATACCCGCCGGGAATCAGTCCGTCGGCGTTGGGGTCGGCGGGCACGACGATCTGTGCGCCCGCGGTCGTCGCGAGCGAAAGGATTCCGGCAACGAGCGCGGCGAACAGCCGAGGGCGCATTGCGACCTGTCTGGGAAAGGGAAGTGTGCGCGGCACGCGCGGTGCCATCGAGGTGTAATACGCGTTGGGCAGAGCGCCCAACGCAAGACACTCATGGGGCGATCTATCCCCGGCGCCCACCGACCGGAGTACATTTCGCTCATCACGCCGCCGTGTTCGGTGGCCGCGACCTGGAGCCAACGAAATGGCCGAACATTCCGTCCAACCGACCGCAGCCTCCGAGGATCCGGCCCAGAACGCCGAGTTCGAGGCGCGCATCGCGCGCGGCGAGACGATCGAGCCGAAGGACTGGATGCCGGCGCGCTACCGCAGGCAGCTCATCCGGATGATGTCGCAGCACGCCCACTCGGAAGTCGTCGGCATGCTGCCGGAAGGCAACTGGATCACGCGCGCGCCGAACCTTCGTCGCAAGATGGCGCTCCTCGCCAAGGTCCAGGACGAAGCGGGTCACGGACTCTACATCTACTGCGGCACCGAGACGCTCGGCGTCGATCGCCAGGAGCTGATCGATCAGTTGCTCGCCGGCACGGCGAAGTACTCCAGCATCTTCAACTATCCGACGCTCACCTGGGCCGACATCGGCTGCATCGGCTGGTTCGTCGACGGCGCGGCGATCGTCAACCAGACCATGCTCGCGCACGCGAGTTACGGCCCGTATGCACGCGCCATGGTCCGCATCTGCAAGGAAGAGAATTTCCATAAGCGCCAGGGCTACGAGATCATGGCGACGCTTGCCGCCGGCACGCCCGAGCAGCGCGCGATGGCGCAGGATGCGGTGAATCGCTGGTGGTGGCCATCGTTGATGATGTTCGGCCCGCACGATACCGACTCGCCGAACAGCGACGAGCTGCTGCGGTGGGGCGTGAAGAAGAAGAGCAACGACGAGCTGCGGCAGCGGTTCGTGAATCTCACCGTCGGGCAGGCCAAGGCGATCGATCTCACGCTGCCAGATCCGGAGCTGGAGTATGACGAAGCGTCGGGCAACTGGCGCTTCGGACCGATTGACTGGGACGAGTTCTGGCGGGTGGTGAAGGGCGACGGCCCGTGCAATCGCGAGCGCCTCGCCGCGCGACGTCAGGCGCATGCCGACGGCGAGTGGGTGCGAGTGGCGGCGGCGGCGCATGCGGCCAGGCAGCAGCGTCCCGCGGACGCGGCATGACGGGCGACACGCAGTTGCCGCTCTGGGAGGTGTTCCTGCAGCCTCCCAAGGGCGGCGCGCACGAACATGCCGGAAGCGTCCACGCCGCCACCGCCGAACAGGCGCTCCAGAACGCGCGCGACGTCTACGCGCGCCGCGGCGAGACGGTCAGCATCTGGGTGGTGCCGAGCGACGCGATCACCGCATCGGCGCCCGACGATGCCGGCCCATTCTTTGATCCGGGCAACGACAAGCCGTACCGTCATCCGCAGTTCTACAAGGCGCCGCGCGGCGTTCGCGTTTTCTAATGTGGGTACGCTGATGTCGGACGGGCCGCTGGTTCCGTACCTGCTTCGGCTGGCCGACGACCGGCTGGTGCTCGGCCACCGTCTCTCCGAGTGGTGTGGACACGGGCCCATTCTCGAGGAGGACATCGCCCTCGCCAACATCGCGCTCGATCTGATCGGCGAGGCGACGTTGTTGTTCGGGCTGGCTGGGACGGCCGAAGGCGCCGGCCGCGACGCCGATGCGCTCGCCTTTCTCCGCGACGCCGGCGATTTTCGCAACGCGCTGCTCGTCGAGCTGCCAAAGGGTGATTTCGGCGTGACGATCGTCCGCCAGCTGTTCTTCAGCGTTTTCTCATTGCTGCAGATGGAAGCGCTGCAGCAAAGCACGAACCGCGAGCTGGCGGGCATCGCAGCAAAGGCGGCGAAGGAGTCTCGCTACCACGTGCGCCACAGCGCCGAGTGGGTCGTGACGCTGGGCGACGGCACGGAAGAGAGCCACGAGCGCGTGCAGCGCGCCGTGGACGATCTCTGGCGGTACACCGGCGAGCTGTTCCTCGCCGACGACATCGATCGCGCCGCGGCCAGTGAGGGGTTCGGCATCGACCCTTCGACGCTCGCGGCGCCGTGGCGTGCGCGCATCGAAGAAGTCCTGCATCGCGCGACGCTCGCCATTCCGGCCGATGGCTACATGCAGCGCGGCGGCCGGACAGGGCGCCACACCGAACACCTCGGCCACATGCTCGCCGAGATGCAGATTTTGGCGCGCTCGCATCCGGGGGCGACGTGGTGAAGCGCGCGCAGCCGACGCGCGACGAGATCTTCGAGATTCTCGATGAAGTGAAGGATCCCGAGGTGCCGGCGCTCAGCGTCGTCGAGCTGGGCATCGTGCGCGACGCGTCGCTGGAGAACGACACGCTCGTCGTCACCGTGACGCCGACCTACTCCGGGTGCCCGGCGATGCACGAGATCGAGGCCGACATCCGCGACGCGCTCACCCGCCACGGGCTGGGACCGATCGAGATCCGCACGACGTATACGCCGGCATGGACTACGGACTGGATTGGCCCGGAGGCGCGCGCGAAGCTCGAGGCCTACGGTATCGCGGCACCCGGAGCGGCGGCCGGCGTCGAGCTGGTCCCGCTCCGGCGCGCCGGTGCATCGGTCCGCTGTCCGTTCTGCAAGTCGAAGGACACCGAGCAGCGGAGCGCGTTCGGCTCGACCGCGTGCAAGGCGATCTGGTACTGCCGGAGCTGCCGTCAGCCGTTCGAGGAATTCAAGGCCATCTGAAAACGGTGGAACGGTGGAACGGTGGAACGGTGGAACGGTGGAACGCTCCAGCGTTCAAGCGCTCCAGCGTTCAAGCGCTCATCGTTTCGTCGATCTGCGCGGCGATCCGATCCACGCTCGGCAGCACGGCGTCGAGCAGCACGGTGTGATACGGCATCGGCACGTCGTCCACCGCGAGCCGCGCGATCGGGGCATCGAGCTGCCAGAACGTCTCCCTCGCCAGCGTTGCCGCGATCTCGGCGCCGAAGCCGGCGGTGAGACTATCCTCATGCACGATCACGCATCGACCCGTGCGCGCAACCGAGGCGAGCACCGTCTCGCGATCCCACGGCGCGATCGTGCGCAGATCGATCAGCTCGACGCGGTCGCCGAATCGTTCGGCCGCCTGCAAGCAGCGATGCACGAGCGCGCCCCACGACACCAGCGTCAGATCGTTCCCCGGGCGCAGCACGGAGGCTGAGCCGAACGGAATCACGTACTCGTCGCCCGGATAGCGCGCGCTGCCGTCGCTGGTCATCAACAACGATCGGTGCTCGAAGAAGATCGTCGGGTTCGGGCTGCGCATCGCGCTGCGCAGCAGACCCACGGCATCCGACGCATTCGACGGAATCGCCACCTGCCAGCCGTACGCGTGCGCGAATCGAACCTCGTCGCTCAGGCTGTGCCACGGGTCGCCAACGTCCTTGCCGAAGCCGCCGGGCATGCGCACCACGATCGGGGCCGCGAACCGGTTGGCGGTGCGCCAGCGTAGTGTTCCGCAGTTGTTGAGCTGTTCCGTCGCGGGATCGGCGTATTTGCGGAACTGGATTTCCGCGACGGGCATGAGCCCGGAGATCGCCATGCCAACCGCTCGCCCGACGATGCCTTCTTCCGAGAGGCTCGTGTCGAACACCCGCGCCGCGCCGAATTGCTTCTGCAAACCCTCGGTGACCAGATGCACGCCGCCCTTGCGGCCCACGTCCTCGCCGAACACCAGCACCTTCGGATTCACCTCGAGCTCGCGTCGCAGCGTGCGGCGCACCGCTTCGGGGAACCGCACCACCTCGCCATCGGCTTGCGCCTCGGTCGATCCATCGAGCGCCGCTCGCTCCGCGCGCGACAATCCACCTTGTGCTTCGGGGCTGCCGGCCGTGTCGTCCGCGTACACCCAGCGATGCACCGTCGACGGATCCGGATTCGGCCGCGCACGTGCCGCATCGAGCGCCGCCTGCACGTCGCGCGCGACGGTGGCCTCGAGCTCGGACCACTCCTGTTCAGAGATCAGCGAAGGAACCAGGTGGTCACGCAGTCGCGGCAATGGATCGCGCTCCACGTCGGCCGCGATCTCGGCGTCGGTGCGATAGCCGCGCTGATTGTCGGGACCGGAATGGCTGCAGAGCCGCGGCACCGTCAACCGCACGAGCGCCGGGCCATTTCCGCCGCGCACGTGGTCCACGCACTCGGCGAGCAAGCGTGCCGATTCCGCGGGGTCGCACCCGTTGCCGTCGCGCACGTAGAGATTCTCGAACGACGCGAGATTGCGCGCGATGTCTCCGCCCGGCGTCTGCATCTCGCCGCGGACGGAAATACCCAATCCGTTGTCCTCGACGTAGAACAGCATCGGCAGTGACAACGTCGTCGCCATCGTGAGCGCCGACCAGAAGCCATTCGTCGCCACCGAGGCTTCGCCGCCGAGCACGACGCCGATCGAGCCGTTCCACGATTTATCGTGCAGCGTGCGCGCGTGATACTCGATGGCCTGCGCCCAGCCGGCGCATGGCGTGTACTGCGAGCCGACGTCGCCGGACATTGGCAATACGATCGGCCCATTCCGGTTCGGCAAATTGCAGACGACGCCGATGTCGCGTCCGTCGCTGAACCCGCCACTGCGTCCGAGCGGACTCGCCAGCGCGTCGTCGAGCGGCAGGCCGAGTGCGACGAGCAATGGGCGCGAGCGGTAATACGCGCTGGCCGCATCGTGCGGGTGATCGATCAACGAGCCGAGGATTGCCTGCGCAACGTCGTGCCCGCGCGCCGAGAACTGGTAGAGGATCAGGTTCTCGCGCGGCTCCGTCGCCTTGTTGCGATTGGTCGCCTCTTCGACGTCGTCGAGGGCGCGCGAGACGAGCGCGTGATACGCGATGCGCCGCCAGTCGAAGCGTGGATCGGGCGCATCGGCTTTCCGCGCCTTGCTCGAGCGGCCCTTCGATCCGCGAGGAACGGGAACGGTGGTCACAGGCTGTAATCTGTTCGCCCGCGTGTCGCCTGACCAGCCGTCGGCCTCTTCAGGGACGGGCCGTGCGAAGTATCTTCAGCGAGCGTGCCGAACTTTCAGGGGAGTGCATGAGCGAGATCCTGTTGGAGAGCGCCGCCGGTGTGGCGACGATCACGTTGAACCGTCCGGACGTGCTGAACAGCTTCACACGCCCAATGGCGCGTGCGTTGTGCGACGCGATCGCACGCGTGGCCGCCGACGACACGTTGCGCGCCGTTGTGCTCACGGGCGGTGGACGCGGATTCTGTGCCGGCCAGGATCTCGCCGAGGCGGTGCCGTCATCGGGCCCCGCACCGGACCTGGGCGACATCGTGCACGACACGTACAATCCGATCGTGCGCGCGATCCGCACGCTGGAAAAGCCGGTCGTATGCGCGGTGAACGGGGTCGCGGCAGGTGCCGGCGCCAATCTGGCCTTTGTCTGCGACATCGTGTTCGCATCGTCGGAGGCCACCTTCATCCAGTCGTTCGCACGCATTGGAGTAATTCCGGATACCGGCGGTACGTTCATTCTGCCGCGCATCGTCGGGCTGCAGCGCGCGACGATCATGACGATGCTCGCGGAGAAGATGTCCGCCGAAAAGGCGCGCGAATGGGGTCTCGTGTACATGGTGACCGAACCCGAGCTGTTGCTCGAGACCGCGGTCGGCACGGCGCGCCAGCTCGCGCAGCAGCCGACGCGAGCGCTGGGGCTGATCAAGCGGGCATTCAATCGCTCGCTCGGAGTGGATCTGGACGCACAGCTCGCAGTCGAGGAGGAGCTGCAGCGCGAGGCCGGGCACACGCACGACTATGCCGAGGGCGTGCGCGCGTTTCTCGAGAAGCGAAAGCCCGCGTTTACGGGACAGTGATGACGCCGATCGATCAGAAAACCGTGATCGGCGTCGTCGGCGCCGGGGCGATGGGCTCGGGCATCGCGCAGGTCGCGGCGGCCGCAGGTCACCCGGTGGTGCTCGCCGATGCGCTTGCCGGAGCGACGAAGAAAGCCCGCGACCGCATTTCAAAGGCGGTGCTCCGGGACGTCGAGAAGGGCCGACGCACGCAGGAAGATGCCACAGCGCTGCTCGGTCGAATACAATTCATCGAAGCGCCGCTTGGCGACGATCTCGCGATGTACGCCAAGTGCGGTGTCGTCATCGAAGCGATCGTCGAGGATCTCGCGGCCAAGCAGACTCTCTTCCGCCAGCTCGAATCGGTGGTGTCGAAGAACGCCGTGCTGGCAACGAACACGTCATCCCTCTCGATCGCGTCGATCGCCGCCGCGTGTACGTCGCCGGAGCGAGTCGTCGGCATGCACTTTTTCAATCCCGCGCCCGTGATGCCGCTCGTCGAAGTCGTTCCCTGGCTCGGCGGCGATCCCACGCTCGCTCCGCGGGTGTACGAGATCGCCACAGCCTGGGGCAAGACGCCGGTCATCGCGACGGATACGCCGGGCTTCATCGTCAATCGCGTCGCGCGA
>JAICKA010000074.1 GCA_025928185.1 Gemmatimonadaceae bacterium
ACGCATCTGCTCGACGCGGGCGCCGACCTGCGCGCCGTTCAGGAGCTGCTCGGCCACGCGTCGGTGTCGACGACCCAGATCTACACGCACACCAGCGTCGAGCGGCTCAAGCAGGTCTACCAGAAAGCGCACCCGCGGGCGTAGTTCCTGCACCTTGGCGCTGGGTCCGCCACCGCCACGGCAACAACTCGCATGCGCATCGAAATCATTCCGCTCATCATCGGAGCAATCCTGGGCCTCATTGGCCTAGGGCTGTTGTTTGATGCCTGGACGCCGGACGACATCATCGTGCGGCGAGATCGCCGGCGTACGCCGCGTGCGGAACGACACCGGGGCGGGGAAGCGGCCATCGGCCTCGGGATCATGTGCATGGCGGCGGCGTTTCTCGGGCGCGACACCTGGAACTACTCGATCGTGGCCGTGATCGCCGGCAGCGTTCTGATGCTGTATGGCGTGCTCAGGAATTTCCGCTATCTGGGCGAGGCGATCTCGCACCGCGGGCCGCTGCGGCGGCGCGAAGTGGTGAGCGAAAAGCCCGACCAGTAGCCCGGTCGCACGCACCTGCGGCCCGTTGAGATTTTCACCCGCCTTACATTCGGCCGCGCATTTGGGTCTTGTGGATTGGAGCCGCTGAAGTGATGTTGGCGGCGACTCGCCATTCCGGATTTCCAGCGCCGACGCTGAAGCCCTTCCAAAAGATGCGCTGTTCCCTCACGGGACAGCTCTACTGCCACTGAAAATTGCGCGCTCGTCGACCTGCGCCTTACCCGCGCGAGTCGCGACACGCTGAAAGCTGCGACCCCCGGTCCGGCCCGAGTGCAACCGAATCCCGGAGCACTCGCCCGGTCGCGATAGCCGCAGGACCGTGTCCCTCTCTATTCCCCATTGAGGAGGCTGGACGATGACAGTGAAGAGGCCCAGGAGCATCGTGAGCAGCGGGCTGGCTGTGATGCTGTTGGCGATGACCGCCGCCGCGGCCGCGGCACAATCAACGGTATCTGGCACCGTTACCGAATCGGGCACGCACGCACCGCTGGTCGATGCGCGCGTGACGATCGTTGGCACCAGCCTCGTGGCCACCAGCGGGCCCGATGGCAAATACGTCATTCGCGGTCTACCGACCGGCGCCGCGGAAGTGCGCGTCAATCGCGTCGGCTACGCCGAGCAGAAAAAGCCGGTGCAAATCACCGCCGGCCAGACCGTCACGGTCGATTTCGAGATGGCGAAGACCGTGGTACAGCTTCAGGAAGTCGTGACCACCGCGACTGGTGAACAGCGCCGCGTGGAGATCGGCAACACGGTCGAGAACGTGGGCGTGAATAACCTCGCTCAAACGGCGCCGGTGCCCACCGTGGCCGACGTGCTCAACTCCCGCGTCGCCGGTGTGATGGTGGAGAGCGGCGGCCAGACCGGTTCCGGCCAGCGCATCCGCATTCGCGGCGTCAGCAGCGTGAGCCTGGACAACGAGCCGATCTACATCATCGATGGCGTCCGTATGACGTCGAACAACAGCAGCTCGTCGTTCGGCAACGGCGGCAGCAATTTCAGCCGGCTCGGCGACATCGATCCGCAGCAGATCGAGAACATCGAGATCGTGAAGGGGCCGTCCGCTGCCACGCTCTATGGCACCGATGCGGCGAACGGCGTAATCGTCATCACGACCAAGCAGGGCCGCGCGGGCGCGACGCGCTGGAACGTGTATGCCGAGGGCGGCATTCTCGACGACATGCACACGTATCCCGAGAACTACACCCTCGCTGGCCACTCGCCGACGGGCACGCCGTTGATCACCGCGGGTACGTGCACGCTGGTGAAGGTCGCCGCGGGCAACTGTATCGCGGACAGCCTTCGCACCTACACGCCAATCAACGATCCAAACGCGACGCCGCTTGGACTCGGAAATCGCAAGGCCGCGGGCGTGCAGGTATCCGGCGGCACCAACCAGCTCCGGTACTTCCTGTCCGCCGATCGTGACAACGAGATCGGCGTGTTCAAGCTGCCGGCGTTCGAACAGGCCCGGTACGACTCGCTCGGCATCACGCCGCACGACTGGACCGATCGCCCGAACGCCCGTCTGGCGAACAACTTCCGCTCGAACTTCAGCGCGCAGATCAACGACAAGCTCGATGCGACCGTGAACTTCGGCTACACCACCGTCGACATGCGGACGAGCAACGAGTCGAACAACACCGTCGGCATCGGCTCGCAGGCTTTTGGCGGCCCGGGCTACGAGAACAACGGCACCGTGAGCATCGTCGGTACGCCGCTGTACGGCTACCGCGCCTGGACGCCGGCGTATACCTGGGAGGAGCGGCTTGGTCAGATCGTGAACCGCTCCATTCTCAGCTCCAACCTCAACTACCGGCCGTTCACCTGGCTGCAGACTCGCGCCAACGTCGGCGAGGATTTCACCGATCGGGTCGATGATCGGTTGGTCATGAACAGCGAGGGCGCGCCGATCACCTCCACCTACCGCGACGGCTACGCGGGCAACGGCCGCACCAACATCTCGACGCTCACGGCGGATCTTGGCGCCACGGCCAATTACAATCCGGGCCGCTATCCCTGGTTGAGCTTCAAGACCACCGTCGGCGCGCAGTATAACAACTATCGCCTCGACCAGAACGAGGCAGTCGGCAGAACGTTGCCGCCGGGGGCGACCACGGCGAGCGCCGGAGCAACCCCAAGTGCCTCGGAAAGCACGGACCTCAACAAGACCCTCGGACTGTACATCGACGAGGTGGCCGGCATTCGAGACCGCTTGTATCTCGACGCCGCCGTCCGCACCGATCAGAACAGCGCTTTCGGAACGAAGTTCCAGCGCGTGTACTACCCCAAGTTCAGCGTGTCGTACGTAATGTCCGACGAGGACTGGTTCCCGACAGGTGGTCCGATCTTCAGCCACGTCAGCAGCTTCCGTCCCCGGTTTGCCTACGGTGCGTCGGGTGTGCAGCCGGGTTCGAACACCGCGAACCAGACGTTCGCCGCCAACTCGGAGAGCATCGCGGGTACCGATCTGCCGTACGAGGTCTATAGCACCATCGGCAACGACTCGCTCCGGCCGGAGCGGTCGGTCGAGTACGAAGGCGGCTTCGATGCAGGCCTGTTCAGCAAGCGCCTCGACCTCGAGGTCACCTACTACTCGAAGACCACGCACGACGCGCTCATCGCAGCGATCGTCGCGCCGTCGGTGGGCATCTCGGCCACTCGCCAGCAACAGAACCTCGGCTCGATCAAGAACGCCGGCCTGGAAGTCACCCTGGGCGGGCAGCTGGTCGACAACCGGGCATTGGGCATCGACTTCCACGTGGCGACATCGCTCAACGCCAACAAGGTCGTGAGCCTCGGCAACACGGCTACGCAGGTTGGCACCACGAACTGGGTTGCCGCCGGCTATCCAATCCGCGGTCTGTTCGCTCGACCAATCGAGTGGTACAAGGACCGGAATGGCGACGGCATTCTCACCTACAACGCCGATTCCGCGCTCACTGAAGTCTACGTGGGCAAGGACACGATCTTCCGCGGGTACGCCGAGCCACGGTATCTGACGTCCTTCACCTCCGGCATCGAGGTGTTCCATCGGTTGCTTCGCATCCAGAACCTGTTCGACTGGCGCGGCGGCAACCTGTGGTACAACAACAACGAGCGTATTCGGTGTGTGAGCCGGCAGAACTGCAACGGCTTGAACAATCCCGCCGCCTCGCTCGCCGAGCAGGCCATGGTCGTGGCCGACCTGAACGATCCGTCGCACACGCTCGACGGCTACTTCCAGCCCGGTGCGTTCCTGAAATGGCGCGAAGTCTCGGCGACGTTGACGCTGCCGGCCAACCTTGCGTCGCACGTGCGTGCACGCAGCGCCAACCTGTCGTTCTCGGCGCGCAATCTTCACACGTGGACGCGCTATCGCGGCATCGATCCCGAAGGCGACTTCGCGGCCGGCGAGGGCGGCGATTCGCCGTCGGAGTTCGAGAGCTTCGCCGCCCCGAGCTATTTCATCCTGCGTCTCAACCTCGGCTTCTAACCACTCGATCACCTATCTCATGAGACACTTATTGAAGAGTGGCCGAGCGGTGGCCGTGATCGTCGTCGCGCTCGCCGCCGCCGCGTGCACCACAGCCAAGAACGATCTGCTCTCGGCGCCCGATCCGGACATCATCAATCCGGGCGATGTGCAATCCGCCGCCGGTGCGCTCGCGGTGCGCATAGGCGCGCTGGCCCGCATCCGGGAGGCGAGCGTAACGAATGGAAACAACGGTACTGACGGTACCTGGCTGCTCGGCGGGCTGTTGGCCGACGAGTGGTCGACCTCGTCGACGTTCGTTCAGAACGACGAAGTCGACGAGCGGCAGATCTCGACGAGCAATTCGTCCGTCGACAACTCGCTCCGCCTCTGGTATCGCGTCCCGACCGCGGCGGATCAGGCGATCGAGCTCCTCGAGAAGTATTCGCCCACGCCGGCATCGAATATCGCCGAGATGTACATGGTGCGCGGATTCGCGCAGATGCAGCTGGCGCAGGACTTCTGCAACGGCATTCCGTTGAGTGACGGGGCCAGCACCCCCGTGACGCTCGGCACCCCGCTCACCGACGAACAGGTGTTCAACGTGGCCGTGGCCAGCTATGACAGCGCATTGGCGCTGGCGACGGGCGCGGATAACGCGAGCATCTCGATTCATCGGGCGGCGGAGATCGGAAAGGCGCGTGCGCTGATCGATCTGAATCAGCCCGCGGCGGCCGCGCCGGTCGTGGCCGACGTGCCGACGACGTACACGTACGACATCACCTCGTCGCTCACCGGCGGCAACAATGGCATCTGGTCCGAGGGAGCCAGCCAACGCCGATACACGGTGGGGGACAGCCTCGAGGGAAACAGCCACAACATCCTCGTCAAGAACGCCATCCCGTTCTTCTCGGCGCAGGATCCGCGGTTGCCGGTCAACTACACGATCAAGAAGGCCGACACGACCGTGGCGCAGGACGGTCTGACCCTGTCCCGGACCACGACGCTCTATGGCCAGGTCACTCCGATCTCCCTGGTCAACGGAATCGACGCACGGCTGGTCGAGGCCGAGGCGGCCTTACGGGCGAACCAGCCAGCGCAGATGATCAGCATTCTCAACGCGCTGCGCGCAACGAAGCTGACGATCGGCACCCTCACGACCGATCCCACGAAGTTGCCGGCGCTGACGGATCCGGGCACCGACAGCGCACGAGCGAGTCTCTATTTCCGCGAAAAGGCGTTCTGGACGTTTGCTCGCGGCCAGCGACTGAGCGACCTGCGTCGCCTGGTCCGGCAGTATGGCCGCTCAGTCGACGAGGTGTATCCGGAAGGCACGCACTACCGTGGCACGACGTACGGATCGGACGTGAACCTGCCGATCACCACGGGCGAGAGCAACGGCAACCCGAACTTCACGGGATGCCTCGATCGCGATCCGTGAGGGCGGTTGAGCGCTTGAGCGCTTGAGCGCCTGAACGCTTGAACGCTTGAACGCTTGAACGCTTGAACGCCTGAACGCTTGAACGCCTGAGCGCTAGATCACGGTAGCACTTCCGGGTCTAGCGTTCAGGCGTTTCAGCGCCGTCAACCACGCTTGCGAATTGTCACGATCAGGCGGATCAACATCCGCCGCACATGGTCTGTCTCGTCGCGAACTGCCTCGAGCTCGGGACCGTCGAACAGCCCAAGCCGGCCCACCAGCCCGAGTTGAAAATGCATCTCCGATGCTGATCCCAACGCGTGATGCAGAATATAGAAGCAGGGCAGTATTCCCCTGTCGGTGGCAACCCTCGACGATATTCGATCCGATCGAGACCGCGGCACGCCGTAATTGCGCGGTGAAGCCGAAACGTTCGTCACAAGGGAAGTGCGCAGTCACCCGGTAAGTGTTGACGGCCAGCGCTTCCGCGGCCGCCACGATTCTGAGTTTGTTTGCGTCGCGCATGGGACGAATATTGGCCATTCATCTGGCGCGCCGTCATCGATCGATTGCATCGGGGAGCGTTGGAATGCGCTTGGAGCGGTGGAACGCCGGAGCGCTTGAGCGCTTGAGCGCTTGAGCGCTGGAACGCTGGAACGCTGGAACGCTGGAACGCTGGAACGCTGGAACGCTGGAACGCTGGAACGCTGGAACGCTGGAGCGCTGGAGCGCTGGAGCGCTGGAGCGCTGGAGCGCTGGAGCGCTCAAAGGCTCACATTCGGCTCCGCCAGCACCGGCTCGCGCCGCGGGCGCTTCGCGAAAGCCGGGCACTGCTGAGGGCTTCAGCCTCGGGTCAGTCATTTTCGTCGGCAAATCTCGCCATGCGCAGGTTCGGATTCGTCCACAAAGGAAACCAGTCTCGAGAGCGGTTCAAGCGCTCAGGCGTTCAGGCGTTCAGGCGTTCAGGCGTTCAGGCGCTCCAGCGCTCCAGCGCTCCAGCGCTCCAGCGCTCCAGCGTTCCAGCGTTCCAGCGCTCCAGCGTGTTCCATCGCTTTCCGCCCAGACTATCTTTGCGTCATGCCCGATCTGCTGCCGCGCATGCGCGCCACTACCATCCTCGCCGTCCGCCGCGGCGGCACGGTGGCCATCGGTGGCGACGGCCAGGTGACCGTCGGCGAGACCGTGATGAAGTCCCACGCGCAAAAGGTGCGCGTGATCCGCGGCGGCAAGGTCGTCGCCGGTTTCGCCGGCGCCGCCGCCGACGCCATGACGCTGTTCGAGAAGTTCGAGGAAAAGCTCGAGCGGTATCCAGGCAACCTCGCCCGCGCCGCCGTGGAGCTGGCCAAGGACTGGCGCAGTGACCGTGTGCTGCGGCGGCTCGAGGCGCTGCTCATCGTCGCCGACAAGGAGCACGGGTTCATCATCTCCGGCACCGGCGAGCTGATCGAGCCGGACGACGGCATTCTCGCCATCGGCTCCGGCGGCTCGTACGCGCTGGCCGCTGCCCGCGCCCTCGTCGACAACACGCAGCTCACGGCAGCGGAGATCGTCACGCGCGCGATGCATATCGCCGGCGAGATCTGCATCTATACGAACACGAATATTTCAGTTCTGGAAACATCGTAAGCGTGGCTTCCACTCGCACCCAGCAGGCGCTCGCCCGCCTCGCCGACCTCACGCCGCGGCAAATCGCCGCGGAGCTCGATCGCTACATCGTCGGGCAGGCGGACGCCAAGAAGGCCGTCGCGATCGCGCTGCGGAACCGCTGGCGCCGCCAGCGCGCCCCGGAAGCGATCCGCGAGGAGATCTCGCCGAACAACATCATCCTCATCGGACCAACCGGCGTCGGGAAGACGGAGATCGCCCGGCGGCTCGCCAAGCTCGCCGGCGCGCCGTTCATCAAGATCGAAGCATCCAAGTTCACGGAAGTCGGCTACGTCGGCCGCGACGTCGAGTCGATGGTGCGCGACCTCGTCGAGAGCGCGATCGACATGGTCCGGAGCGAGCGCGAGTCCGAGGTGGAGGACCTTGCGCACGAGCGCGTCGACGAGCGGCTGCTCGATCTGCTCTTTCCGCCGCCGGCGCCGAGCGCGCCGACTGCCACCGCGGAGCCAGCCGCGCAGCCCGCGGGCGCCGCGTCCGACGACGCGCTCGGCGTCTTTCTCGTCTCCGGCAGCGGGTCCGTCATCAAGGAAGCGCACGATCCCGAGCAGGAGCGCCATAAGCGCACGCGCGACAAGCTCAAGCAGCTGCTGCTCGACGGCAAGCTCGAGGAGCGCGAGGTCGAGGTGGAAGTGACACCGCCGACGTCGCCGATGTTCGACGTGCTCGCGTCACAGGGCGGCAATGAGGGCATGGACAACATCTCCGACATGCTCAAGGAGATGCTGCCCAAGCGCAAGAAGAAGAGAACCGTGAAGGTGTCGGAGGCACGACGCATCCTGTTCGAGCAGGAGCTCGAGAAGCTGATCGATCTCGAAGACGTCACCGCCGACGCGCTCGAACGCGTCGAGAAGATGGGCATCATCTTCCTCGACGAGATCGACAAGATCGCCGGCGAGCGCTCGCAGGCCGGCGGCCCCGACGTGTCGCGCGAAGGCGTGCAGCGTGACCTGCTGCCCATCGTCGAAGGTTCCAACGTGCAGACGAAGTACGGCATGGTGAAGACGGACCACGTCCTGTTCATCGCCGCCGGCGCCTTCCACGTTTCCAAACCCAGCGATCTGATCCCCGAGCTGCAGGGCCGGTTCCCGATTCGCGTCGAGCTCAAGCCGCTCACCGAAGCGGATTTCGTCCGCATCATGACGGAACCGGAGAACGCGCTGACCAAGCAGTACGCCGCGCTCGTCGAGGCCGACGGCGCCAAGCTCGAATTCCACGACGATGGCATCGGCGAAGTCGCGCGCATCGCGGCGCTGGTGAATCAGCGCATGGAAAACATCGGCGCGCGTCGCTTGCACACGGTGATGACGACGCTGCTGGAGGACGTCCTGTTCGAGCTGCCCGACCGGGGCGGCGGTACGATCGTCGTCGATAGTGCGCTCGTCCGCGACCGGTTGAAGGCGATCGTGGAGGATGAGGACTTGAGGAAATACATCTTGTGAGCGAGGAGCGACGAGCGCGCAGCGGACAGGTCGATCATCGCGGCAATCAGATTCGGTGCGCCGGAGCGCAGCGAGGATCGAAGTCGGGCCACATGCAATGCCCGTCTGCGCGGCTCGAATGTCCGATTAATGCGGCTGAACCTCCGATGGACCAGCTTCGACCCCGGCCCGCGCCGATGGGACTCCGCTCTGTTCACATCGAACTCCGGACTGTACAGCGGGGATTCCCGGCTGTTCACATCGGACTCCGGACTGTTCACATCGGACTCCGGACTGTTCACATCGGACTCCGGACTGTTCACATCGGACTCCCCGCTGCGGACATCGTACTCCGGCCTGTACCGATTCGACTCCCCCGTGCTCACATCGAACTCCAGCCCGCGCAGGAGAGACCCCCGGCTGGAAACGTGAGACTCCGCGGTGTCGATCCGATACCGCCGACTGCGCAACGCGCATCCCTGTCTCATCACCTCGCACTCCCCTCTGTTCACTTCGCGCTCCCCGCTGTTCACTTCGAGCTCCCGACTGTTCACCTCGCGCTCCCGTCAGTTCACTTCGCGCTCCCGTCAGTTCACTTCGCGCTCCCCCGAAAACAGCGCGTCCTCCCGCGTCCACTACGGCGACTCCACCCCCACGATGCCCACTGACTTCCTTGCGATTCCGGATTTCACTCTCGCTGAACTGACGGCGCTCTTCGAGCTCGCCGAGCGCATGCGCGGCAAGCGCTACGACCGGACGCCGCTCGCCGGCAAGAGTCTGGCGATGATCTTCATGAAGTCCTCGACACGCACGCGCGTGTCGTTCGAGGTCGGTGCCTGGCAGCTCGGCGGACACGCGCTCTTTCTCTCGCCCCGCGACGTGCAGCTCGGTCGCGGCGAGCCGATCGCTGACACGGCCCGCGTGCTGTCGCGCTACGTCGACGGCATCATGATCCGCACCTTCGCCCACCAGGACGTCGAAGAGCTGGCGAAGTACGCCAGCGTGCCGGTGATCAACGGGCTCACCGATCTCCTCCATCCCTGCCAGGTGCTCGCCGATCTGCTCACCGTCCGGCAGTTCCTCGGCAAGGTGGCCGACAAGAAGTACGCGTGGATCGGCGACGGCAACAACATGGCGAACTCGTGGATCAACGCGGCGTATCGTTTCGGCTTCGATCTGGATCTCGCCTGTCCCGAAGGCTACGAGCCCGCCGATCATCTGCTCGCGCGCGCGCAGAAGGTCGCGAAGGTGCGCGTCGTCCGCGATCCGATGGAGGCGGCGAAGGGCGCAGAGGTCATCAATACCGACGTGTGGGCGTCGATGGGCCAGGAAGAGGAACAGAAGCAGCGCGAGCGTGCGTTCAAGGACTACACGGTCAGCCCAAAGCTGATGAAGGAAGCCGACAAGAACGCGATCTTCCTGCACTGTCTCCCGGCGCACCGCGGGGAGGAAGTTTCGGCCGAAGTCATCGACGGATCGCAGAGCCGCGTGTGGGACGAAGCCGAAAATCGCCTGCACGTCCAGAAGGCGGTCATGGCCGCGCTGATGGGCGGCGAGTCGCTGGCGTCGTGAGCGGCTGAAAATGCTTCACTGGGCCGGACAGGGAATTGCCCGGCTCGCGGAATAAAATCGGCGGTCGGCGAGTCCTGAACACATGGCTTACGCGAACGCGGACGTCGATCGCTTCGAGGCGGTGATTCTTCCGCACCTCGACGCCGCCTATACGCTCGCTCGCTACCTGCTCCGGGACGAGCACGACGCGCAGGACGCCGTGCAGGACGCCGCGCTGCGGGCGTTCCGGCACTTCGATGGCTATCGCGGTGGTGATCCGCGCGCCTGGCTGTTGGCCATCGTTCGCAACTGCTGCAGGCGGTCGCAGCGGCGCCGCGCCGGTCGGCGGTGGGTGTCGTTCTCGGACCTGGACGCGCCGCCGATACATGCGGCGCAGGAAACCGACGCGGCGGCGGTCGAAGCATCGAATCGCGCGGCGGTCGAACGGCTCGTCGCCGCGCTGCCGGTCGAATTCCGGGAGGTGCTCGTGTTGCGAGAACTTCAGCGCCTGTCGTACGCGCAGATCAGCGCCGTGGTCGGCGTGCCGGTGGGCACGGTCATGTCGCGGCTCTCACGCGCGCGCAAGCGCATCGCCGCCACGTTCGGCGGCCAGGCCAACGAGGCGAGCTGACGATGACCTGCGACGACGCCCGCAGCCGGCTGGATGCGCTGCTCGACGGCGAGCTGTCGCCGAGCGACGCAGCCGCCGTGCAGCAACACCTCGGCGAATGTTCCGCCTGCGCGCGCGCGTTCGAGGAGCTGCGCGCCGCTTCACATTGGCTACGGGAAGGTCTCGTGCACTATCAAGCGCCCGACGTCCTGAAGGCAAGCATCCAGCGCGCCTTGCGTGAGCAGCAAACAGCCGCGCGCCCGCGCCGTACGGTGGTGCGGTGGCTTATGCTCGCCGCCGCGGGGGTCGCGATCGCCGTGGCGAGCAGCGCGATCACGTACGCCGTCGCGCGGCGCGGCAGCAGGTCCGCATCCGTTGCCGGCGAGGTGCTCGCGAGCCACATCCGCTCGCTCATGCCGGGGCATCTCATCGACGTCGCCTCGAATGACACGCACAACGTGAAGCCCTGGTTCGACGGCCGCGTCAACCTCTCGCCGGCCGTGCCGCCGCTCGACTCGGCCAACTTCGTGCTCGTCGGCGGCCGGCTCGACTACGTCGACTCGCACGCCGCGGCCGTCGTCGTGTATCGCCGCCGCCAGCACGTCATCAACGTCTACTCATGGCCGGAATCCGGCGCCGACGAGGCGACGCGGCAAACCTCGAGCAACGGCTACCATCTCGTATACTGGCGCCGCGCCGGCATCGAATATTGGGCCGCGTCGGACCTCAATCCGGCCGAGCTGGCGCAGTTCGTGGCGCTGTACGCTCGCGCCGGTCCCTGAGCCGGGAATAAGCGCGGGCCTGCGGGAGTCTCGGGATGTATACGCGCACTCATTCCTTCCCGGAGACCGACCGCATGTCTCAGCACGATCGCGACGACGACCGCTTCGACGCGCACGGCAACACCCGGCCGACTGGCAGCAACTACATCACGCGGGACGCGAGCGAGGACGGCGTCGACCGCCGCGGCTTTCTGCGATGCATGGCGTGGGCGGGCACGGCCACCGTGTGGGGCTTGGCCGGCGGCATTCCACGGTCGTTCGCCGTGAGCCGCATTCCATTTCTCTCCGCCGCCGAGCGGTCGAGCATCTTCTTCGCTCAGGTGAGCGACAGTCACATCGGCTTCGACAAGGCGGCGAACACCGACGTCACTGCCACCCTCCGGCAGGCCGTCGACCGGTTGAACGCCCTGCCGCAGCGACCGGCGTTCGTGCTGCACACCGGCGACATCACGCAGCTCTCCAAGCCGAGCGAGTTCGACACCGCGAACGAGGTGCTGAAAGGCATCAGGAGCGACCGGGTGTTCTACGTCCCCGGCGAGCACGACGTCGCCGCGGACAACGGCGCGTCCTATCTGCAGCGGTACGGCAAGGGAACGAAGGGCGGTGGGTGGCACAGCTTCGACCACTCCGGCGTGCACTTCGTCGGACTCGTGAACGTGCTGAATCTCAAGGCCGGTGGCCTGGGCTCACTCGGCGCCGAGCAGATTGCATGGCTGAAGAGGGACATGGCGGGTCTGTCGAGCAGCACGCCGATTGTCGTGTTCGCGCACATTCCGCTGTGGACCGTCTATCCGGAGTGGGGCTGGGGGACGGACGACTCGGAACAGGCGCTCGCGTTGCTCAAGCGTTTCGGATCGGTGACGGTGCTCAACGGCCACATTCATCAGATCATGCAGAAGGTCGAAGGGCAGATGTCGTTTCACACGGCGATGTCGACCGCCTTTCCACAGCCGGCGCCAGGCACTGCACCGGCACCGGGCCCGATGAAGGTCGACGCGGCGCGCCTGAGTAGCGTGCTCGGCGTCGCCGACGTGACGTTCATTCCCGGCCGCAGCCAGCTCGCCGTGGTGGATGCGACGCTGTCCGGGCAGCCCCCGGCATTCATCGAGGCGACGCATGACGCGATGATGCAGCGCCGGACCGCGCGGAAGGCCGTCGCGCTCGGGCAGGGCGAGATCGGCATCGACAACTTCCAGTTCTCGCCGAAGACGCTCACCGTGCGCGCCGGCGCCAGGATCACGTGGATCAACAGCGACGACGTGCCGCACCTGATCGTGAACGTGCAGAACAAATTCAAGCAGTCGCCGGTGCTCGACACGGATCAGCGATACAGCGTGACGCTGGATCGGC
>JAICKA010000271.1 GCA_025928185.1 Gemmatimonadaceae bacterium
GAGAACATTTCCGGGCACTACGAGGACGCGATTGCGCTCTGCTATCGCGCGCATCAGGCCGCGGGCGCCGATGACGAGATGCGCATCGCGAGCCTCATCGACCTCGCGCAGTGCTTCTCGGACTATGGCGCGCCGGAGGTGGCCGAGGATGCGCTGCGCGCGGTCGTGCGCTCCGACGTGGACGTTCGGCATCGCGTGCAGTCGATGATCAACCTGGTCTTCCTCGCCATCACGCAGCGTCGCGAGTCGGAGTTCGACTCGCTCCGCCACGAGCTGCTCTCCCTTCCGTTCAGCATTCGTCAGCGCACGACGTATCAACTGATCGAGGCGCAGGGATTGCGCACGTTCGGCCGTCTCACAGATGCGCGCGCCGCCGGAGAGAGAGCGCTCGCGCTCGCGCAGGAGCACTCGCTCTTCCAGCTCGTGTTCCAGGCGGAGGAGGAGCTGCGCGCGATCGAGGGAGCGGCAGCCGCCGAGGAGTCCGCGGGCGCGCAGCCGGCCGAGGATGCCGAGCCGCCGGTCGCGCGGCCGATGTCGCGCCGCGTCAGCCGGATCGCCGGCGCGGTGCGCACCCTGGCGGCGGCATCGGCCGGCTGACGACGCCGACGCTCAGCGCGGGACGGCGGCGTCCACGAGCAGCGCGGCGCCGACGCGCTCGATGAGCGTCTCGACAGGCACGTCGCCCATGCGAACATCGACGGGCGCAACTCCACAGAGCTGGACGGTGCAGTCGCGCAGCCGGCGCGTCGACCGGAGTCCGCAGATGGTGGCGATGGTCCGCATGGGAAGCGCCGTCTCCTGAAGCAGTCGCAGCCCACGCAGCACGCCGGGTGCGACGAGGAGAAGGCGCGCGGAGGACACGCCGACACGCGAGATCCATCGGTTGAGCGAGCGACGGCTGATGTCGGCGCGCAGGGCGAGCGCATCCGGCGACTCGACTTCGGCGCCGGCAGCGAACATCTCCTCGATGCGCTCACGTAGCACATGCGGCAGCTTCGCGAGCGCAGGTGCCAGGTGCTGCAGCACGATGGCGGCATCACTCGGCGGGTTGGCGCAGACGAGCGCCCGAGCGACCCGTGTGCGATCCTCGTCCGGCGACTGGAAGACGACGGCCGCGCCGGTCTCGTCCGCGATCCAGGCGGCATCCTGCGCGCTCTGCGGCGATACCGGCGCGTAGACGACCGTGGGACGTGGATGTCCGCGCAGCCGCGCGACGGTCTCGACGAGATGATCCGGCGCGAGCTGCGTCGGGTCGATGATGGCGCAGACGTTCGACGGACCGTCGAGGTATTCGAGGAAGGCGTCCGGGCGACAGGCCTCGATCGTGAAACCGAATGGCTGCACGAGCCGCTCGACGCGGCGTGCCGTGCTCGGCGCGAGGACGCCGACGTACCGGCGCCCGGTGCTCCTGGCGGCCGCGGCAGGCGCGGGCGACATGCTCTCGAAGGAATCATGGGTTTCCATGCACAGGAGAGTGCGTGTCGCCCACGCCGCGAGGTAGAACACAATCGCGCCAAATAGTGCGATTTTCAGCCAATCCCTACATCGGCCGCCGCCGACGTTCAGCGGATCACACCGGCGACGCTACTTCAGCCGCGCCTGCACCATCCGGCGGAAGGTCCCGTCCTCCAGGTACTTCCGGAGATTCTTCCCGGGGCAGCCCGTCTCCGCGTACTGGTAGTGTCCCTTGATGCTGTCGAGCGGGACGTCGAACTTCTTCACCGCCCACGCCATGATGTCGGCGATCGAGTTGAGCTCGGCCTGCGTCGGCTCCTGCAGGTTGTAGTTGCCGATGACGGTGATGAGGAGATGGCCATCGGGATCGTACGTGGTGTTCGTCTCACCCATGTA
>JAICKA010000161.1 GCA_025928185.1 Gemmatimonadaceae bacterium
CACGACTCGGCTATCCCGGTATTCCGGGAGGGACATCATGCGATACGCGCACTTCATCACGATCTCGCTGCTTGCGTCGGCGCTCGTCGCCTGCGGCGGCAGCAGTGGCTTGAGCACTCAGCCGCCGCCACCCCCGCCGCCACCGCCGCCAGTGATTACGCCGCCGACGAACACGAACCAGGTCATGATCACGAACGACGCCTTCACGCCGGAGAACATCGCCGTTCCGGTGAATACCACCGTGACCTGGACGTGGAACACGTGCGGGACGGATTATTACGGAACTCCCACGTGCGTGGCTCACAACGTTCTGTTCGATGACGCCGCGACATCGGGCGCGAAGAGCGAGGGAACCTTCACCCGAACGTTTGCGACGGCCGGCACGTTTAAGTATCACTGCAGCATTCACGGCGCGTCAGTGATGTCGGGCACGGTGACTGTCCAGTAAGTCGGCTGGCGGGAGTCGCGGTGTAAAGATGCGGTAAACGACACACGACCGTTGGTCGCGCCGGGGTGTAGCACTCAATAGCTTGCGTTCACCCTCGCCGCCGACGGTCTTCGCTGCGGCGCGTCCTCACCGAATCGCTCGAGGCGATGTCGTTTCGCTCGACCATTCTCCTGTCGCTGATCCTCGCGGCTCCCGCCGCTGCGCAACAGAGCTTCACAACCCAGATCATGGTCGTCCCCGCGTTCCGCGGGGCCGATCGCGGTCTGGCCGTGAAGGCCAGTGACATCGTCCGCGGGCGAGTCGCGGACGCATTTTCGAGCCACGAATTGCGCGTCGTGTCCCACGGCGACGTCGAGGAGTGGTTGCAGCTCTCCGGCTTCGATGAGGACGCCGTCCTGAGCGAAGGCGAGTTGCGCGAGCTCGAAAGGAAGTTCCGCGCCGATGAGCGCATCACCGGGACCGTGACGCGGTCCGGCGATCGCGTGCATATCAATGCACGCCTCGACTTCATTCGCGACTTGCGTCTGTGGCAGCCGCTCACCGGCGATGCGGCCTCCGTGAACGATGCCGCTGCAATGGTTGCGCGCGAGGCAATCGCTGCCCGCCGCCAGGTGGTGCCGTTGCGCGAATGCGAGAACCTGTTGCGCGCCAACCAGCCGGGGAAAGCGGCGGCCGCCGCCGCAACGGCCATTGCCGCTTTTCCGCGCGCCGTCGCCGCGCGCGTCTGTCTGCTGAACAGTCTGGCCAAACAGGCCGCGCAACCAGATACGGTCATTGCCGTGGCGCGTGCACTGCTGGCCGCCTCGCCGGCGAATCCGATCGGGCTCGAGGATCTCGCCGAAGCGTTCGACGCAAAGCACGATGCTGCCGCGGCCGCCCCCGTCTGGGTGCGGCTGCTTTCCACGGATTCCACCAACGCCGACCTGGCGTCCCAGGTCGTCAATGCGCTCGCGGCCGAGGGCAACACGGCACTCGCGCAGCCGCTCATCGACCGCGCCGTCGCGCAGCACGACGACAATCTTCCGCTGCTGAAGCTGCAGTGGCTCGTCCACCTGGCGAACAACGACTGGAAGGGCGCAATCGCCGCGGGCGAAAAGATGCTCGCGCGGGATGCGGCCGCGCAGGCCGATCCGGACTTCTTTCGCCGGCTCGCGATGGCCTACCGCGCCGACAGCCAGTCGACGCGCGCGCTCGGCACGGCGAGCGAGGGCGTCGCTCGATTCCCGAAGGACGCGCCGCTGTACGTCACCTATCTCGAGCTGTTGCGCGCCGAGAATGCCGTCGCGCTCGATCGCGGCCTGCAGGCGTTCCCGGACAACGCCGAGTTGCACGTGCTGGCCGCGCAGACCGCCAAGACTTCAGGAAATGCTGAAGCGGCGCTGGCGGAAACGCGTCGAGCCCTCGCGGCGAATTCCAACCTGCCGCATGGCTATCTGCAGCTCGCGCAACTCGAGTTGCAGCTGGGTGAGCTGGACAGCGCCTACGAGGCGATCACGCGTGCCGCGAAGACGCCCGCCGATTCCGTGACGGCCGGCGAATTCGCGCTCGCTCGCGGCAACTCGCTGTTCAAGGCGGCGGGCGCGTCGCACCAGCGCGCCGACTTTCAGCAGGCGATGAAGTTTCTCACGCTGGCCGATCGCATCACGCCGTCGCCCGAAGCGAAATTTCTGCTCGGCGCCTCCGCGCTGTCGGTGAGCCAGTCGGCCGCCACGGAAGCACCCGCGACGAAGAGCTGTGACCTCTCGCGCCTCGCCGACTCGACGCTCACCGAGGCACAGATCAATCTCGTGAGCGGAGGCTCGGTGGCGCCGACGGAAGCGAAGACCTATCTCGACTACGTCGCCAAGCTGCGCCCGTACGTCGACGAGCAGCTCAAGACCTTCTGCCTGCCCTGACCGATCAGGGAGCAGCCGGCTGCGTTTCGGCGGACGTCGCCGCGGCGGCAATCTGCTGGCTCCGGCGCGCGGCGCGCAGCAGGTTGATCGCGGTGTAGGTCACCACCGCCACGACGAGCCACTGCAGCGCGGTCAGCGGAAGCTTCTTCACGATGAACGCCGCGATGAGCACGCCGGGGATCCCGGCGAACATCATTCCGACCAGCGCTTTCGGTTCGAAGCTGCCGCTGCGGATGAACCGCACGCTCGCCAGCGGCATCAGAAACGCGCACGAGCCCATCATGATCGGGAACGCGGCCGTTGGATTCATGCCGAGCATGCTGACGAGGATCAAACATGGCGCATAGAGGCCGATGCCGATCGTCATGATCGCGCCGAGCGCGAAATTGCCGATGAGGCCGACGTACAACATCGTGCCCGTGAGCTTGAGCGCCGTGCCGCCGACCGGCGTCACCTTGAGCTGTGACGCGATAAGCAGCACCGCGAAGCCAAGCAGGGTGACGCCCATGCCGATCTGTACCTTGCGGCGAGACCAGCCGGAAACGACGCCCGCACCGAGCCAGGCGCCGAGAATCGCGGCGCCGATCATCAGGACGAGCGTTTTCGGGTCGACCGGCACGATGCCCGTGTAAATGAATGCTTCGGCGATCGTCGGCAGCGCGTACCCGATGTTGAGCGTGCCCGGGATTCGCTCATCCGGCACCATCCGCCAGTAGCGGAACGCGGACGTCGTCGTGGCGAACGATCCCACCCCGAGCGTGTCGAAGAAGTTCGCGACGAAGCTCGTCAACGAGATGTTGAACGGCGTCTTCACATTTTCGCCCGCAGCGCCGCGGCGGCGTACCGCCGAGAGCACCACGATGAGATATCCGAGCGTGAAGATCCCGAGCGCCACGAACAGCGCGTCGCGGACGATGGCTGGGGTGAGCGACATGACGAGAGAGGGGAGGGTGGATGAGGTCCGTGTCCGAAATCCGTCGACGTGCTTCGTCATCTACGGACTACGGACCACGGACTACGGACCAAACGCTTGCCGCCGTTGGATCTCCGGGATAGTCTACGCCGCGGACACGCCTGGCGACACCAGTAGCTCGTACACCTTGACGACGGACGGCCATCCCTTGATACGCGCTTCGGCACCCAGATGTTCGGCGACCGCCCTCGCACCAGCGGGGTGCGCCGCATGAGTGCGCCGGCGCAACTTCGTCATTTCATTGGCGGCGACTGGCGGCCAAGCGAAACGGAGCGATGGATTCCCGACGTCAATCCGTCGGACGCCGAGGACGTTCTCGCGTCCGTACCAGCGGGGACGAGTGAGGACGTGCGGGCTGCCGTCGCGGCGGCGGCTGGAGCGTATCCGGCCTGGCGCGCGCTGAGCGGTCCCGCGCGGTCGGAGTATCTGTACAATTGGGCGTCGGCAATCGGTGAGCGGCGCGAGGAGCTGGCCCAGCTGCTCGTTCGCGAGGTGGGCAAACCGGTCGGCGAAGCACGAGGCGAAGTCGCACGGTGTGTGACGATTCTCCGCTATTACGCCGGCGACGCGGTCCGCCCGATCGGCGACCTGATCCCGGCCCAGGCGGCCGGTGCCCTGCAATACAGCATTCACCAGCCGCTCGGCGTTGTCGCGCTCATCACGCCGTGGAATTTTCCCGTCGCGATTCCGCTGTGGAAGGCGGCGCCGGCATTAGCGTTCGGTAATACCGTGGTGCTCAAGCCCGCGGAAGCCTCGTCGCGCTGCGCGCTCGCGCTGGCGGAAACGGCAGCCGCTGCCGGACTGCCGCGCGGCGTGTTCAACGTGCTGCTCGGCGCGGGTGGGGACGTCGGCATGCCGCTCGTGGAGGCGCCGGATGTACGGGCCGTGAGCTTCACGGGTTCGGGCGCCGTCGGCGCTCTGGTCGCCGCGGCGGCCGCAAAGCGGAACATCCGCTACCAAACCGAGATGGGCGGCAAGAACGTCGCGATCGTGCTGCCCGACGCGGACCTCGGACTCGCCGCCGGCCTCACCGCCGCCGGCGCAATGCGATACGCCGGCCAGAAATGCACGGCCACGAGCCGCGTCGTCGTGGCGCGCGAAGTGGAAGCGCCGTTTCTGGCCGAGCTGCGGGCGCGCGTCGCGGCGTTGCCGCTTGGCCCCGTGACGGATCCTGCGGCGGCCATTGGTCCCGTCATCAGCAAACACTCACAGGACGCGATTCGTCGCGTGCTCGGCGAGATGGATGCCGAGTGCATCTACACCGGCGAAGTGCCCGCCTCGAACGAATTCGCCCGCGGGTACTTCGTGTCGCCGACCATCGTGCGCGGGGCGGCAGCCGATTCGGCGCTCGCGCAACGCGAGTTGTTCGGGCCCGTGCTCGCGTCCTTCACGGCCGGCGATCTCGACGAGGCGATCGCCATCGCCAATGCGACGCCGTACGGGCTCAGTGCCTCGCTCTTCACGCGCGACCTCGCGAGTGCGCTTCGCTACGTCGACCGCATCGAGGCCGGAATGGTGCGCGTGAACGGCGACACCACCGGCGTCGATCCGCACGCGCCGTTCGGCGGCATGAAGAGCTCGAGCTCGGGCACGCGCGAGCAGGGACCCGCGGCGCAGCAGTTCTACACCGAGATCAAGACGGTGCAGATCAACCCATGATGCCTTCGTCCATGCGCGTCGTCGATTCGCACACGGAGGGTGAGCCGACGCGTGTGATCGTCGACGGCTGGCCACAACCCGCCGGCGACACCATGGAAGCCCGGCGCGAGTCGCTCCGCCGCGATGCGGACTCGCTTCGCCGCGCCGTGGTGTGCGAGCCGCGCGGACACGCCGCGATCGTCGGCGCGCTGCTCACGCCGCCGGTGCACGCGGATTCGCTCGCCGGCATCGTGTTCTTCAACAACGAGACGTACCTCGGCATGTGCGGCCACGGGTTGATCGGCGTCGTGCGCACGCTCGCGCA
>JAICKA010000020.1 GCA_025928185.1 Gemmatimonadaceae bacterium
CGGGCAGCTGAACGGCGAACGCCATCACGCCCTTGTCCTCGGTGGGAATGAAGGCGGTCGGAATCGAGCGCCAGAGCACGCCGGCGAGCACCAGCACCACCGCGAACGCGCCGAGCCACGCCGCCGGACGGCGAAGCACGGAGCCCACCGCGCCGGTGTAGCCGCGCGTGGCGCGCGCCATCATCCGGTTGAACCAGCCGAAGAAGCCGCTGGTGTGCGCTTCGTTTGACTCGGTGAGCAGCAGCGCGCACAGTGCGGGTGTGAGCGTGAGCGCAACGATGCCCGACAGCACGACCGCGATGACGATCGTGACCGCGAACTGCTTGAAGAACGCGCCCGTCACGCCGCCGATGAACGCGACGGGCACGAAGACGGAGCAGAGCACCAGCACGATGGCGATCAAGGCGCTGGCGACCTGACGGATGGCATGGTCGGCCGCGACGCGCGGCGGCAGCTTCTCCGTCGCCATGATGCGTTCGACGTTCTCGATCACCACGATCGCATCGTCGACGACGATGCCGATCGCCAGCACGAGGCCGAACAACGTCAGCACGTTGATCGACATTCCGAACGCGAGCAGCCCGAGGAACGTGCCGATGACGCTCACCGGTATGGCGAGCATCGGAATCAGCGTCGCACGCCAGCTCTGGAGAAACAGGAAGACGACGAGTGTCACCAGGATCATGGCCTCGAACAACGTGATCGCCACTTCCTTGATCGATGCGCTGACGAACGGCGTCGTGTCGAACGGCACGAGATAGCGCACGCCGGCGGGGAAGCCCTTCTGCAACTGGTCCATGCGCGTCACGACCGCCTGCTTGACCGCGAGCGCGTTTGCACCCGGACGCGAATACAGCAGCAGCAGCGCCGTGGGCTGGCCGTTCAGTCGCCCGATCAGGTCGTAGCTCTGCGCGCCGAGCATGGCCTGGCCGATATCGCCGAAGCGCACGAGCGAACCGTCCGGTCGCGCGCGCACGACGATGCTGTCGAATTGCGCGGGCGATTGCAGTCGGCCGATGGTGGTGATCGGCAGGGTGAGCTGCGTGCCTGGCGGCGAGGGCTCCGCCCCAAGGCGACCCGCTGGATTCGTTGCGTTCTGCTCGCGCACGGCCGCGGTCACGTCGCTCACGGTGATCCCGAGCTGCGCCATCTTGTCGGGATCGAGCTGCAGGCGCATCGAGAAATCGCGATTCGGGAACGGCGTCGCGTCGCCCACGCCGGGCACGCGCTTCAGCTCGTCCACGATGTACAGCTTCATGTAATTCGCGAGATACGTCGCGTCGTACCGCGTATCCGTCGACTGCAGCGCAACGATCGCGAGAATGTCCGTGTTCGCCTTCGTGATCGTCACGCCGTTGGTGCGCACCGCTTCGGGTAGTTGTGGCTCGGCCAGCTTGACGGCGTTCTGTACGTCGACCGCCGCGAGATCCTGGTTGCGCGACACGTCGAACGTGACGGTGATGTTCGTCGTGCCGTCGCTCGCGTTTGACGACGAGTAGTAGAGCATCCCCTGCAAGCCGGCGAGTTGCTCCTCGATCGGCGCGGCGACGGCCTGGGCGGCATCCTCGGCGGATGCGCCGGGGTAATTCGTCGTGATGCGGACCGCCGGCGGCGTGATCTGTGGATAGCGCGCGACCGGAAGCAGCTGGATCGCGAACAAGCCGAGCAGCGTGATGACGATCGAGATCACCGCCGCCATCACGGGGCGGCGAATGAAGAAGTAGCGAATCTCCGGTTCGCCGTCCCGAGTCGGCGTACTCATGGCGCGGCGGGTGTCGGCTTGACGACGCGACCCGGCGCAACCTTCTGCACGCCGTCGACGATCACGCGATCGCCGGCGACGAGCCCGGAGTCGATCAACCAGAGATTGCCGCTCCACGGCCCGGGCTTCACGTCACGCGCCACGACCGTATCGCCGGCGCCGACGAGATACACGAACTGCCGTCCGAGTCCCTGCTGCACGGCGCGCTGCGGCACGGCGAGCGCGCTTGGCCGCGCGAAGCCTTCGAGACGCACTCGGACGAACTGGCCCGGCAGCAGGCGGTGATCAGGATTCTGGAATAAGGCTCGGAATTCCTGCGTGCCGCTCGCCGAATCCAGCGACGGCGCCATGAAGTTGAGATGTCCGGTTCGCGGCAGCACCGTGCCATCGGGAAGCACGACGCGAATCGCCGGTCCGCTGCCGCCTGGCTGCAGCAACTGGCGCGCGTGCGGATCCTGCTGCCAGGCGAGCAACTGTTGCGACGACGGATGGAAGGTGACGTACACCGGGTCCAGCTCATCGATCGTCGTCAACAGATCGGCGGGTCCGGTGACGCGTGCGCCGAGATCGAGTCGCGCACGGCCGACGAGGCCGGCGATTTCGGCCCGGATCACCGTGTCGTCCAGATCCTTCTTTGCTTCGTCGAGCTGCGCCTGCGACAGCTCCAGCTCCGAGCGCGCGTTGTCGACGTCCTGCTGTGCGACGGCGTGTTGCGGCAACAGCGGCTCGAGGCGGGCCAACGTTCGCTTCGCATTGTTGTAGCGCGCGAGCGTCGTGCGATACGCCGCTTCGTAGCGCACCGTGTCGAGGCGGTAGAGCACCTGCCCCTTCTGCACGACGCTGCCTTCGGTGAACGGACGGTCGACGATGATGCCATCGACGCGCGATCGAACCTCGACGCGGCGAAAGGGCTGTACCTGGCCGGCGAACTCGTACGCTTCGGCCACGCGAGCCGGCGCAACCGTGACGACGCCGACGGGAGTCGGCGGCATCGTGAACGCCTGCGCGCCAGGCGGCGTACTCTTGCCGCAACCGGCGGCGATGACGAACAGCGCGGCGGCGGCCGCGGGGTGGGTATTCAGAATACTCATACGATGGGAGACCTGCGAGCGAACGGGAGAGCGGGCGGTGAGAGCAAATCTCACTCGGCGTGCAAGAGCCCGGCGCCACAATGCACTTCCGGTCTGACCTTTGCTGCGATGTAAGGAGTGCATGGAGGCAAACGCACCGACACTGGTGCACGCCGCAGAAGCAGGGAGGTGCTTCATGACACATGCTGCCCATACGGAGCAATTTCATCCACACTCGCACGCCGGCCAGCGCCGGCTCGCCAGCGGTCTGAACTTCCTCGTCGCGATCTATCTGATCATTTCCGGATGGGTCGACGGCATCACCTCGGGGAACACCGCGAACGCCATCATTCTGGGGATTGTCGTCGCCATTCTCGCGGCCACGCGCTTCAGCGGCGCCACGAGGCCGTGGGCGAGCTGGGTCGACGCAATCATCGGCGTGTGGCTCATCATCTCGCCGTGGGTCTACGGCTTTGCCGGCCAGAACTTCATGTGGAACTACATCATCGTCGGCATCATCATGGTCGTGCTCAGCGTCTGGAGCGCAACCGCTTCGGAAACGAGCGGCACGACTACGACCCAGCCATAATCCTCGACGAGCCGCCAGGCGCTGCGGCGCCTGGCGGGTTCAATTGGGCTCGCCTCAGTCCCCGACGGCCGAAGCGCGCTCGAGTCGGAGGGTGAACGTCGACCCCTCGCCTTCGACGCTCTCGACGCTGATATCGCCGGCCATGCCGCGCGCCAGATCGCGGCTGATCGCCAGGCCCAGGCCAACGCCGTCGCGGGTTCGGGTGTAGTGCGCGTTGATCTGCACGAACGGATCAAAGATCGCCTGCAGCTTCCCGGCGGCAATGCCGATCCCAGTGTCGCGCACGCGCACCAGCACGGGATTGTCACCCTCCACATCGACCGCGATCGCGCCGCCGCGCTCGGTGAACTTGAGCGCGTTCGTCAACAGGTTGAGCAGAATCTGCTGCAGTTTCTCCGCGTCCGCGCGGACGATGAGCTGCGGTGCGCAACCCGAGTACTGGTACTGCAGTCCCTTGGCGCGGAGCTGCGGTTGCAGCAGCGCCTCCGATGACCGGATCACCTCGTCCAGCGCGACGTTGGTGACATCGTATCGAACGTTGCCGCTCTCGATGCGGGCGTAGTTCAACACCTGGTTGATCAGCCCGAGCAGCACCTGCTGGCTTCGCTGAATGCGCTCGAGTGCCTCGCGCTGTTCCGGCGACACGGTGCCGTGAATGCCGAGCTCCATGAGCTCCGCATAACCGCCGATCGCATTGAGCGGCGTGCGCAGCTCGTGACTCATCACCGCGAGGAAATCGCTCTTGGCGCGATTCGCCTGCTCGGCAAGCAGCCGTGCGCGGTCCGCCTCGATGCGGGCGCGTTCGGCATCGGCGCGCGCTGCACGCTCACGCTCGAGCGCCAGCTCGCGCTCCAGCGTCGCCTGTCGCTGTTCGGTCACGTCGCGCGAAAAGCAGCGCGTGTGCTGGAACCTGCCCTCGCGCCACCGCACGTTCGAGCTGACGATGACGTGCCGAATCGAGCCGTCCTTGCAGCGCAGCCGCGCTTCGTAGCTCCGGAGCGTCTCGCCACGGCCGAGCCGCGCGAGCATGTCGTTGATCACGGGCCGATCGGCGTGAATTTCGGCGATGTTCCGGCCGATGTATTCCTCAGCCGTGTACCCGAGCATGTTCAGCTCGGCCGCGTTCGCCCACTGGATGGTGCCGTCCGCCGCGACGAGATGGATTCCCTCAACGGCGTTCTCGAGCACGTCGCGCAGATCCTCCTCGCGCTCCTGCACGGCGATGAGCGTTTCGCGAAGCCGCTGCTCGAGCAGCTCCCGCTGCACGATTTCCGATTCCAGCGCGCGCGAGCGCTGCTGGAGCAGGCTGATCTCGACGAGCCGCGATTCGTCGCCGTCGTTCACGTACGACTCGGCCGGCGCGACATGCGAGTGCTGCCCGCAGATCCGCCGGAACAGATCGGCGTCGGAGGCGCGATAGAAGTTCCCCATCGCGTAGGCGCAGAGCAGCGAGAAGTGGTAGCGGTTCGACAATTCGTTCCACAGCTCCTCGAGCTGGATCGCGCCTTCGGTGTTGCCGTCCTTCCACAGCAGATCGACCATCTCGCCGTACGCACGCACCAACGCTGCGCGGTTCGTCCGCGATGTGCGGGTGAAGACGCGCGACATCGTGCGGTGGAAGCGCTCTCGATCCGGCACCCCACCGCTCATGAAGCGATCGAGGCAGTTTCTCGCATCGAGCAGGAGCAGCAGGCCGTCGCGTCGCGCGGGCCCGACTTTCACGCCCGCGCCGCGCAGTCCGCTCACGAATGCCGCACGATGGTTTGGCGTCGCGATGACGACGCAGGGCTCGCGGCGACGAATCCCGTCGGCGAGAAACTCCGTGACGACCGACGACAGGAACGACTCGCTGTCGTAGAACTGAACGGCGTGATTGTGCCCATGCCCGTGGGCGTGAGTAGTGGCGCCGCTATCGGCTGCGCCGTGCTCGCCGGCATGGTGCGACTTCGTCCCGGATTCTTCGTGTTGTACCAGCGACGGACCAAAATTCTGGTTCGTGTTCGAGCGCATGATCGGCCTCCATTGGCCTCTCGGGCAGGGCGCCGCCGTTCGGCTGCGATGCGGCTCCGGGGTCGGTGGGAAAAGACCCTAACGGGGACGACGATGCAAGATTGACACCTTTGCCCTCGTCCATGGTCCACGGTTGTCGCGCGGGGTGAGTCTGGCGCGCCGAATTGGGTTGGACTGAATCGGGGACGCGGACGAGGGCTGAAGCTGGCGGACGAGGCACGGACTGCCGGCCATTGGCGCACCGAGTCTCTCGCGCCACACGCCAAAAGCATTTGGTTTTTGATTCGTTCGATCCGTCGCCTCCGTTTCATTCGTGTTCAAACCTGTTGTGGCCGGGTCGGCATCATTACTTCGGAGAGAGTCGCGAAGCGTCGGAGAACGGCGGAGAGAACTTCAATTCTTAGGGGTTGAGAAGCCAACGCCGACAATGATTGCACTTCCGAGAACGCGCCGAGAATCTCGAGGTCCGTGTGCGCTGCGGTCGTTCATCATGCATCAACACCTCCGGCAACGCCCCTCCGCGCCTGTCCGCAGTTCTCCGCAGTTCTCCGCAGCCCATTTCCTATCCCTGCGATGTAGCCTGCAGCGCCACCTCTGTGCCGCGACAGCCCATCACACAGCACTCAACAGGGCTGCGGAGTGGCCGGAGGGAACGGACCGGGGAATTGATCGAGACACCACCACCACAGAAATCATTTTTTGTTTCTCAGCTGGCGCGCGGAGCCCCATGCGCCACACCGAGCAATTCGCGCCTCGTTCGCCAGTTTCCGCACAATCCGCGTCCCCAACTCAGTACAACCGGATTCGGCGCGCCACACTCACCCCGCGCGACAATGACGGACGAGGGACGACGGATCTTACTCCCCCGGCCCCGCGCCCACCGAGGCCAGCGGCCGAACCAGTGCCGGCATTGTCAGCCCCTGAAGCAGGAGCGAGATCAGCACCACGCCAAACGTCATGTCGACGAGCAGCGCACGATGCGGAAAGTCGGCGGGAAGGGCGAGCGCCAGCACCATCGACAGCGCGCCGCGCAATCCGCCCCACGTGAGCAGCGTCGCCCACCTCGACGAAAAGCGTTCGCTCGTCGATCGAAACAGCGCCAGCACACCGAACACGATCCCGGCGCGCGACAACACGACCGAGACGAACGCGATCAGGATCGGCAGCGTCGACGCGATCAGGCCCGATGGCCGCACCTCGAAGCCGATCAGCAGGAAGACGATCGAGTTCAGCGCGAAAGCCACGTACTCCCAGAAGACGTCGACGCTCACGCGCGTCGTCGGCGACATCGCGACTTCGCGGCCGTAGGTGCCGAGCACGAGACCCGCGGAGACGGTGGCGATCACGCCGGACAGCTGCAGCCGGTCGGCCGCGACGAACGAGCCGTATGCCGCGACCGTGGTCAGCGTGATCTCGATCATCGGATCGTCGATCCGCTTGGTCAGTCGCGCGATCCCAAACCCCAGCAGCGTTCCGACGACTGCACCGCCGCAGATCACGGCGAGAAAGCGCAGCACGAGCACGGCCACGCTGGACGAATCGCCCGTCACGTATGCCAGCACCAGCGACAGCACGACGATCGACGTGCCGTCGTTGAACAGACTCTCGGCCTCGATCATCGTCGTGAGCCGCGGCGGCACGCCAAGTTGGCGAAACATGCTGACGACGGCGATCGGATCCGTTGCCGCTACCAGCGCCGCGAACACGAGCGCATACGAGCGGGTGATCTCAGGTGCAACGCCGAACAGATGGAAACCGCCGAGCATGATCGCCGCCGTCAGCGCAACCGCGGCCATGACGCCTGGCGCGGCGAGCGTGCTGATGGTGCGCCAGTTCGCGCGCAGCTCGGACACGTGCAGGTTGTACGCGGCCTCGAACACCAGCCCGGGCAGGAACAGGGCGAACAGCAAGTCCTTCGTGAGATGCGGCGGCTCGATGACGTGCAACGCGCCCACCACGAGCCCGACGACCACGAGTGCCACCGTGTACGGCACGTGCACGCGCCGCGCGGCAATCGCGACGAGCGATGCGATCGAGAACAGGATGACGAACGCGGATTCCATGCACCGGCGGCTCGAGGTGGAAAAAGTCCAGCGGCCCGCGGGCGAATATAGCGGATTGTACTCGGCGCGTTGGCTATGCCGCGGCGAGCGCCGCGAGGAACTCCTCCGCCCAGCGGCGAACATCGTGCTCGAACACCTGCGCGCGCAGCCGCCGCATGCGCGTGCGCCGTTCCGTGCCGCTCATCGTCAGCGCCGTGTGAATCGTCTCGGCCACGCCGGCGATGTCGTAGGGATTGACGATGCAGGCGTCCGTCAGCTCGTCCACCGCGCCGGCGAACTCGCTCAGCACCAGCACGCCGTCCTCGTCGCTGCGGCAGGCGGCGAATTCCTTCGCGACGAGATTCATGCCGTCGCGCACCGGCGTCACGAGCATCACGTCGGCGGCCCGGTAGAGCGCCACCAGCGTCGCCGGTGACACCGCGCGGTGAATGTAGTGAATCGGCGTCCAGGCGGGCGTGGCGAATTCGCCGTTGATGCGGCTGATAAGAGATTCCACATCGTGCCGAAAGCGCTTGTACGCGCCCACACGCCCACGCGACGGAACGGCCACCTGCACGAGCCGCACGCGCTCGCGCCACTCCGGATGATCGATCAGCAGTTGCTGCAGCGCGAGCACGCGGCGCTGAATGCCCTTGCTGTAATCGAGGCGGTCGATGCCGACGAGCAGGCGACTGGCCGGCTGCTTCAGCTCCAGCGTCAGCACGTTCACGTCGCGCGAGACGGCGCGTTCGGCGAACGACGCCGCGTCGATGCCCATTGGAAAGATCCCGAGCGTCACGCGCCGCTCGTTCCAGGCGACGGTGCTCGTCGGCACGTCCATCTCGATGCCGAACAGCCGCCGCAGCGCCGCGGTGAAATGGCCGCGGTACCGGCGCGTGTGAAAGCCGATGAGATCCGCGCCCAGCATACCCTCCACCAGCCAGCGGCGCACCGGCAGCGTGAAGAAGATCTCCGGATTCGGAAACGGGACGTGGAGAAAGAACCCGATCTTCGCGTGCGGCAGCCGGCGGCGGATCAGCAGCGGCACGCGCATCAACTGGTAATCGTGCACCCAGATCGTGTCGCCCGGCTGCCAGGCGTCGACGACCGCGTCGGCGTAGCGCTGATTGACCGTCTCGTACACGTCCCAACCCTCGATGCGCAGCGGCAGCCGGTCGATGCGGTCGTGGCAGAGCGGCCAAAGCACGCCATTCGAGACTTCTTCATAGAAGATCTCGACTTCGTGGTCTGACAGATTCACCGGCGCGGTGCCGAGGTCGGCGAGCTGTCGCACGATGCGGTGCCGCTGCGCTTCGCTCAACTCGCCGAGCTGCCCCGGCCAGCCGATCCACACGCCGCGATCGCCGCTCAGCACGCGCCGCAGTCCCGTCGCCAGGCCGCCGCTGCTCCGCTTGATCGCCACCTGACCGTTCTCCATCGTCACCGTCACCGGAAGCCGGTTGGAGACGCTGATCAGGCGGCCTGCGGCACGACGCGGCGCACTGTCGCTGAGAACCTGCGTGGATTCAGCCACGTCGCGCCTCCGCGACGTGCTCGCGCATCGGCGATGGGAGCGCCGGCATCGACGCGAGGTGCACCGTCGACGTCGGGAACGCGAACGATGTCCCCGCGCGCTCCACCACATCCATGAATTGCAGCAGCACGTCCTGCCGGATCGTCTGAAACTCTCCCCAGTCCGACGTTTGGAACCAGGCCATCACGTCGATGTTGAGCGACGACGGCGCGAGCTCGCCGAAGCGCACGACCACCGCGTCGGGCCAGATGAGCGGATGGCTGCGGAGCACGCGCTCGAGTCCCTGGAGCACAGTTCGCATTTGCGCCGCCGTGGTCTCGTATACGAGGCCGACGGTGAGCGCGAGGCGCAGGCGATCGCGCACGGCGAACGACTCCAGCCGCATGTCCGCAAGCCGGCCGTTCGGCAAGGTGATCAGCGTCCGGTCGAGCGTCCGGAAGCGCGTCGAGCGAAGCCCGATGGCTTCAACCGTTCCGACAAAATCATCGACGTGCACGAAGTCGCCCTCGCGGAATGGCTGATCGATGCCGATCGAGAACGCGCCAAACAGATTCTCTACAGTCTTCTGCGCGGCGAGCGCGAGCGCCAGCCCGCCGATGCCGAGCCCCGCGATCAGGCTCGTTACCGGGTAGCCGAGGATCGACAGCATCGACATCAGCGCGAGCACGCCGACCAGTACCTTGATCGTGCGAGCGCCGAGCGGAATCAGCGAGCGCGATGCGGGCGTCGTGGTTGCCCAGCGCGTGTGCGTGGCGAATTGGCGGCCGACGTCGATCGCGCGCCAGAGCGCCCAGAAGAAGACGACGGCGTACGCCGCCTTGATCGCGCGGAACGCCGCCGCCCGCCCCGGTGCGTACAGCTCGAGCAGCGGAAGCAGCGCCGCGAGCACCGCCAGCGCCGTCGCCGCGGTGAGCGGCCGCGCCAGGCGCGACACGATCATGTCGTCGACATCCGAACGCGAGCGGCGCGTCAGCCATCGAAGGAGTTGGCGCAGCAGGCGAGCCGCGGCGATTCCGAGCACGAGCGCGACGATGAGCAGCGGCACGATCGCCAGCCATTGCCATACCGCCACGTCGAGCGGTCCGGCGCGCAGCAGCGCACTCGGCAAGTGGTCGACGAGCCAGCGATTGCCGAGCGTCGCGTACCACACGGGAATACGTTCGACCGTCGCGCGCGAAAAGCGCCACGAGGGCGCCGTCGAGTCGGCGGTTGCGACAGTCGACGATCGGCGGAGACGAACTGGTTCGCGGCCGATTCCTGGTGCGTCGATCGCGGCGACCTGATCGACGCCGCGCGGCAGTCCGTCCGCGGTATCGCCCTGGGCCGCGGGCGACACGGTGGTCAGATCGAGCCAGGCATACTGATCGAGCACGAGCTTGAGCTGCCGCGCGAGATCGGCGGCGCGATCGATCCCGGTTGCCGGCGCATCCAGGAAACGAGCGGCATGGGCAAAGTCACCGGACCCGGCGGCGTCGAAGAAGTCGCGCAGGGCGGCCCGTGGCGAATCGGGTGTGACGGTGGTGTCGGGCGCGACCACGCGCGCGGCCGCGGCCGGCGTCGTGCTCGGTTGCTGCGCGGAGCCCGTCCGCGCGCCGCCCACGGAAAACGCCGCGACCAGGGCGGCCGTTCGGCTAAACGAGGACGGGGAGAGGCGTCGCAGTATCGATGTAAGTAGTTGATAGATCACTACTTGACAATATATTGATCCCAAATGATCCCGCAACCGCGCGCCCGGTCCTCGAGCGCTTCGGTCGACTACGGGTTGCGCCAACAGCCCGGATTGGCGAACCTTCGATAATTCCGATGGTATTCATCGGAATTGACGCTCACGCGCCGTCGATGCCGACGGCGGACCCGCCGTTCTGCCGTTCTCACGAATGACCCATATCGCAGTCGCTCGAAGTCGGTCGTTTCAGATCCCCCGCGCCGCCGTGCTCGCCGGCGCCGCGCTCGTGCTCGCGCTGCTCATCTGGCAAGCGATCGCGCAATCCGGCGCACCGGACCCGACGCTCGCCCGCACGACCACGCCCGCGGCGGTGCTCGACATTGCGGTGCTCGTCTTCCGCGAAGGGCTCGAGTGTATTCTCGTGCTCTCGGCGATCACCGCCGGTATGCGCGGCCGGCAGACGCAGCATCGAGAACCGATCGCGTGGGGTGCGCTCGCCGCGGCGGGCGCCACGATCATGACCTGGATCATCGCGATTCGCGCGATCGACGCGCTGAGCCGGAACGTGTCGGCACTGCACATCCAGGCGGTGACGGGCCTGCTCGCGATCGTCGTGCTGCTCGTCGTCATGAACTGGTTCTTCCATCGCATCTACTGGACGGGCTGGATCGGGGCGCACAATCGGCGCAAGCGCGACCTGCTTGAATCCGCGGGCTCGAGCGAACATTCGCACCGGCAGCTGCTGCTCGGCCTCGGCATGCTCGGCTTCACGTCGGTGTATCGCGAAGGCTTCGAGGTCGTGCTGTTCCTCCAGAGCTACCGCTTGCAGCTCGGCGGCGCGGTGGTGCTCGGCGGCGTCGTGATCGGGACCGCCCTGGCGGCCATCGTCGCGGTGCTGACGTTCGTGCTGCGGCGCAAGCTGCCCTATAAGAAAATGCTCGTGGTCACCGGCCTGATGCTCGCCGTCGTGCTGTTCGTGATGGTCGGCGAGCAGGCGCAGGAGATGCAGCTCGCGCACTGGCTGCCCACCACGCCGATTCACGCGCTCACCGGCCGCATTCCCGACTGGGCTGGCCTGTGGTTCTCGGTGTTTCCGACGGTGGAGACGCTGCTCGCCCAGGCCGCCGCGGCGGTGTTGATCTTCGGCTCCTACGCCCTCGCCCGGGCTCGTACGCTTCGTGCCGCGGGAGGCGCCGCATGAGAGTCACCAACGTCGCCGAGTACGGAATGATCTGCGCGCTGCACCTGGCGCGCCGCGACGGCGCACTCGTGTCCGGCCGCGAGATCGCGGCGTCCGAACGGCTGCCGGCGGACTCCGTTGAGCAAATTCTCATTCGCCTGCGGCGGGCGGGCATCGCGCGGAGCACGCGCGGTGCGCACGGCGGCTACCGTCTCGCGCGGCCCGCGGGCGAGATCTCCGTGCGCGACGTGGTCCAGGCGGCGGAGGAGTCGGTGTTCGAGCTGAATTGCGAGTCGCATCCGGTCGACTCGTCGCGGTGCGCGCCGTCGCATGCGTGCAGCATCCGTCCCGTCTGGTTGCTGTTGCAGACGCGGATCAACGACGTGCTCGCCGGCGTGTCGCTCGCCGATCTGCTCGCCCTCGAGAGCGATCTCGGGCACGCGCAGGCCGCCGGCGATGTGGTGACGTCGCTCACACGACTGCTGCCCGTCCTGGCCGGCTAGACGTTCGCGCACGCGAAGGGCACGACACGTGCGACTTCCTCCCGCGTCCGGTGCCGCATGGAGCGGCCCGGAAAGTTCCAGGAGGATTCTGTCATGCGTAAATACGAAACGGGAGCGGCGCTCCGCTCCGGCGCGCTCGTGCTCTGTCTGAGCGCGGCGCCGCTGATGTTCGCGGGCGCCCAGACCGGGGCGACGATCGGCAGCACCAGCCCGACGCCGGCCACGAGTGCAACGGCCAGCAGCACGAACCCGGCGCCGAACACGAGTGCCGCGACGAGCAGCACCAATCCGTCGCCGAACACGAGCGCGACGGGCGTTGCCGGTACGGCCGGCACGCAAGGCTCCGCGCTCGGAACGTCCAGTCCGACGATACCGGCGCCCACGCCTGAGACGTATGGCACCGGCGCGAATGCCGCCACGCCCGCCGCGACCGGTGTGAACGGCGGCACGGCGGCGGGCACGTACGATCAACAGTACTCGAACGGCGGCAGCAGTGGCGCGTGGGGCTGGCTCGGATTGATCGGGCTGTTCGGTCTATTCGGTCTGCGTCGCCACACCAACGACCTCGGCACGCCGACCACGACGACCGCCTACGAAACGCGCGATACCGTTGGCCGTCCGTAGTACGCTTCGCGGCTCGGCGATACGCCAAAGCGATCGCCGAGCACCGCGACGGCGGCGTGATAGCCGCACATGCCGTGCACTCCGCCGCCGGGCGGCGTAGACGCGGAGCAGAGGTAGAGTCCAGGGACCGGCGTCGAGTACGGATTCCAGCGGATCGTCGGCCGGAATATGAGTTGACGCAGCGTGTTCGCGCCCGCGCCGATGTCGCCGCCCACCATGTTCGGATTCTTCGCCTGCAGCTCGACGCTGCTGATCGTGTGCCGCGCCAATATGAGATCGCGAAAGCCTGGCGCGAACCGCTCGATCTGCGCCTCGATGCGCGGCGTCATGTCGACCGTCGAGCCCGCGGGCACGTGGCAGTACGCCCACAGCGTGTGCTGGCCCGCCGGCGCGCGCGATGCGTCGAACCGGCTCTGCTGCGCCACGAGCACGAACGGTCGCTCGGCGTGCCTGCCGCGCGTTACCGCCTCTTCGCTCGCCGCGACCTCCTCGATGGTGCCGCCGAGGTGTACCGTACCGGCAAGGTTGCACTCGGGTGCGGTCCACGGCACCGGCCCGGACAACGCCCAGTCGACCTTGAAGATCCCGGGCCCATACTCGAACTCCAATAGCTGCTTGCTGTATCGCGCCGGCAGCCACTCGCCGGCGACGCGCAGCACCTGCCGCGGCGTGAGATCGAGCAGTACCGCGCGCGCCGGCGGCAGCTCGTTCAGGCGGCGGATCGGCGTGCCGGTCACGATGCGTCCACCGAGACTCGTGAGATACGCCGCCATCGCGTTGGTGATGGTGGCCGAACCGCCGCGCGCGATCGGCCAGCCGGCGACATGTCCCGTAACGCCGAGCAGGATCGCCGCCGCCGCGGTGCCGGATGCGCTGAGCGGCTGAATCGAATGCGCGGCAATGCCGGCGAGCATCGCGCGGGTTTCCGGCCGCGCGAACCGTTCGGCGAGCGACGTGCAGCTTTGAATGCCGGTCAGTCCGAAGCGCGCCATCAGCAGCGGATGCGACGGAATGCGCACCGGCGCGAGCACGTCGTGCGCGAGCGCGGACCAATGCGTCGTGAACGGCTCCATCAGGCGCCGATACGCTGGTCCGTCGCTGCCCAGCTCCGCCGCCGTCTCGGCGAGATCGTGTGCGTACCGCGCGGCGCGGCCACCGTCGAGCGCATGCGCCATCGCGATCGTCGGCTGAATCCACTCCACGCCGTACGTCTCGAGCGGCAGCGAGGCCATGAGCGGCGACGCGACGCCGAGCGGATGGATCGCCGAACAGACGTCGTGCGAAAACCCGGGAAGCGTCAGCGCTTCGGTGCGCGTGCCGCCGCCGATCGTCGGCGCGCCTTCGACCACGACCACCGACACGCCCGCGCGGGCAAGCACGATCGCCGCGGCAAGTCCGTTCGGACCGGAACCGACGACGATCGCGTCCGCGTCGCCCGTCACGAAACGCTCATGGCGCGTGTGCGCGCTCAGGGCGTCGACCGCGTGTACACGTCGCCGCCGAATGGCGCGAGCCCGTGTTGGCCGGCGTAGCCGATGTGCGACAGGCCGAAGATGTCTTCGACGCTGCGCAGCAACGAGTAATGATTGTATGCCTTGTCCGAGACCGTTCCCGGGGCGATGAACCGGGAGAGCAGCACGGCCCCGATGCGTCCTCCGCCCGGGCCATTCACGCCGGGACGCTGAACGTTTGGTCCGGACGGTTCGCCGCAGCAGGCCGTCGCGTCGATGCTCAACGCTTCGTCGAACGTCACGATCAGCAGCCCGTCGTTCACGAAGGCGGGTGAGCTGGTGATGCGCGGTACCCAGGTTGAAAGAAATTCGTTGGCCGACACGAGGCCGCCCGGGTCGCCGTTCTTGCACGGCCGGTCGTGCCCGTCGTGGCAGAGATTGGGTACGATGAGCGAGTAGTTGGGAGTCTGGGCGGACGATCCAAGGTCGCTTTCGAGCATCGTGAGTGGCACGACGTTGCTCTGGCAGGAGGCGGAATCCACCACCGCGTGGAAATACACGAACGGGTCGTGCTTCGCCGCGTACATGTCGGTGGCCGTCGCGCTCTCGGTCACGTCGACGGCGCCGATCACGCCGTGGCCGCAGCGCGCCGACTCGCGCGTTGGATCGTTGCCCATGTCCTCCATGTATCCTTTCCAGGTGAGGCCTTTGGCCATCAGCTGGTTGGCGATCGTCTGCACGCTGGCGGGATAGATGCAACCGGTGCCGATAGGTTGTCCGTCCGCGGCGGTGCCGGTTTGCAAGAAGTCGTCGTAGTGCGGGCAATCCTGCTGCGTCGCGAGCGTCGGCGGCACGCCGCCGATCAACGCGATGTAGTTGTCGAGACTGAAGTGTCCGATTCCATAGTACTGGCGCAGCAGCGCGCCCTCGCTCACCATCGTGTTCGCCAGATACGGCGCTTGCGTCGTCGCGCCAAAGGTGGTGTCGTACCCTTTGTTCTCGAGCATGATGATGAACACGTGGCGAATCGGCGGCACGTGCTGAGCCGGTGGCGAGACGGGCGATTGCGCGCAACCGGCGAGCGCGGCGCTCGCGAGGACGGCGAGCGTGAGCGTACCGCACTGGAGCAATCGTTGACCCGGAATGGACATGAGACGGGAGAAAGGGGAAAATGGGCGGCGTGAGCTCGGGCGTCTGATGCCGGCGTCAGAATTCTATCAACCAGCGCCACGTCTCGACAATCAGTACGAGGCGGATTCGTTGCTGCGGGGCTACCTGGCCTGGCGCTTGCCGGCGCCGATGCTCCGCGACGTCGATTCGGAGCTCGCCCGGTTCGGCGAACGCGTGGTGACGGACATCGCCGCGCTGGGCCGGGCGGCCGAAGCGCAGCCGCCGCGGCTCGTGCCGTACGATCCCTGGGGCCGGCGCATCGACGACATCGTCGTGAGCGACGCCTGGCGGGAGCTCGACCGCATCTCCGCCGTCGAAGGACTGGTCGCCATCGCATACGAGCGCGCCAACGGTGATCTCTCGCGCCTGCATCAGATGGCCAAGCTGTATCTCTTCCATCCGTCATCGTCCACGTACAGTTGTCCGCTGGCGATGGGCGACGGCGCGGCGCGATTTCTCGAAGTTTATGGCGCTGACGATCGCACGCGGGCCGCGTTCGAGCATCTCACCACGCGCGATCCGGCGGAGTTCTGGACCTCCGGCCAGTGGATGACCGAGCGAACGGGCGGCTCCGACGTGTCGGCCACGTCGACGACCGCGCGACCCCAGGAACCGACTGACGCAGTGAGCGGCGTCGACTGCTACCAGCTGTTCGGCACGAAGTGGTTCACGTCGGCAACGACATCGCAGATGGCGATCGCGCTCGCCAGAATCGACGGCGCGCCGGCGGGCGGCCGCGGATTGAGCGCCTTTCTCATCGAGCTTCGCGATGAGAACGGCGCGCTGCGTGGCATTCGCGTCAATCGACTGAAGGACAAGCTTGGAACGCGCGCGCTGCCCACGGCCGAGCTGACGCTCGATGGCGCCCCGGGCACGCTCGTCGGCGGCGCCGGCGACGGCGTCCGCAAGATCGCGTCGATGTTCAACGTGACCCGCGTATACAATGCCGTCGCCGCGGTGGCGGGCATGCGGCGCGCGCTCGCGCTCGCGCGGGACTACGCGACGAAGCGCATCGCATTCGGAAAGCCGCTGATCGAGCAACCGCTGCACCGCGAGACGCTCGCCGATCTCGATGCAGTCGCGCGAGGCTGCTTCCTGCTCGCCTTCCACGCCGTCGAGCTGCTCGGCAAGGAGGAATGCGGCACGGCGACCGAGCGCGATCTGGGCGTCCTGCGATTGCTCACGCCGGTGGTCAAGCTGTACACGGCAAAGCATGCCGTGCGCGTGGCCAGCGAAGCGCTCGAAGCGTTCGGCGGCGCCGGCTACATCGAGGACACCGGCATCCCGCAACTGCTGCGCGACGCGCAAGTGCTCCCGATCTGGGAAGGAACGACGAACGTGCTCAGCCTCGACGTGCTGCGCGCCATCGAGCGCACGGACGCCTGGACCGCGTGGCGCACCGACATCGAGTCGCGCCTCGATGCGATCGACGAATCGTCATTGGCCGGCGCCGTCGAGCAGATCAGAGCGCGCATCGAAGCGCTCGCTCGATCGATGCAGGCGGCGCGCGATGGGTCAACGCTCGAGACGAACGCACGCCGCATCGCGTTCGCGATCGCGCACATCAGCGCATCGGCCCGGCTCGCGGAATATGCGCTCTGGTCCACGACACATCCCGCCGGCGCTCACGATTCGGCGGCGGCAGCCGACTCGCTCACCCGCTGGCTCGCGAGCTCGAGCTAACGAGCTGGCACCTCAAGCAGCTCCACCGTTCCACCGTTCCACCGTTCCACCGTTCCACCGTTCTAGCGTTCTAGCGCCTTTCCCGCAAACACCTGCACCAGCTGCACCAGCATCTCCGTCGTTCCCTCGAGGCCGCGCCGCGAATTGAATTCGAGCTTGCTGTGAAACTCGTGGCCGCCGGTGAACAGGTTGGGGCAGGGCAGGCCGCGGAACGTGAGCTTGGACCCGTCGGTGCCGCCGCGAATCGGTTTGGTGAACGGCGAAATACCTGCCCGGCGCGATGCCTCGAATGCGTTCTCGATCAGCTCCGGATGGTGCCGCAGCACCTCTTTCATGTTCTTGTAATTCTCCTTCACGTCGATCTGGATCGAGACGCCCGGAAATTTCCGCTCGGTCGCCTCCGCTCGCTCGCGGAGCAGCTGCTCCTTCGTTTCGAGTCCGCTCATCTCGAAATCGCGCAGCAGGATCTTGAGGCTGGATTCCTCCACGTCTGCCGCGCCGACGTACGGATGCACGAACCCCTCGCGGTCCTCCGTCGTCTCCGGCAGCATGTCGCGCGGCAGCAGCGTGAGAAAGTGCCCGAGGGCATGGATCGAGTTGACCATCACGCCCTTGGCCGTGCCCGGGTGCGTGCTCTTGCCGCGGAACGTGACCGTGGCGAGCCGCGCGCTCCACGTTTCTTCGCCGATTTCTCCGAGCGTGCCGCCGTCGACGGTGTAGGCGAACTTCGCGCCAAACGCGTCGACGTCGAACTTCTGAATGCCCGCCCCGATCTCCTCGTCGGCGGTGAACCCGATCGCGATCGTGCCGTGCGGAATCGCCGGGTCGCCGGTCAGGATGTCGACGAGCGTCATGATCGCCGCCACGCCGGCCTTGTCGTCAGAGCCGAGCAGCGTGGTGCCGTCCGTCGTGATGACGTCGTCGCCGATCATCGACTCCAACACCGGATGCTGCGCGACGGTGATTACCTGCGACGTGTCGCCGGGCAGCACGATGTCTCCGCCGCGGTAGTTGCGGTGGACGATCGGCTTGACGTTCGCGCCGCTCACGGCCGGCGATGTGTCGACGTGCGCCAGCAATCCGATCACCGGCACCTCCGCGGCATCGGGCACGGTCGCCCGGAGGTTCGCGTACACCATGCAATGCTCGCTCACGCGCACGTCGCACGCGCCGAGCTGCCGCAGCTCGTCGGCAAGCAAGTTGGCCAGCGTCCACTGCTTCGCCGTGCTCGGCGTGGTGGGCTGGTCCTCGGCCGATTGCGTGTCGATGCGGACGTAGCGGAGAAAACGATCGACGACGCCCTCGCGGGGCGTCCGGTTCACTTTCGAGTTGGGCATCTTACTGTCGCATTCCGGTGTTCCATGCGGTGAACGCCCAGACGTCGGCCGTCTGGGCAATGGACTTGTCGGTGGGCATGTAGCCGTGGCTCGTGTTCGTCTCGACGCGAATGAGCGTCGGCCGCCTGCAGCCCTGCGCCGCCTGCAGCGCGGCGATGAACTTGTACGAATGGCCAGGCACCACGCGATCATCGTGGTCCGCCGTCGTGACGATCGTCGCGGGATAGCAGGTGCCCGGCTTCACGTTGTGCACTGGCGAATACTTATAGATGGTCTTGAACTGCGCCGGGTTGCTCGACGAGCCGTACTCGGGCACCCAGCCTATGCCGGCGCTGAACTTGTCATAGCGCAGCATGTCCATCACGCCCGCGCCGGGATAGGCGGCGGCGAACAGGTCCGGCCGCTGCTCCTCCACCGCGCCGACGAGCAGCCCGCCGTTCGAGTAGCCGTGGATCGCCAGGTGCGCCGGCGACGTATAGTGTTCTCTAATCAGATACTCTGCCGCGGCGATGAAGTCGTCGAACACGTTCTGCTTCTCGTCGAGCATGCCGGCGCGGTGCCAGGCATCGCCGTACTCGCCGCCGCCGCGGATGTTGGCTTCCGCGTACACGCCGCCGTGCTCGAGCCACACGGCGACGCTCGGGCTGAACGACGGCGTGGTGCTGATGTCGAAGCCGCCGTACGCGTACAGGATCGTTGGATGCGAGCCGTCGAGCGTCAGCCCTTTCTTCGCGGTGATGAACATCGGTACGCGCGTGCCGTCTTTCGACGTGTAGAACACCTGGCGCGTCTCGTACGCGCTGGCATCGAACGGCACGTGCGGCGCCTGGAACGGCGTGCTCGCGTTCGTCGCGAAATCGTATCGATACACCGTATTCGGCGCGAGGTACGACGCGAACGAGTAGAACAGCTCCGGCGTGTCGTTGCGCGCCGACATTGTCCCCACCGCGCCGATGCCCGGCAGCGCGATGTCGCGCACGAGCGCGCCGCGCGTCGAATACATCCGCAGCCGGCTCTTCACGTCCTCCAGCGTCTGCGTCACCACACGTCCGCCGGCGAGGGTCGATGCTTCGATGACGTTCGCGCCCTGCGGCACCACGCTATGCCAGTGCGTGCGCGCCGTATCCGTGACGACGAACGACACGATGCGCCGCTTCGGCGCGTTCGCCGTCGTCTGCATGATGATGGTGTCACCGACATTGCCCAGCGGTACGTACTCGGCGTCGTTGCCTCCGTAGAGCACGTGGATCGGCGCGCCGATCGCCGGCCGCGCGCCGTGTCCGAGATCGGCCACGAGCAGGAGATTGTTCGGCTCCGTGCCGTGATTCATCGTGATGAACAGGAATCGGCCGTCTTCCGTCACGTCGGCATTGAGGTACCAGTCCGGCCGATCGGGACGCGAGTAGATCAGCCGGTCGTCGCGATCGGGCGTTCCGATCACGTGATAGTAGATCTTGCCGTTGATCGCTTTTGCCGTGAGCACCGAGTCTCGCGCCGGCGCGGGATAGCGCGTGTAGAAGAAGCCGCGTCCATCGCGCGTCCATGCCGGCCCGGAGAATTTCACCCAGTGCACCGTATCGGCGAGCGGATGCATGTCGCTCAGGCGCCGCACGTGGATTTCGCGCCAATCCGAGCCGCCGACGGAGAGCGCGTAGGCGAGATACTTGCCGTCGGGGGACGGGTCGTACCCGGCGAGCGCCGTCGAGCCGTCCGGCGACAGCGTATTCGGGTCGATGAGCTGGCGCGGCGCGCCGGTCAGCGTCGACTGCTCGTACACAACGGATTGATTCTGCAGACCGCGGTTCTTGCTGTAGTAGAGCTTCCCGGCGACGCGGCGCGGCGTGGTGACGCGCGGCACGTTGGTCAGGCGCGTCAGCTCGCGCTGGAACGTCGATCGCAGCGGAATCGTCGCGAGGTAGTCGAACGTAACCTTGTTCTCCGCCGCCACCCAGCGCGCGGTCTCGGGCGAATGTTGATCCTCGAGCCAGCGGTACGGGTCGGGCACTTTCGTGCCGAAGTAATCGTCGACGACGGCGTCGCGGCGCGTGTGCGGATACGCGATCGGCGACTGGGCGACGGCGCCGCTCGGCACGGCAGTCGCGCAGACGGTGGCGAGCAGAATGATACGAGATGCGGCGGCGAGGGACATGTCGCGCTCGGGAGGTGACGTGAAGAATGTCGGCAGCGAGCTCGCCGCGCGCCAGCGGCGGCGGCCCGACCGATTGACCTCGCATTATTGTGTATCGAGAGTTCGTCAGGACCAGGGTGGCGCGGGCGCACGGAGGTGAATGGTTGCCGGTGGCCTTACGATTGTCGCAAAAGCTGACCGCCGCGATCACCGTCGCCGGCCTGATCCTCGTCGTTGGCGCACTCTCGGTCGGAACGCTCGAAGTGCTCATCCGCGCGACCACGCGCGTCGATCGCACGGATGCGACCATTCAGCAACTCCAGTCGGTGCGCACCGCGTTGCAGGATGGTGAAACCGGGCAGCGCGGCTACCTGCTGACGAGCGATTCGGCGTATCTCGGGCCGTACCACACGGCAGAACGCCGGGCGGACAGCGCCCTCGCGATGCTCCGCGGCATGCCGGCGGTGACGCCCCGCTGGCCACGGTTGCTCGATTCGCTGAGCAGCGACGTGCACGCCAAGATCCGCGTGCTGGACGAGACGATCGCGCTGCACGACACCGCCGGCGCCGCCGCCGCGATCCGACTCGTGCGCTCGAACCGCGGCCGCCGCCTGATGGACCAGGCGCGCGACCAGGTCAACGCGATGGAACTGGTTGCGCGAAACCAGCGGAGGGCCGAAGCCGCGATGCGCGCCCGGGCCGCGTCCCTCGCGCTGCTCGTCATCGTGCTCGCCAGCATCGTCGCCTTCCTGCTGTCGCTGCTCGTCAATCGCGCGGTGCGCCGCGATGTGCAGTTGCACATCGAGTCCGAGGAGCGGTTGCGCGAGAGCGCGGACACCCTCGCGGCCCAGACCACCGCGCTCGAGGAACAGATCGAGGAGTCGCACGCGCTCACCGAGGAGCTGACGCGGACGAGCGATCAATTGCAGGAGGCGCTCGTCGATGCCGAAGCGGGCCGGACGGCCGCGCAGACCGCTGAACGCAACACACTCACGATTCTCTCGAGCGTGCCCGATGCGATCACCGTGTTCGACCGCGACGGCCGCTGGCGCTACGTGAACTCCCAGGCGGCGGCGCTGCTGACCGCGATGGGCAAGGACGCGGATCGTCTCATCGGCCGCAGCATCTGGGAGGAAATGCCGCAGCTCGAGCAGAGTCGGTTCGGGCAGGAAACGAGGCGCGCGCTCGCGACGAACGAAGTCGTCGAGTTCGAGGAGTGGGTGCCAAAGCTCGATGCGTGGCTCGAGCAGCGTGTCATTCCCACCGGCAAAACGCTCGTCACCATCTCACGCGACGTGACGGAGCGAATGCGCGCGCAGGAGTCGGCCCAGTTCGAGGCCGATCTCAACGCCGCGCTTGCCGCGGTGCCGCTCGACTATGCCGACTTGCCGGGCGCCATCGCGCGCGTCGCCGTGCCGCGCCTCGCCGACTCGTGCACGGTGGAGATTCACGATGCCGACGGCCTGCAGCGGCAAACCACCGTGCATCGCGATCCCGAATCGCAGCAGATCGTGAGCGGCAGCGCGCCGGACGATGCGTCCAATCCCGACGCGACCCTCGCCGTCCCGATTCCCGGCGCCGTCGCCCCGCTCGGCACGATCACACTGGTGATGTTCGACCTGCGCCGGCGCATGACGCCGCGCGTTCGTGCGCTCGCCGCCACGCTCGCCAACCGCGCCGGCGTGGTCGTGGAACGCGCGACATCCCTGCGCCAAACGCAGCTCGCTCGCGACGCCGCCAAGAGCAGCGCGACGCGATTCGAATTCCTGTCAAAGGCCAGTCAGGTGCTCGGCGCGTCGCTCGACTACGAGTCCACGCTGCAGCATCTCGCGCAACTCTGCATTGGCGAGCTGGCCGACTGGTGCTCGATCGACGTGGTCGATCGCGACGGTGTGCCGCGACAACTCTCGGCCGCCAGCGGCGATGCGGACACCGGTCGCCGCGCGCGCGAAGTACGGCATCGCTTCCCGATCGATCTCGACGCGCGTACCGGCGTGGCCGAGGTAATCCGCACGGGCCGCTCGGCGTTGTATCCCGACGTGTCCGAGGACACGCTTCACTCGCTCGCCCGCGGCGACGCGCATCTCCAGGCGATGCGCGCGCTCCGCATGACGTCCTTGATCGTCGTGCCGATCTCCGCGCGCGAGCGCGTGTTCGGCGCGATCACGCTGATCGCCACCGAGTCCGGCCGCCACTACACCGCGGACGATCTCGCGCTCGCCGAAGAGCTGGCGCGCCGCGCCGGCGCCGCGATCGACAACGCGCGGCTGTATCGCGAAGCGGAGCGCTCGCGCGCCGAAGCCATCTCGGCCAACCGCGCGAAATCCGATTTCCTTGCGACGATGAGCCACGAGATCCGCACGCCGATCAACGCCGTGATCGGCTACACGCAGCTCATGCAGATGGGACTCTCGGGTCCGCTCACGCCGAGCCAGCGTACGCAGATCGAACGCATCTCGGCGAGCACCAACCATCTGCTCGGGCTCGTCAACGAGGTGCTCGATCTGGCAAAGGTCGAATCCGGCACGCTCAACGTGGAGCGTGAACGCGCCATCATCGGTGAAACCGTGGACGACGCGCTCGCGCTCGTGCGGCCGCAGGCCGCGTCGCGCTCGGTGAGTCTGTCCGAGACGTGCGAAGGCGAGCGCGCGAGCGAGTACGTCGGCGACGCGCATCGCGTCCGGCAGGTGCTGACGAATCTCGTCGCCAATGCGGTGAAGTTCACGCCGTCCGGCGGCAGCGTGGTGGTCAGCTGCGAATGCGTCGACACGCCGCCGGAACGTCCGTCGCTGCGACAGGAAACGCCGTACGTCGCCATTCGCGTGCGCGACACCGGGCCGGGCATTGCGCCCGATCAGCTCGACCGCATCTTCGAGCCATTCACTCAGGCAGAAACGGGCTACACGCGCGCGTCGTCCGGCACCGGGCTCGGACTCACGATCAGCCGGCGCCTCGCGCGATTGATGGGCGGCGAGATCACCGTGCAGAGCGCGCTGCACAAGGGCTCGACGTTCACGCTCTGGCTGCCGCGGCCTGGTATGCGCGACGTGGCTTCTGCTTCGGTGCCGGAAATCAAACCGCCGTCCCGCCCGCGATCACAGGCCAGCTTCGAGCCGATCGCGGTACGTTTCGTTCAGCGCATTCCCGACATTCTGCTGCAGTGGCGCACGCAGATGCGCTCGCCGCACGGCATCGCCGAGGCCGTGCCGCTCGACGACGAACAGATCGACGACCACACCGCGACGTTCCTCATGGAGATCGCGACGACCATTCGGGTCCTTGGCACCGATCGCGCGGGCGATCACGGCTGGTTGATTCGCGACAGCATGGTGATCATCCGCGCCGTCGCCGACAAGCACGGCGCGCAGCGTTCCAGTCTCGGCTGGAGCGAGGCATCGATCGAGCGGGAGACCCAGATGCTCTCGGACATCGCGGCCGGCGTGCTGTCGAGCGATCAGAAATCGTCGCCGGCGGATGTGGCGGAAGCGGTGACCGTGATGCGCGAGCTGATGGCCCAGGCGTCGCGCGTGTCGCGTGCGTCGTTGCGCCTCGCGACATCGGAGCGGCTCGCATGACCTCCGCGCGGCCGCGTGTCGTGATCGTCGGCGCCGGATTCGGCGGGCTCCATGCCGCGCGTCACCTGCGTCGCGCGCCGGTCGACGTGACGGTGATCGATCGCACGAACCATCACGTCTTCCAGCCGCTGCTCTATCAGGCGGCGATGGCGACGCTCGCGCCCAGCGAGATCGCCGCGCCCATTCGCTACGTGCTGCGCCGGCAGCAGAACACGACGGTGCTGCTCGGCGACGTGCGCGCGATCGATGTCGATGCGCGCGTCGTGCATTGTCGCGGCGACTGGAGCGTGCCGTACGATTATTTGATTCTCGGCGCCGGTACGCGCCATTCGTATTTCGGGCATCCCGAGTGGGAGGCGCTCGCGCCCGGCCTCAAGTCGATCGAGGACGCGATCGAGATTCGGCGCCGCTTTCTGCTCGCCTTCGAGCGCGCCGAGCTGGCGGAGGCGCTCGACGAGCGGTCGGCGCATTTGACTTTCGTCATCGTCGGCGGCGGTCCGACCGGATGCGAGCTCGCCGGCGTGATGCAGGAGATCGCCGGCCGCGCGATGCGCTCCGATTTTCGGCGCATCGACACCGGCCAGACGCGCGTGCTGCTCATCGAAGCAGGGCCGCGCGTGCTGCCGTCGTTTCCCGCCGCACTCGCGGAGCGCGCCGCGGCCGAGCTGCGCGAGCTCGGGGTGGAGGTGCGCACCGGGATTCCCGTAACGCGCATCGAGGCGGATGCCGTGTACATGGGTGACACGCGCATCCCGACGCACAACGTGTTCTGGGCGGCGGGCAACACTGCGTCGCCGCTCGCCCGTTCGCTCGGCGTTCCGTTGACGCGGAGCGGTCTCGTCATCGTCGAACGGGATCTGTCCATTCCAGGACATCCGGAAGTGTTCGTCGTCGGCGATCTCGCGTTCACCACGAAGGAGGACGGGCGCCCCAACCCCGGCGTGGCGCAGGTTGCGTTGCAGGCGGGCCGCGCCGCCGCGGAGAACGTGAAGCGCATTCTGCGCCATCAGGCCACTCGGCCGTTTCACTATTTCGACAAAGGCGATCTCGCGACGATCGGCCGCGACAAGGCGATCGCGAACCTGTTCGGCGGGCGCATGCAGGTGTCGGGGCGGCCGGCGTGGTGGCTGTGGCTGTTCATCCACATCATGTATCTCGTCGGCTTCCGCAATCGTATCAGCGTTCTCATACAATGGGCGTATGCGTACTTCACATATCAGCGCGGCGTCCGTCTTATCACCGGCCGAGAGCGATACGGCGGCGAAGTGACGTACGAGCCCGTGCCGTACGCCGAGAACGCACCGCTGAGCGGCGAGCTGCATTGACGTTTTTGGATTGACTTCGCCCGGTACGGACCGGATCTTTCAGGGGTAGCTCCCACCTCTGGCCGGTCCGGTGTGACGACGCCTACTCCGATCGAAGCACGGCTCGCGGCGCTCGAACAGAACCTGCGCGCCATCTCCGCGGAACTGACCGCGCTCCGCGCCGAAGTCGGCGGCGCCTCGACGAGCGTGCACGACGACGCGCAGGCGTCGGCGTCGAATGCGAGTACCGCGGCCGATGCGACGCCGCCGCGCGTCCGCCGCGGCCCGGACCGGCGCGCCGGCAACAGAACGCACGACCTCGAGAGCGTGCTCGGACGCTACGGCATGCTCGCGATCGCCGTGCTCGCCGCCGTCGCCGCCGTCGGAACGTTCCTGAGCTGGGCCGTCACCCGCGGTCTGTTCACGCTGTCGCCGGCGGTCCGCGTGCTCGCCGGTCTCGCGTTCGCCGGGGCGATCGCCGTGTGGGGCGTGCGGCTGCGTCGCACCGAGCGCTCGTTCGGCTCGAGCATTCTTGGATTGTCGCTCGCGATCGAACAGGTCTGCGCGTACGCCGCCAGCTCGGCATTCCACCTCGTGCCGGCGTGGGTGGCGTTCGTCGGCGCGGCCGTGGCATCGTGGGCGCTGGCGGTGTTCGCGCATGGCGAGGGCGACGAACCGCTGTGGTGCGTCGGCTTCGGCGGCGCGGCGCTCGCGCCGTTCGTCACGAGCGACGGCCGCGGCAGCGTGTACGTGCTCGCGCTGTACGCCGCGGTCGTCATGCTGCCGGCGTGCTTCGCGATCAGTCACCGCGACTGGCCGGTCGGCTGGCGCGTGTTCTATCTCGTCGCGGCACTGTTCGTCGGCGGCGTGGCGGAGCTCGCGAACACCGGCGGCACGCTCGCGTTCGCCGTCGCGCTCGCGCTGCCGTTCGTCATCGCCGGCGCCGGCATCATGCCGTTCGCGCCGGCCACGAGAAAGCGCGGCGCGCTGCGCTGGCTCACGTTGCTCGCGATCGCCGCGCTGTTGATCGCGCATTCCTCGCACGACGTCGCCTGGATCGTGGCGAGCCTCACCGGCGCGGCGCTCGTCGCGTGGCTCGTGCTGCTCGACCACAGCGCCAACGTGCCGACGTCGAGCGTGCTGGCCAGTGCGCGCAGCCGCGCCGATCTGCTCGACTGGGTCGACGCCGCGTTCATGCCGTTGATGTTCAGCGCCTACCTGCTGCGCGTGCTCGAGCTGGGCGTCGGCACGGTGCACGCCGCTGTTCCGGGCTTCGCGCTCGCCATCGTGATCGGCGCGTTCGCCTGGCGACGCTCGGTCGGCGCACTGCGCGACGCGGCCGCGTTCGCGTCGGTACTGCTCGCCATTGGCGCGACGTTCGCCTTGCCGCTCGAGCAGCCGACGGGTCGCATCGCGCTCTTCGCGGCGCTCGGCATCGCCGTGCTGAACCTGCATCGCGCGCGTCCGAGCCGCGCCTGGCTCGGCATGGGTGCCGGATGCCTGGCGCTGGCGGCGCTCGGCAGTCTCGGCGCGCTGCTCGGCCGCGTGTCGTATCAGTTCACGCCATTTGCGACGGAGCCGGTCGGTACGGCGATCATCGTAACGATCGCCCTGGCGATCGTCACCCGCTTCTGGCCGACGCTCCGCGTTGCGACACGAGTGTCGCTCGGCGAACGCCAGGAATGGACGTACGCCGCGCAGTTGCGCCGCATCATTCGCGTCGCCGTGCTCGCGCCGTGGGTGTGGACGTTCGTGTGGGTGCTCGTCGAGCTGTCGATGTCATACAGCCCGAGCACGTCGACGCTGCTGATGGTGATCTACTTCGCCGGCACGGGCGTGGCGTGCGTGGCCGCCGGTCGCATGCGCCGCTCGGCCTCGCTGCGCCAGACCGGCCTCGGTCTCGCCGTGATCGCGGCCGTGACCGCCTTCTACGGCGCGACGACGTACTTCGATTTCATCGCGCGCATCGAAGCGTATCTCGTCACGAGCGCATTTTTGCTGGGAATTGCGTACTGGTATCGGCGCGCCGGAAGCGACGAGCGGCTGAGCGGGCAGGAACTCAAGAGCTGAAAAACTGACGCTCGGTCAGACACGGACCGCGATTCGGACGACTCGCGGCTACACGGCGAGACCAAGGTGTAAGCCGCGAGTCGTGAGTCTCGAGCAGCGAGTCCGAGCCATTGGATTGCGGGCGCGAGATGACCTGTACAAGCTCGGGCTGAGCGCCGCCCGCAGCTCGGGACTCGGTTCTAGCCTCGCTCAGGACTCGGTTCAAGACACGCAGCTCACGACTCACGACTCGCAGCTTACAGCTTGGTCTCGGCCGTCATCTCATCAGAATTCTCATGCGGCTACGGGCCAGCCCGCGTGGCATTTGCGCTCGACCGCTCACGGTCTGATCCACGGCATCTTCGAGAACACTTCCGCTTCCGTGCTGTACACGCCCGCCTGACGGCCCTTCGGCGTCACGGGTTGCGCGAGCGGCGCGGGTTCACGCGCTGGTGCGGGCGCCTCGACCTTCGGAGCCGGAGCGGGCGCGGCCTGCGCCTCGACAATCTGCGGCTGCGGCAGCGTCTTCGGCGTTGGAGCCTTGGCGACCTGCTGCACGCGCCGCGGTGAGGCCACGCGCGGCGCCGGCTTGGTCGTCGGCTTCGTCACCTTCTTCGGCGCCGCCGCTTTGGGCGCGGATTCCGGACCAGCTTCGATGGCTGAAACGGTCACCTGCGCTTGCGTCGTCTGCGGCGCGAGCTCGAGCGAGCTGGGCGCGGCCGCCGCGAGATCCTGCTTGAGGCCCGAATCCATGCTCGGGCTCGTCTTGCTGCATGCCGCCGCCCCGATCAGAACGGCGGATGCCGCGATCAGGCCAGCGCGAGTGGTGCCTGGTCTCATGAAATCCCCCCGGTGTTTCACGGTTGTAGGACGTGTACCCGGGAGCAGAGTTAACGGTCCCAACCAGGTGCTAGTTCCTGGTTGCTGGGAACTAGCCGGCGTGCAGTCCAGGTTGCCTACGTACCCTGCGCGAAGCAGAGTACCGTGACCGCGGCTGGAGCAGCCGGCACCTGCCGACCGGCATCCCGCTAGCACCAGTACCCAGCCACTCTGACCATGCCCCAAGCCCAAACCCGCGCAGTGTGCGCCCCCGACGCCGCCAGGAGCGGCGCCACATTGAAAGTCACGAGCCGCACGTTCAGCGATGGCGCCATGCTCCAGAGCGAGCAGGTGTTCCAGATGTGCGGCGGCAAGAATGTGTCGCCGCAGCTCTCGTGGTCTGGGGCGCCGCAGGGCACGAAGAGCTATGCGATCACCTGCTTCGATCCGGACGCGCCGACGGGCTGCGGCTACTGGCACTGGCTCGTGTTCAACATTCCCTCATCGGTCACGAGTCTGGACGCCGGCGCCGGCAAGAGCGACTCGCCAGCCGGCGGCGAGAGCGGCTACAGTGATTTCGGCATGAACAGCTACGGCGGTCCATGCCCGCCGAAGGGCCACGGCAACCACCACTACATCTTCACCGTCTACGCGCTCGACGTCGACAAGATTCCCGGCGTGAGCAACAAGACCACCGGCGCCACGCTCGTCTTCTCGATGCGCGGTCACGTGCTCGCCAGCGGGAGCATCACGGGACTGTTCGGCCACTAGTCAACGGCAGCCCGGGTGATCGGCATCCGCCACCCGGGTGATGAGACGCAGGAGACTCGTCGGCCGGCGCCCGCGCCGTCGATCTCCTGTTGACTTCCGACAGAACGCCCCATACTCTGATGTCGACTTCCGACAGAAGACGCATGGGCGACCAATCCGACGTCCTCCGCGGCACCCTCGATCTGCTCATTCTGAAAACGCTCACGCTCGCGCCGATGCACGGGTGGGGCATCAGCCAGCGCATCCAGCAGGTGTCGCGCGGGCTGCTCGAGGTCAATCAGGGCTCGCTCTATCCCGCGCTCCAGCGGCTCGAGCAGCGGGGTCTGATCGACAACGAATGGCTGACCACCGAAAACAATCGCCGCGCGAAGTACTATCGCCTCACCGCGGCCGGACGCCGCGCGGTGAGTGCCGAGACCGCGCAGTGGAAGCGCTACGTCAAAGCCGTCGAGCTGATTCTCGACATGACCTGAGCGAACGAGGCGAACGATGTCGCTGGTCCAGAGAGCTCGCGCGCGCCTGCGCGCCTTGCTGCGCCGCACGGCCGCCGACCGCGAGCTGACGGAGGAGATCCGCTTTCACATCGATCAGGAAACCGAAAAGAACGTTCGATCGGGTATGTCGCGCGCCGAGGCGCGCCGCGTTGCCCTCGCGCACTTCGGCGGCGTCGAGCGCGTGCGGGAGGAGCATCGGGATGTCCGCGGACTGCCGTTGCTCGAGGATGCGGCGTCCGACGCGCGGTTCGCGCTCCGGTCGATGCGCCGTACACCGGCGCTTGCCGCGGCTGCGATCATCACCTTGGCGCTCGGCATCGGGGCGAACGTCGCCATCTTCTCGGCGGTGAATGCGGTCGTGTTGCGCCCGCTGCCGTTTCCGGCACCGGATCGCTTGATGGTGATCGGTGAGGACAATCCGGAAAAGCAGTGGCACATGCAGTTCGCCGCGCCGGCTAACCTGCTCGACTGGCGCGCCGGCGTCGCCGACTTTCAGGACGTCAGTGGCTACTTCGAAGGGGTCGGCCGCAGCACACTCACCGGCCGCGGCGATCCGCAGGTGCTCCACACCTCCACCGTTATCGGCAATCTCTTCTCGACCCTTGGCGTTCGCGCCGCGCTCGGACGCACCTTCACGTTCGAGGAGAGCTTTGCGCGCGGCACGCACGTCACGGTGCTGAGCGATCGTGCATGGCGGCAGATGTTCGGCGCGGATCCATCGATCGTCGGCAAGAGCATCGTGCTCGACGGCACATCTATGCAGGTGATCGGCGTGATGCCGCCTGGCTTCTCGTACCCGGCGGACGGCATCGACGCCTGGCAGACGATGGAGTGGACGGCAAAGGAGCGCGCCGACATCGGCTTCCGCCGCGCACATGGCGTGCGTGCCGTGGCGCGCCTCAAGCCCGGCGTGACGATCGCCGCGGCGAACGCGCAGTTGCAGACGGTCGTCGAGCGGCTGCAGCATCAATATCCCATCACCAATCGGGTGATGGGCGCGTCGATGCTGCCGCTGCACCGTTTTCTCGTCGGCGACACGCGGCTTCCGCTGCTCGTGCTGCTCACGTCCGTCGCGTTCCTGCTGCTCATTGCCTGTGCCAACGTCGGCAACTTGCTGCTCGTGCAGGCCTCGGGTCGCGAGCGCGAAGCAGCATTGCGCCTTGCGCTTGGCGCCGGTCGCGGGCGGCTCGTCCGTCAGGCCCTCGTCGAGAGTCTCGTGTTGTCGCTCGCCGGTGGCGCCTGCGGGCTCGCGCTCGGCTGCCTCGGTACGCGGCTGCTCGTCCGGTTGCAGCCCGAGCGCATGCTCCGCGTGCACGACTTCGGCGTCGACACCTCGGTGCTGCTCTACGTCGTGGGCATCACGCTGGTGAGTGGACTCATCTTCGGCATCGCGCCGGCACTCTGGTTCCGGCGTCGCGATCCGGCGGCGTCGCTCAAGGAGGGCGGCCGCGGCGCGGCGCTCGGCCGCACGGCCAGACGCTGGGGCGAACTGCTCGTCGTGTGCGAAGTCGCGCTCGCACTGGTGATGACGGTGGGCGCCGGCCTGCTCGTGCGCAGTCTCCTGCAACTCCGGCAGGTCAATCCGGGCTTCGACCCGCACAACGTGCTCGTCGCCGCGGTGGGTCTCAACAACAAGTACGACACGGACGCGAAGCAGGACGCGTTCATGCGTCAAATCCAGGCCCGGGTCGCCGCGCTGCCGGGTGTGGTGAGCGTTGGAACGGCGATGAACGTGCCGTTCACAGGAGTCTCATGGACGACCGAGTTCATCGCGTACGGCCGTCCCGCCAACGACTTCGTGCCGGAGATCGGCATGTCGATCGTTTCGCCATCGTACTTCGCGACGATGAAGGAACCGCTCCTCCGCGGACGCGTATTCAGCGATGACGATCGCCCCTCCACGACTCACGTCGTCGTGATCAACGAGGCACTCGCCAAGGACTACTTCAAGGACCAGAACCCGATCGGTCAGCGCATCGCGTTCGACAAGGCGCCGACGGCGACCACGAGGTGGCTCACCGTCATTGGCGTCGTCGGTGACGAGCACTCGGATGGCCTGGACGTCACCCCTCGCGTCGAGTCGTTCCAGTCGTCGACGCAACAGATCGCCGGCTACGCAAATCTCGTCGTGCGCACGCGTGGCGAGCCGACGGCCATGACCGCCGGCGTTCGCGCGGTGCTGCACGACATGGATCCGACGATCGCATTGCTCCAGGTCACGACGATGGAAGCGCTGCGGAGCCGCTCGCTGGCGCGCACCCGCTTTCTCACGGTCTTGCTGCTCGCCTTCGCGGTAATCGGCGTGACGCTCGCCGTGGTTGGCGTGTACGGCGTCCTCGCGCAGGTCGCGCGCAATCGCACGCGCGAGATGGGCATTCGTCTCGCGCTCGGCGCGCAGGCCGCTCAAGTGCGTTGGCTCGTCGTGTCGCAGGGCGTCCGGCTCGCGCTGGTCGGCCTGGTGCTCGGCGCGGTCTCCGCGCTCGCCGGCATGCGAGTCATGGGCGCGCTGCTCTTCCATGTCGCCCCGAACGATCCGCTCACGCTGATCGCGGTCGCGGTACTGCTCGCGCTGACGAGCCTCGCGGCATCGTGGATGCCGGCGCTCAAGGCCAGTCGCGCGGATCCGGCGCTGACGATGAAAGCCGAATGAAAGTGAGCTGTACGGCTCTCGGCCACGCGTCGTCCGAAGCCAGCCGGTGAGCCGTCAAGCTGGCTCCAACCTCAACTCACCGGCGGCACCCGATCATCCGGCGGCACGAAGTTGGACAAGAACAACCGCTCCTGCGGCGTCAGACTCATGAGCCCAGACCGGCTGATCTTGTCGAGTATCCGATTCACTTCGTCGCGATTGATTTCGTGCACGCGCGAGGAATCGACCCGTTGCCAGTTCGCCAGCATGTCGCGGCCGATCTTCGGCGTCGTCTTCGCGCGGAACTTCCGCGCGCCATGCTGCCGGTCGACCCACATGATGTAGAACCAGCCGGCGACGATGCCGCCCAGGTGCGCGAAGTCCGCCACGCCGCCGCGCGATCCGTTGAACCCGCTCCACAACGTCCACAGCACCGCCAGCACGATCAGCAGCCGCGCCTCGATCGGCAGCACGCCCCAGATGTAGATCCGCTCGCGTGGCCAGTAGCGCGCGAACGCGACCAGCACGCCAAAGATCGCGCCCGACGCGCCGACGATCGCGGCGTACGGCGCGAACACGAACGAGAGGATCGCCCCCGTGATTCCGCTCAGGAAATAGAGCACGAGAAACCGATTCGCCCCGAGCCGCTCCTCCACCCGCGGGCCGAAGAAGTACAGCGCGATCATGTTGAACAGGATGTGCGTGATGCTCGCGTGGACGAACATGTACGTGATCACCGTCCACGGGCGCGCCAGAACCAGCGCCGGCACGAACGCCAGCGTCCCGGTGAGCCCACGAACCGTGTTCTGGAGGAAGAACACGACGACATTGGCGGCGATCAGACGTTTGACCCACGGGGTCACGGCACACTCCTGAGCGGCGGGATGGTTCGTTACCTTACGAGAGATGTCCGAGGGCCAGATCCTGCGGGATCGGCCCTCGCTGCGTTCCTGCTCCTCTCTTCACTGAATCTAGGCAATTCGTCGTGTCGCTCGAGCTCGACCACCGCTTGCGTGATGCCGTGCAGACGCGGCGCACGTTCGCGATCATCAGCCATCCGGACGCCGGCAAGACCACGCTCACCGAGAAGCTGCTTCTCTACGGTGGCGCGATCCATCTTGCCGGTTCCGTCAAATCGCGTCGTGCCGCACGACATGCCACGTCCGACTGGATGAAGCTCGAGCAGGAGCGCGGCATCTCGGTCACGTCCAGCGTGATGCAGTTCCAATATGAAGGATACCACATCAATCTGCTCGACAC
>JAICKA010000240.1 GCA_025928185.1 Gemmatimonadaceae bacterium
GCGTCCGAGATCCTCCGGCAAAAGCTCAACCGGGAGCCGAGCCCCGAAGAGTTGAGCCAGCTCACCGGCCTCTCGGTCGACGTCGTGCAGTCGCTCGCCGCGCTCAACACGAGCGACGTCCGCCTCGACGCGCCGATGGATCCCGAAGGCGACCGCTCGCTCATCGAGCGTTTCGTCGCCGACGAGATGCCGGACACGGAGGAGGAAGCCATGAACCGCTTCCTCACCGACGAGATCGAGCAGGCGTTGAGCACGTTGCCGCCGCGCGACGCCAAGGTGCTGCGTCTGTACTTCGGCCTCGAGGGCGGCCGCGAGCACACGCTCGAGGAGATCGGCTCCATGCTCGGCGTCACGCGGGAACGCGTCCGCCAGCTCCGCGATCGCGCACTCAAGCGGCTGCGGGAAGGGGATGTGGGCCGGGCGCTCGGCAGCTTTGCCGCATAGCAGATAGAAGCGAGAGGATAGAGGACAGAAGGTTCGGAAGGGGGACCGGTGCAACCGGTCCCCCTTTTTTTGTTGTCGATACTCTAGCCATGGGGTTCTCACGGGGATCACATTTCTGTTCGCGGCAGCTGACGTCTGACATCTGACATCTGACGTCTGACCGCTGATCTCTCGGTAGTTGCTCTCCTCTCTCCGCTCTCCGCTCTCCTCTCTCGATCAATGATCCAGCTCATCGACGTCTACAAATCCTTCGGTCCCAAGCGGGTGCTCGAGGGATTCTCGCTCGACGTCGAGGAAGGCGAGACGATGGTCATCATCGGCTACTCGGGCACCGGAAAGTCCGTCGCGATCAAGCACATCGTCGGGCTGCTCGAGCCGGACTCGGGCCAGGTGATCGTCGACGGGCTCGAGGTGCCGAAGCTGTCGCGCCGCGAGCTGTATCAGCTCCGCGCGCGCATCGGCTACGTTTTTCAGTTCGCTGCGTTGTTCGATTCGTTCACCATCGGCGAGAACGTCGCGATGGGCCTGCGGAAGCAACAGCAGCTCAGCGAGGCCGAGATCCATACTCGGGTGCACGAGGCGCTGGAGCTCGTCGATCTGCCGAACGTCGCCGAACGGTTTCCGGCCGAGCTCTCGGGCGGCATGCGAAAGCGCGTCGGCATCGCGCGCGCGATCGCGCTCCGTCCGAAGTACATCCTGTACGACGAGCCGACGACCGGCCTCGATCCCGTCACGAGCGCCGTGATCGATCAGCTCATGATCCGCATGCGCGAGAAGCTCGGCGTGACGGGCGTGGTGATCACGCACGACATGCGGAGCGCGTACAGCGTCGGCACGCGCATCGCGATGTTGTACGAGGGACGCGTGCGCGCCGTCGGCACAGTCGACGAGATCCGGCACACGCACGATCCCATCGTCCGTCAGTTCATCGAGGGCAAGCCGACGATCGAGGCCGAGGAGTCGGAGCCGGCCAGCCGATGAACCGCAAACGCGCGCGCGAGGAGACGTCGGCCGGCGGCGTCGTGTTCCGCCTCGACCGCGGACAGCCGCTCTTTCTGCTGATTCGCGACAGCTATCAGAACTGGGGATTTCCCAAGGGTCACGTCGAAGCCGGCGAGTTGCCGGAGACGGCGGCCGTCCGCGAGGTGACGGAGGAGACGGGACTCGCCGATCTGGCGATTCGCGGCTCGCTCGACCGCATCGACTGGTACTTCCGATTTCGCGGCCAGCTCATTCACAAGGTCTGTCACTTCTATTTGATGGAGACCGGGGAAAAGACGACGTCGCCCCAGCGCGCGGAAGGAATTACCGCATGTCGCTGGAGCGCCTACGACGGCGCCCATTCGCTCGTCTCCTACGACAATGCCCGGCAGGTGCTGCGGCGCGCGCAGGAGATGCTCGCCGGTCTGCCGCAGCGGGCGTGACGTGACGACCGGCTCGGCCGCTCCGGCCGCGGGATCGCCCGCCGTCGTCGTGTACGCGCAGCGCGAGCGTGCGCGGGCGCTCATTCGCTCGGCATTTCCCCGGCGCAAAAGCCGCGTGATTCTCACGCGCACGCTGGCGGATTTCGACACGGCCTTTCGCACGACGCTCGTCGACGCGGCCGTGGTCGACGTCGGCCGCGCGGGAGACGAAACGTGGCTCGTGGCGTCCCGTGCACGCGAGTTTCCGTCGGTGCCTTTCTTCGGGCTCGCCGTGCTGCGCACGGCCGAAGGGCCGGCACTGGCGCAGTGCGCGGAATTCGAGTTTGCCGATGTCCTCGTCGACGGCATCGACGACGGCGTGGCGCGCGAGCTCGTGATGCACGCGTCGTTCTCGGCGCGGTTCGCCCGCGCCCTCGCCTGTCCGCCGCCGGCGCTCGCGCTCGACACGCCGCTCCAGCAGGCGGTGTGGCGCTTCGTCGTGTCCCACGCCGGCATGCCCGTCCGCACGTCGGCGCTCGCCGAATCCGTGCGCGTCACGCGCGAGCACCTGAGCCGCTCGTTCGCCGCCGGCGGCGCGCCGAATCTGAAACGGATCATCGATCTCGTGCGCCTGATCGCCGCCGCCGAATTGGCGAAGAACCCCGGCTACGACGTACGCGACGTGGCGAACGTGCTGGCCTTCGCGTCGTCGTCGCACCTGTCGAGCACCGCCAACCGCATCGTCGGCAGCA
>JAICKA010000194.1 GCA_025928185.1 Gemmatimonadaceae bacterium
GCGGCGTCATCTCGATGGCGCGCAGCACCGCGAGATCGCGAATGCCTTTGTCCCGCAGCGTCTCGACGAGCCGCTCGCGCGCGCCGCGGAACTCCGGCTCTACAGGTCGCGCCACCACGTCGCGGCTCCTTCGAGAACGTCAAAGTACGTCAGGTCGAGATGCAGCGGTGTCACCGACACGTAGCCCTCCTCGATCGCGCGAAAGTCCGAATCCGGTTCACCGCTCCACGTGATCTCGCCGCCGCCAATCCAGTAGATCTGGCGACCCCAAGGATCCTTCATCGGCGCCACGGACTCTGAGTACACGCGCCGCCCCAAGCGCGTCAATCGAACACCCTTCACCTCGTCGGCGGCGAGCGGCGGCAGATTCACGTTGAACAACGTGTCGCGCGGAAAATCGGGCAACGATGTGAGATGCTTGAGCAGCGGCTGAAGCACCTTGATCTGTTCCTTCAACCTGGACACGTCGGCGCGAAGGTCGCCCCCGGCGAACGAGATGGCAATCGATGGCACGCCGAGCGACAATCCTTCCATCGCCGCGGCGACCGTGCCGGAGTACAGCACGTCCTCGCCCATGTTCTGCCCGTGGTTGATGCCGCTGAACACGAAATCGGGCCGCTCCGGCATCAATGCTTCTATCGCCAACATCACGCAGTCGGTGGGCGTGCCGTCCACCTGCCAGCGCCGCTCGCCGCGTCGAATGGGCCGTACGGGATGATGCAGCGTCAGCGAGTGGCTCGTGGCGCTCTGCTCGCGATCCGGCGCGACGATCGTCACTTCACCCAGCGCCTCCGCCGCGGTGCAGAGACACTCGAGTCCCTGTGCCAGAATGCCGTCGTCGTTCGTGAGCAGCAGACGCATCAATCGGCCTGCTCTGCGCCGAGTATCGCGATCAGCTCCTTCAGATCGGATTCGAGCGTCTCGAGCGATTCGACGGCGAGCGCGCCGCGCGCCACAACCTTGAGATCGCCGCCTTTCCGATGCTCGTCGACCTTCTGCCGCGCGCCCTCGATCGTGTACTTCTCCTCGTACAGGAGATGCTTGACGAGCATGATGAGATCGACCTCGCGCCGCTGGTACACGCGGTTGCCGGATCGATTCTTGGCCGGGCTCAGAAATCGAAACTGGCTCTCCCAGTAGCGAAGCACGTGCGGCTTCAGGCCAGTCAGCTCGCAGACTTCGCCGATCGAGAAGAATTCCTGAATCGGTTCCGCGTGGGGACTCACAAGTCTCGCTCCGGTCGAAGTTCGCGCGCCATGAGCTCGGGGACGGCGCGCGCGGCCTCGTGTCCCTCGAAGAGTATACGATACACCATCTGCACGATCGGCATGTCGACGTCGAGCTTGACGGCGAGCTCCATCGCGCTCGCCGTCGTCGGCACGCCTTCCGCAACCGTCTCCTTGCCGGCGAGCGCGTCGGCGAGCGACACACCGCGCCCCAACTCGACGCCGAGTGCACGATTGCGACTCAACGCGCCCGTGCAGGTGAGCACCAGATCGCCAACGCCGGCCAGCCCGGCAAACGTCGCCGGGTGGGCACCGAGCGCCACGCCAAGCCGACGCATCTCGTGCAGGCCGCGCGTGATCAAGGCAGCGCGCGAGTTGAAGCCGAGGCCGACGCCTTCCACGACGCCGGATGCGACGGCGATCACGTTCTTCAGCGCGCCCGCGAGCTCGACGCCGATGACGTCGTCGTTCGTGTAGACGCGGAAGCCATGACCGCTGAATGCGCTCTGGACGACAATTGCTGCCGCCGGCTCGCGCGAGGCCGCGACGACGGCCGTCGGCTGGCGCGCGGCGACTTCCGCGGCGAAGCTCGGTCCCGACAATCCGACGACCGAACGACCCGGCACTTCGGCTTCGACGACGCTCGTCATGAGCGCCAGCGAGCCGCGCTCGATCCCCTTGGTGGCGACGACGAGCGTCGATCGCTCCGGAATGCACGACGCGCCCTCGGCCGTGATGTGTCGCAAGTGATTCGACGGAGCGGCATACACCACCAGCTCCGCACCGGCGAGTGCGTCCGGCTGCGCCGTGGTCGCGCGCAATGCGGCGGCCAGTCGATGACCAGCCAGAAATCGGCGATTCTCGCGATCAGCGTTGATGGATGCGGCAACGTCATGCTCCAGCGCCCAGAGCACGGTCTCGTGCCCGTTGCGCGCCAACAGGTCGGCGAGCGCCGTTCCCCATGCGCCGGCGCCGATGACGGCGGCGCGCATCAGGCGAAGCGCGCCGCGATCAGCACGGCGAGCACGATGACGAGGCTGATCGCGAGTGTTGCCGCCGGTCGCTTCGCCGGCACGCCACGCTTGCCAAACCGGTGCTCCTCGCCGTTGCGCAGGCGCACGATGTTCGCCCGATGCGTCCAGAAGACGAACAGCGCGACGAGAATGCTGAGCACGAAGACGGGCGAGCGCACACCGAGCGTGATGCCGAGCAGCACCGGCAGGATTGCCGCGCTGGTCAGCGATCCGAGTGACACGAAGCCGCTCGACAACAGCACCACCGCGAACACGATCAGCGTGAGCAGCGTCTGCACCGGCGCGAGCGCGAGGAAAACGCCCGAAGCCGTGGCGACGCCCTTGCCGCCGCGGCCGAACTTGAGATACACCGGCCGGACATGGCCGACGATCGCCGCGAGCCCGCAGCAAATGGCAACGATCACCGAGCCATCGCGCAGCGGAATGGCGGCGGCCGGAACCCAGCGCGCAAACACCAGCACCGGCACGACGCCCTTGGCCATGTCGAACGCGAACACCAGCAGACCGATGCGCGACCCAAGAACTCTGATCACGTTCGTGGCGCCGAGATTGCCCGAGCCGTGCTTGCGCAGATCGATGCCGCGCGACCGGCCCGCAATGTAGGCCGCCGGAATGGAACCCAGCAGATACGAGGCAACGATCGCCGCGCCGAACAGTGGCGTCATCCGGCCTTGCGGCGCATCACGATGCGGAGCGGACTGCCGGTGAAGCCCCAGAACGACCGGAAGCCGTTGTGCAGGTAGCGCACGTAATGCTCCTCCACCAGATCCGGCGCGTTGCCGAAGATCGCGATCGTCGGCGGATTCGTTTCGACCTGCGTGGCGTAATTCAGCTTCACTTCCCGACCAGCAGCCTGCGGCGGCTGACGCCGAGCCACCAGCTCGCCGAGCTTCTCGTTCACCTCGGCCGTCGCAATACGCTTGGCGCGCTCCTGCTCGACTTCGAGAATCAGCTCGAGCACGCGCGTCACACGCTGTCCGGTGAGCGCCGACGTGAACAGGAACGGTACGAACTTGAGGAACGGCGCCTTCTCCCCGGCGGCCTTCTCGTACTTCGCCGCGGCCTTGTCGTCCGGCGCGGCGAGATCCCATTTGTTCACGACGACGATCAATCCGCGACCAGTCTCCCAGGCGAGCGCGGCGATCTTGAGATCCTGATTCTGGATCTCGCCCTCGGTCGCGTCGACCATGAGGATACAGATGTCGGCGCGCTCGATCGCGCGGCGGGAGCGCAGCGAGGAATAGAACTCGATGCCGTCGTCGATCTTGCTCTGCCGCCGCAACCCGGCCGTATCCACGAACACGAATGAGCGTCCGTGATACCGCATTGGCGTGTCGATCGCGTCGCGCGTCGTGCCCGCCACGTCGGACACGACGAGCCGATCCTCACCGAGCAGCCGGTTGACGAACGACGACTTGCCGACGTTCGGCCGGCCGATCACCGCGACACGCAACGACTCTGCGGCCTCTGGCTGCGATTCCGGCAGCCGCGCCACCAGCGCATCGAGCAGGTCGCCCGAGCCCTTCCCGTTCACCGCCGACACCGGAAACACTTCGTCCGTGCCGATCGCGTAGAACTCGTAGAAATCGGTCGCGTTCGGGTCGTCGACCTTGTTGGCCACGAGCATCCATGGTTTGCCGGAATTGCGCA
>JAICKA010000053.1 GCA_025928185.1 Gemmatimonadaceae bacterium
GATCCCGACGCTCAGTCGTGACGGTACCACTTCAAGACCCGGAGCGCCCGCAACGTGATCCAGCGATTCGGCGCTCCGACGGTGCCAGCGCATTCCTCGTGAATGGTGTTCTTGTGTCGAACGTCGAGCAGCCACCGACCGTCACTCTGCCGTCGCCGGGCCACGATTGCGACGGCCTCGTCGGCTCGAGGGTCTGGCTGCACGCCCGCCGCGCGAAGATAATCGAGCGCGCGCAGGACGTCATAGTGCCAGAGCGTCGGAAAGGCGAGCAGCGTCCACTCCGGATTGATGATCTCGCCCGTCGACAAACGCCGGAGCAAGCGACGCTCCAGGAGATACTCGTGGGCGCGCCGCCGGGTATCGGTGATCTCGGCCACGAATCCGAAGGCCTGCTCGTACGCCAGCAACCCTTCGAGGACGCAAATCGTGGTATGGAACGATGATCGCATCGAGCTGCCCGGGGCCTCGCAATTCCAGCCGCCGTCGGCGAGCTGCTCGCCAAGCAATCGATCGACCAGCCGATCGCTGCGCTCGCCGAAGTACGCGCCGAGTGCAACGACCCGCCCATTGATGCATGGCTCGGATTCCCCGTCGAAGAACGGCGAGTCGCCGTGCCACGGACCCCAGGTGACGTTGTTGCGGACGAGATCGATCGCCCGTCGCGAGCGTTCGCTCGTTGAATCGACTCCGAGGTCCCGCAGAAACAGCAGCGTGTACAAGTTCGACCACCAGAGCCGTGTCGCGATTCCATCGCCCCAGTTGCCGTCGACACGCTGCTGATCCAGCAGGCGTGCGCCCCATCCTTCCACGGCGACACGCGCCCGCTCGGCCGTGACGACGTCTGGCGGTGCGTCGGTGAGATCGCGCATGACTTGCCACCGGATCGACGGATCGGCATCGAGCAGCCAGTCGAGAACGACGTCGCTCACCACGATTCGCTCGTGCGCTACGGCCTGGCCTCCGCCGGCCCGGTGCGCGTCAGCACCACGCGCGCGAACGGCCGCAGGCCGTGCGCGTCCTCGTTGTCCATGTGCCACGCCCACGTATCGGATTTCCGATCGTAGACGAACGTGTTGTGAAATCGACTAGCCGAGTCCGTGAACACGAACGGAATCGAATCTCCCACCGCGCGGCCGCGCCCGACGCCGGCCGGATAGAACGCGTTGTAATCGGTGTTGTCCATCCACAGCGCGCCGTAGTCCTGCGTGTGCGGATCGTGCACCAGATAGACGATCGCCTCGTACGTCGGCACGCCGGCCGCCGTGCGCTCTCGCGATACCTCCGTCATTTCAACGTACTCATTCCCGAGTACCCACTGGAACGTGACGTCGTGGGTGACGTTCTGACCCGCCATCGGACCGCGAAGGACCCAGGCGCCGATCAGGTGATCGAGCAGGCTGTCGCGCCGGGGGGCCTGCGCGTGTGCGGTGGGAACCACGATGCCCACCAGGGCCGCGACTGTCAGCAATGTGCGCGTCAGCATGAACAGGTGCTCCAGTAGGCCGGCAGGGGAAACGGGGCGGGCCAGAGAGAAATCCGCGGCCACCAAGATGCGATCCCCGGCCCGTTTCGCAACTCGAATTTACCACTCCCGAACTTCCGCACGCCTCTCGGCTGTTGTGTTCCACTCGATGAGCATGCGATAATACCCGGCCACGCCGTCCGTCTCGTCCCTCTCCGGAGTGCTGCCATGAAGTGCATTCGTGCCGTGCTTCTGCTGGGCATCGCCGTTCCGATCGGATCAGTCCAGGCCCAATCCGCCGCGTCCGGTCCACAGCCAAATCCGATCACCGCCGCACTCCGCGGCCGGACGGCCGGGCTCCGCCGCAACATCGCCCAGGCCTTCGATTCCATTCCCGAATCGAAGTTCGGGTACAAGCCCACGCCGGCGCAGCTCAGCATCGGCTACATCGCACAACACGTAGCCGAGGACAATTATTTCTTCTGTAACAATTTCGGCGACAAGAAGGCCACGCTGCCCGACGAGGACACGTCGACTCCCGACTCGGTGAAGGCCCAGTGGCCGCGCGAGAAGCTCATCGCCAAGCTGAAGGAGTCAAACAACTTCTGCGACGCCGCGATGGCCCAGCTCGACGACGGCAAGCTCGCGGAAACGGTCACCATCCACGGGCCGAACAATGCGACCCGGGAGGTCCCGCGGGCGAATTTCGTCGTCGGGCATGCCCTCGATCTGGCCGACCACTACAGCCAGCTCGCGAACTACATGCGGCTGAACGGTATTCTCCCGCCAACCGCGCTCCCCCGCAAACCCCGCAGCGGCAACTGATCGCTCGGCGGATTCACGCTAGTGCTTGCGTGAGTGGGCCGTGTTCGTCGTCGACGGCAGCGCGGCGAGATTGTCGTCGCGCTGCCGCTCGATCAGCTTGTGATACGGATCCACGCCGGCGCGCGCCGGGCGCACCGGCACCGTGAAGGCGATCGTCTGCTCGCCGCTCCGGATGCGCTGGCGCTTCAGGTAGAGCGGCGCACCCAGGTCGCCCTTGTCCGAGGTGAACGCGCCGACCTCGACGTAGTCGTCCATCGGCACCGCGTGCGTGTGGCCGACGCTGTCGGCTCGCATCTTCTTCGCCACGACGGTGAGGCTCACGCGGAAATCGCCGTTCCCGGACGGCTGGACGTCGGCGCGGGTGGTCTTGACGTCCCACAGCGTCACCGTCTCGAACCAGTTCGTGAGCAACGACTGCAACGAGTCGGGCGTGATGGCCCGCAACTGCGAATACAGATCGCGCGACGTCGGATACGGCCGCGCATCATGATCAAACTTCTCGAAATACCGCCGCAGCGCCGTGTCGACGCTGTCGGCGCCGAGAAAGTCGTGCAGCGTGTACATCGCGATCGCGCCCTTGCGGTAGCTGATGTACGGCTGGCCCTCGTCGTCGAGCAGCGGTACCTCGTGGGACTGTGAGGCGCGGCCGAGCAGGTACCGCTGCATCTGGAAATCGTAGACGCGCCGCCCCGCCTCCGGCCCGATCGTGTGCTCGACCACCAGCATCGCGCTGTAGTTGGCGAGCGACTCGGACAGGAACTCGTCGCCGCGCACGACGGCGCCGCGCACCATGCCGCCCCACCAGGAGTGCGCCGTCTCGTGGGCCGTGCCGAAGAAGGTTTGATCGAGCTCGCCCGGAGTAACGCGGGTGAGAAACGCGTCTTCGGCAAAGGCGATGATCGTCGGATGCGCGCTGCCGAACCCCCCATAGCGCGGGTACTCGACGATGCGCAGCACGCCGTACGGGTACGGGCCGAAGTGCGATGTATAGTAGTCGAGCGACGCCTTCATGCTGCGCATCATCTGATCGACATCGTACCCGTGACCCGGATGGTAGAAGACCTGCAGCGCGACGTCGTGCCAGCGCGATTCGCGCACCGCGTAGTTCGATGAGAAGACGGCGTTGCCGAACGCGATCGGCTGCTCGCTCTGATAGTGGAAGTACCGGTGGCCGTTCTCCGTCCAGCTTTTGCGCAGCACGCCCGGTGTGATGGCGATCTGGTCCAGCGCCGTACCGACGACGGCGTCGACGTTGACGAGATCCTCACCACGAACCGCCCAGCGGTGCTGTAGCGCCGCCGTGTCATCCCGTGACGGCATCAGTGGGTGCGCGGCCAACCCGAAGCGCTTCCGAGTCGCATCGTCCGTCAGCTCGAACACGGGTTGGTAGCCGATGAACGGCAGCCATCGCCGATCGAAGTAGCTGGCGCCGGCCGCCACGTTCGTCTGCCCCTCGCCATTGCGAAAGCCGCGCGGGCGAAAGCCCAGCGCAAAGGTGAGCCGTATTGAGTCCCCGGGCTGAAGCGGCTGCTCGAGCTGGAAGATCCGATAGCCGAGCCGGGCGTCGGCGAGCACGAGCCGCGCCGACTTATCCAGCGCCATCGCATCCGTCTCGAGCGTCGGATCCTCGTAGACGTGCACGGAATCGATCGCGGTTTTCGTTCGATTCACGAGCACGTAGCTGCCGCGCAACTCGGCCGCCGGCCGGTCGGGATAGATCTCTTCTCGAAGCGAGACATCGGTGAGCGTCGGCTGCGCAATGTCGGCGAAGCGGGCGTAGCGTTGCTCGTACTGCGCCTGCGCCGCGGCACGGTCGTCGGCGGACCGATACTCGTTGAGAATATTGGTGTTGTAGAATACGAAACCGCCGAGAATGAGCACGAACCCGACCGCCACGAGCGAAGCCCGTGCGACCGACCCGGCGTAGCGGGCGCGCGCCTGCGCCAGTCGATGCCGCAGTCCGGGCTCGCGTCCGCGCACCCAGAACAGCACTGCGAGCATCCCGAGCAGCAGCGCCCACGCAGCCCAGTACAGCTTGAACCAGATGAAGGCGCGGAGGAACGGCGCGACGCCGTTCATGTCCGAGTACGTCCAGCCGGGTGTCGTGTTGTAGAGCAGAAGGTGATGTCGTACGACGCCGAGCCGCGGCAGACTGAAGATCGTGATCGTCGCGAGCAGCAGAACCATGTGGGCCACGTACTTGTGATTGACGAGCACCTGGATCACCAGCGCGCCGACGGCGAACAGCAGGTACGTGGCGAGGTTCAGGCCGAACACCATCTTCAGGTACACGCCAAGCTCGAAGCGATGGTAGCCCTGGAGCACCTGGATGAGCAGACCGCCCAGCATCATCGCGGCCTGGAACAGCACGATCAGAACGAACAACGCGATGAATCGACCGAGCAGCGCCGCCGCATTCGACACCGGCGCAGCGTCCGCCACCTCGGCCATGTCCGAATCGCGATCCGCCCACACCAGCTCTCCGGCGTAGAGCGCGATGAGCGCACAGATCACAGGCAGCACGCGCTGGGACAGCACCGATCCCCCAATGAGCAGCGTGACCGGCCAGGTCGGCGCGTCGAACACCGTTCGCCCAACGTTCCAGCCGACGCCGACGGTTGCGACGATGGACCCGATCAACACGCCGATGAACCACCAGCTCGCCATCACCTCGGCCAGCGACTCGCGAGCGAGGCCGAACACCTGGCGCAACGTTGTTTTCGGCCCGAACGCGCCGGTCACGCGTGGCACGGTCACGATGGGCCGCGACTCGACGCGCACATCCGCGGTCTGTGACAGCTGGCGACGACGCCGCAGTGACACGCCGACTCCCGAGGCGTGCGCGAACCTGAAACGGCGATATGAGAACGCGAAGATCGCCGCGGCGACGGCAAGCCACACGACGCGATCCCATACGATCTCCGACGGCAGCCCGATCAGCCGCACGTTTCGCTCGGCCTCCGTCCAGTAACGCGTCGCCGTCTGCAGCGCACGCATGCCCATCGGATCGGTGATCAGCGACAGCACCGGATTCGCGACGTTCTCGAACGTGTTCAGCGAAACGAGGTAGCCGATGAACAACAGTAGCCCGGACAGGTACACCGGCACCACGTGACGCACGCGCACGCCGACGGCATACAGGATCGCGCCGCTCAGCGCCAGGTCGGGCAGCACGAACACGACGTAGGGCTCGACGTACGCCAGCACGCGATACGGCCCCGTGACCGACGATTGGAACGAGCCGACCATCATCGTCGCGATCACGAGGCCGATCGGAATTGCCAGCGCGACGATGGCATTCACTGCCAGCGCGGCGAGAAACCGTCCGCCCAGGTATTCGCGTTTGCTGATTCCCGACGTGAAGATCAGCGAATCCATGTCCGACGCATAATCGCGGGTCGCCGTCTCACCGAAGATCGCCGCCGTAATGAGAATGCCGATGATGCTGACGACCAGCGATCCTCCGGCCACGCGTTCGGGGGAATTCACGTATCCGTTGCCTTCAGCCGTCGCCAGGAACGACCAGATGGCGAACAGCATCAGAAAACCGGCATACAGCCAGGTCGTGATGCTACGGCGGCGATACTCGAGCTCGTAGCGGAAGACTTCGAGCAGCTTCACGCGGCGCCTCCCCCGCTCACGGCTGGCGCAGCGCGCCGTCCATGGTGGCCGCCCATGACGCTGAAGTACACGTCCTCCAGTCCGGGCGTCACCGGCTCGAACTCGGGTCCCGGCTGCGACTCGCTATGGACGTGGACGATCGTGCGGCCGGCGAGCAGCTTGGTCGAGATCACCGTCAGCTCGGCTTCGAGCGCCGGCAACTCCATCTTGCTCACGGTGCGCCGCCAAATGCGCCCGCGCAATTCATCGATCGCGCGCAACGGCTCGGCCTCGAGCAGGATCTCGCCGCGGTCGATGATCGCCATCCGGCTGCACAGCTCCTCGACGTCCTCGACGATGTGTGTCGAAAGGATGACCACGCTGTCCTGGCCGATCTCACTGAGGAGATTGAGAAAGCGCACGCGCTCCGCCGGGTCGAGTCCCGCCGTCGGCTCGTCGACGATGATCAGCTTGGGATTGGCGAGCAGCGCGACGGCGACGCCGAATCGTTGACGCATGCCGCCCGAGAAGGTGCCGAGCTTCTGCGTGCGCACGTCCCACAGATTCGTCTGCCGGAGCAGCGCGTCGACGACGTCGCGCCGCACGCCCGGCTCGCCGATGCCCTTCAGGATCGCGAAATGCTCGAGCAGCCGCTCGGCCCTGACCTTTGGATGAAAGCCGAACGACTGCGGCAGATAGCCGAGCGTCCGTCGCACGTGCTCCTTGTCGTGCAGCACGTCGATGTCGCCGAGCCGCGCTGAGCCCGTGTCGGGGTCCTGAAGCGTGGCGAGAATGCGCATGAGCGTCGACTTGCCGGCGCCGTTGGGGCCGAGCAGGCCGAACATGCCGGCGGGAATCTCGAGCGACACCTCGTGCAGGGCACGCGTGCCGTTCGGGTAGGTCTTTGACAGATCTCGAATGACGAGGGACACGGGTGCGGCGATTGAGGTAGGCTGTTGCGAAGTACTTTACACAATAAAGCCAAAATGTCAAGCGCGCCGCACGGCATTCCTTATTACAGAATCGTCACTCCTCGCCCGACGACGGCGCTACGCCCGTCCGCGCGACCTGGTCGGCCTTGATCCGGGCCGCGTCGAACCGCGTTGCGCTGCCGAGCATCTTGTCGATCGTCTCGTCGAAGTCGGCGGTTGGTTTGCGCTGAAAGCGCAGTGGGTTGATGCGCGCGACGACGAACGCCTTGAGGTACGGACTCTCCAGCCCGCGCGCCTTGAGACCCTTCACTGCCTCGTTCACCAGTTCGTTCAGCTCGAGCAGCTTCTCAGCCCGTTCGCGCCGCGCGGCCAGCGCCGTCGGCAGCTTCGAGCCGAGGAACTTGTCGCAGCGCTTGAGCACCGGATGATACGCACCGCCGGAAAAGCGGCCGTTCTGCTGATAACAGAGTCCTAATGTGACGAGCGCCGCCTCCTCGAACTCGGTCGCGAACTCGCGTTCCGGCCGTTCGTCCAGCGCGGACAACGCCTCCGCCAGCCGTGCGACTTCGAGCGCCCGCTCGCGCAGATTGTGCGCCTTCTCGGTGTTGAGCAGCAGGATGCGATGCGCGACTTCCGGCTCCGGAACGAGCAGCGCGACGATCGACTTCGCACCCAGCTCCTTCATTGCGCCGAGGCGATGGTAGCCGTTCGGCGACCAGTACTTGCCGCCGCCAGCCGGCACGGCGATCACCGGATCGAGATATCGGTCGAGCGTATCGATCGCCTTGGCGACGCGGCCGACGTGCGCCTCGGAGAGGTCGCGCTGGAACGGGGTCGGTTCGACGATATCGAGCGGCAGCGCAACGAGCATCTGCCAGTGTCCGCCGAGTGGATCCCGATACGTCGCGAGCACGACGCCGCCGTCGTCCTCGACCGTGCGGCCGAGCGTCTCGACGGCGGTCGGCGGCGAGGCGGTGGCAAGCCGTCGCGCATCGAGACCGCGCGACCCGGCCGGGGCAGTGGCGCGCTTCGTCTTCGCGCGCTTTTTGGCGGTCTTGGCGGGTGCCATGGCGCCATTCTACCGCCAATGGACGCTTCCGGTAAGCTGGGCAGCAGCCCATCAACCTTTTCGCCGGTCACGGTGTCAGAGCGACTATAGTTGGAATGACCCTAACCATCGATCGATGGCCAGGCCTGCCCGCGACCCCGACGCGCTGCTCCCGCTGCGCCCGGTCGAGACGCTCATTTTCACGATGCTCGCCGGCGTCGATCGGCACGGCTACGGCATTCGCCAGGACATTCTCGACCACACCGGCGGCCGTGTCGAGCTCGAGGCGGGCAATCTGTATCGTTTCATCCGTCGGCTCGAGACCGAGCAGCTGATCGAGCCCGCGCCGCGCAAGACGCACAGCGACGATCCGCGCCGCATCTACTATAGAATGACGCCGTTCGGCCGCCGCGTGCTCGCGGCCGAGATGATCCGCATGCGCGAGCTGGTCCGGCTGGCGGAAGCACGGCGCATCATCGCGCCGCAACCGGCCTGATTGTATGCCGACGATTCCGCGCGTCCCGCTGCTGCTTCGCGGGCTCATTTGCCTCGCTCCCGCGGAGTATCGCGCCCGATTGGGCGATGAGCTGCTCGCCTTTCTCGGCGAGCGGTTCGCCGATTCCACTCGTACGCGTGAGCCCCGCGCGCGCGTCTGGCTGCGCGTCACCGTCGATCTGGCGACGGCGATTGTGTTGGAGTGGCTTCGCGTGCTGGTGCAGCACCGGAGTGTCGGCGCAGTACCGTCGGTTCACGAACGCTCATTGTCCGCGGAGGACCAGATGTCGGTGATCGGCCAGGAAGTCATTCACGCCGCGCGCTCGCTGCGCAAGAACGTCGGCTTCACCGCCGCCGCGGTGCTCACGCTGGCGCTCGGCCTCGGCTCGACGACCGCCATCTTCAGCGTCGTCTATTCCGTTCTCCTCCAACCGCTGCCCTTCCCCGAGAGCGACCGCATCATCATCCCGGAAGCGAGTCGCATCGCCAGCGCGGATCGCTGGTCGATCACGTACGCCGACTACATGGATTGGCGCGACAATCATGTCTTTGCGTACGTGGCGCCGTACCGGGAGAGCGACATGGATCTCACGGGGAGCGGCGAGCCCGTTCGCGTGAAGACGGCCGTCGTCGGGCCGCAGTTCTTCGGGGCCATCGGCACGAGAGCCAGCCACGGACGCCTGCTCGCGCCGATCGATTACGGCGCGGACGCCGCGCGCGCGGTCGTGATCTCCGATCGGCTCTGGCGCACACAATTTGGCGGCCGCAGCGACATCGTCGGATCTGTCGTCGATATCAATGGGCTCAAGCGGCCAATCGTCGGCGTCATGCCGCCAAACAGCCGCTGGCCACTCGATGCGGACGTCTGGGTACCGCTGCGCATCACGAGCGAGCAGGATCCCGATCTCCAGCGTCGCGACAACTTCATTTTCGACGGGATCGCGCGATTGGCGCCCGGCGCGACGATGGCGAGCACGAGCGCCGCCATGGCGGGTCTCGCCGCGCGTGTTGCCGCGGCCCACCCGTCGATCCGCAAGGACGTGACGATGGTGCCCACGCCCGTGCTCCAGTGGATGCTTGGCGACAGGACGCCGCGCGCGCTCTGGATTCTGCTCGCCGCCGTCGCGCTGCTGCTTCTCATCGGCTGCGTGAACGTCGCGAACCTGCAGCTCGCCCGCGCGACGTCGCGCCAACGCGAGCTCGCCGTGCGCACTGCCCTCGGTGCGAGCAAGCTCCGACTCGTGCGCCAGACGCTCGTCGAATCGATGCTGCTCGGCCTCTCCGGCGGAGTGCTCGGTGTCCTCTTCGCCTATTGGATGGTGCGTGTCCTCGTCGCCGCCGCACCATCCGACGTTCCGCGCATCGCGACGGCCTCGGTTCACCTTCCGGTGCTGGCTTTTGCGTTCGTCGTGTCGCTGGTCGTCGCGTTGCTGTTCGGCCTCATGCCGGCCATGCAATCGTGGCGCAGCGATCCACATCTCGCGATTGGCGAGGGTGGTTCGCGCGCGAGCAGCGGCCGATCCTCGGGTCGCGCCCGGCGCACGCTGGTGGTCGTGGAGCTGGCCTTGTCCGTCTTGTTGCTGATCGGCGCGGGGCTCGCAATTCGTAGCATTCAGCATTTGCGAAATGTCCAGGTTGGGTTCGACGCCCGCTCGGTGTTGACCGCGTCCATCTCGATTCCCGGATCACGATATCAAACGTCGGGGGACGTCGTACGACTGCTGTACACGCTTCGCGATCGACTGGCCGCTGCTCCCGGCATTCGCGCGGCGGCGATCGTGAGCGCCAGTCCGATCGGCGGCGGCGGGTTCTATCTGGGCCGGATGATGGCGATGGAGGGCAAAGCACCCACGCCTGAGAACGAAGTGTCGGTCAACTGGAACGTTACGACGCCGGGCTATTTCGGCGCGTTGAACGTTCCCGTTCATGGCCGGGATTTCACGGCGCGCGATGACACCGCGAGTACGCCGGTAATGATCGTCAACGAGGCGTTTGCTCACGCGATGTTCGGCAAGCAGAATCCGATTGGCCATCGGGCGATGTCGACGCGAGACGAGAAGGTGTATCGCGAAATCGTCGGCGTCGTCCCGAACTTCAAGTATTACGGAGTCCGGGACAGCGTGCGCGCGCTCGTGTGGGTGCCATATGCCCAGCGCAATGCGTGGCCAATGGGGATCATCACGGTGCGCACCGACGGCCCGCCGGCCGCGGCGACGAGCATTCTTCGGCGCGAGCTCGGTTCCGTCGACCCGAACATCGCGCTCGCCAACGTGATGACCATGGACCAGGCGGCCGCTCGCTCGATGGCGGGTGATCGAATGCTCGCCGTCCTCCTCACGGCATTCGCGGTACTGGCGCTCGCGCTCGCCGCGGTCGGCATCTTCGGCGTGCTCTCCTACTCCGTCGCACAACGTACGCACGAGCTGGGCGTCCGCATTGCGATCGGGGCGCAGCGCCGCGACGTGCTGCTCCTCGTGCTTCGCGAGACCATGCCGCTCGTGATTGGCGGCGTGGCGATCGGACTTGGCGCCGGACTCGGTCTTACGCGGGTCATGCGTGCGATGCTGTTCGAAGTGCAGCCGACCGACCCCGCGACGTTCGTCACCGTGGCGGTGCTGTTGACGATCGTCGGCATGGCGGCGTCGCTGGTTCCGGCGCGCCGCGCGGCGATGATCGATCCGGTGATTGCGCTGCGGCGGGACTGAGACTCGGATGCCGCTGGCGTCCTGGCACGCATCCGCTCATTGGTTAGCGGTGTACGCCGAAGTCACGAGGTGAGCTCCGAGATGGAAGAGCAGTGCAGCCTTCGTAATGGAATTGCGCGCCGCGGATCTCGAACGCGGCGAGGTACCGCCCGATGAAGCGCTGCGTCGCGCGCGCAAGTCGCCCCTGGCGTAGCCATTGGCGCCGGTATCGCGCTGCCTCACTCCGACTCTCGCTGTTGCACATCGCGCCTGATCGTCGCAAGGTCGACGCCGTATCGGGCGTAATACGCGATCGCGCCGATACCGGACGGAATCTGACGAAGCTCGGCCAGCGCAGCCTCGAAGCGTTCAGGCGTGAGCTGGCCGCCCGAACCGAGGTAGCGAAAGTCGTCGGCCGTGAAGCCGATGCGACGGAGCTCGGCGTCGATCAGCGGGAGGTATCGCGCAATGAGCTCGGATTCGTCATCCATGTGACACCCGCGCGCGCTTGCTCCGCTGCGTCAACTGAAGCTTGCGCGGCCGATCAGCGCGGTTGACTCATCTGTTGCGTCGGTACTCCGCGGGGACTGCGGCGTTCCGCGCGAACGCCACCACTGGCTTGCCGCGACTCCACCGACGCCGACGAGCATCAGTCCAATGTGCGGGTAGAACCCGTGAATGGCCGGCGCACCCGTGAGCAGATCGAGGAGGAACTCGACGCCCTGCGAGATCGTCAGCCCGGCCATCACAACCGCCGCGGCACGGCCACGCAGCTTCATCGCGATAGCGGCGCCGATCAAGACACCGAGTGGATCCGTCAGCTTGTGGATGAGCCACGGAGCCCCGAGAAGCCCGTCGATCGTAGCGAAGAGGCCGAGCGCCAACCAGCCGCCGACGAATCCGACTGCGTTTCGCAGAACGCGCTCCTGCCACGAAGGTCGAGGTTCCCGAACCGTGTGCCCGCTCGCCCGCCATTCGGCGACGGCCCGATCGAATGCAGCGCCGGAGATGCCGGCCTCGATTGCAGCCTCGCGCAGCTGCCCGAGCTCGCGTCCGTCGGCGTCGATCGCCGCGGCTCGGGCCAGCAGTTGTCGCGCGATGTCATCACTCACGTTACCGCGATCGTTCGGCGATACACTCATCAGAAGCTCCCGTAAGAGCGATGCCCGGATGGTGGACGACCCGCGCTGCTAGCTGGTAATTGTACGAGGTTTCATATCTCTCCGCACAGCTTCCCCGCACTGGTCGTCCAATATTCACCCCACCCCGCAAGAGCGCGCAGTCGCGACTCCTTGAATGTGGCGTCCGCGCCGACTGCTGCTTGGGACTACTTCTTTGGAGCAAGATAGATCGTTCCGAACATCGCGATCGCGCCCGGTTCGTTGCTGTTCAGCGACGGCATCCACGTCCCATTGAGCGCGATGCGCCCCCAACGTCCGGTAAGGACGGGCAATGGGGCGATCGGCGTCCCGTACGTCTCGCTCGTCAGCAGGACCACACCGCCGCCGCCCAACACATGCGACCCGAGCTTGAGGCGCGCCGCGGGAGCGGCAAAAATGTTGAGCCGATCCTCGGAATCCTGGTACGCTCCGGCATCGATGCTGAAGAGCGCGCGATCGGTGCTGCGCATCAGATATTCAGCACCGACTCCCGGGTTGATTTGCTCGTACCGTCGCGCCTGGCCGTGCTCATCGCTATACATCCGTCCGTTGTAATGGTACGACAGGCCGAACACATGGATGCCAAACCGCGACTGTGCGATGGCCCTCCCCGGGCCGACACATATGATGACTAGCAGCAGCAACGCACGCGTACGCACACTCCACATGGGGGACCAAACAGGAGCGCGCGTACACCGTGCGCAAGACTCAGTCGGCGTGCCCGTCGTTATCGTCCCTTTCCTCGCGCATCGCCATTCCGAACGCGCGCACGTTCGCGCGCGTCACGCGCGTGCTCTCGCTGATGCGATAGACACACCGTGCCGGCAGTCGATGCCCTGCGCCGAATACGTCGTGGAACTCGAGCCATTCCGGCGTCGCGCACTGGTCGAGCCGGCGCTCGATGGCGAGCGCGGTCGAAAGCGCGACGACGAAGATATCGCCGGCCGCCTCGAGCTCGTAGAAGTCCGTATAGGCCGTCGCCTCCGGCGGCTCGCCGCGGAGGTACTGCAGTCGATTGAGCATTGTCGACAACCCGGGACCGGGCGCGGCGGGAGTAAACCCGCACCTCGACGCTCGTGCTTCCGCGCTCGTCGGCCTTCGTCAGGCAATGGACTCACGCGGCGAGCGTCGCGCTCTCGTTGAGCTACGCGCACCGGCGGCGCGCGGCAAAAGCCCAGACGCGCCAAGGTGAATTGATGAAGTTGTGAACAGCCATGAAAGCACAACGCCCCTCCGCGGCGGCTGCGGGAGGGGCGTTTGAGCGAGAGCCTCGCCGACTCTAGGCGAAGTCTCCCACGCGAATGCTCCACTCCGCGCCGACGCGCGCGTCCGTGACCGCGACGAACAGCCGATCGGCCGTCTGTCGTGTCACGTCGCTCTGATAGCAGTCGGTGGATTTCATGCGAATGAATCCGTTCGAGTGTGCGAAGCCGGCGCATTTGGCCGGGCGCGCATTCTACAATGCCTAACGGCGTGAGTCAATGGGGAGTTTCACATTCACTTCCGCTCGACGAATCGATAGCTCGCGTGCGAATCGTAATCCATGCCGTGCTGCTGCTTGAGCTCGCGGATCTTCCGCAGATCGGCCTTCGTGTGCGGGCTCGCCACGTCGTCGCCGAGCGGCTCGAACGTGTGCAGCAGCGTCTCCTCGAGGCAGCTGCTCACGCTCATGCCCTTGAACGCCGCCAGATCCTGGAGCACGGCGGCGAGCCGGCGTTCGAGCCGAATCGGTATGTCGACGCGCTCGATCTCGAGTGCAGGCTCGGGCTCTCGGCTCTGCAGCCGGTGCCCGAAGGTCAGCGTGTACCCGTCGAGATCGCGGACCGCATAATCGCGAAAGTCCCACGGGCGATCGCCGAGCGGCTCGACAATCTGCACACCGTTCGCTTGATGAAACGCGTACAGCTCGTCGGCGTGGTCGATGACGAAGTACAACGAGCATCCCTGCGGCGCCGGCTTCGCCGCCTGCAGAAAGATCTGCGTCTCGCCGAAGTTCATTCCGGCCATCGTCGGCGGGTCGCCCCAGCTGAACGCGTGCGTGAAGCCGAGTCGCGTCGTGTAGAACTCGATCGCGGCTGAGAGCTCGGCGACGCGGAGCGCGGCGTGATACTGCTCGACCCCGACGTGCGGCGGAGTCGCGGGGGTCATGTCGCCTCCTTCGCGGCTGTGGACGCGTCCGCGAGTCGCGCCGTCTCGCGATCGAGAATGGCTCGCATCGCGGCGACGACGTGCGGCTGCTCGGTGTAATGCCGACCGTACTGCAGATTGAACGCGTGATCGAAGTCGGGCGGATTCGCGCCCTGGGTGTGCTGCAGAATCGTTTTCCAGCTTGTCGAGCGCTTTCGCGAGCTGCGCCTCGCGCGTCTGGCCGGCTTCGTACTCGTCCCACAGCGCGACAATCTCGTCGCGCAGGCGATCGGGCAACTTCGAGGCGAGCGTCACGAGATCGCGGCGCTCCTCGTCGTGCTTGTGTGGCGCGCCCGCGGCCGAACGACGCGCCTGTTCCGGCGCGGGCACGTCACCGCCGATCGCCTCGCCGAGATCGTGCACGACACAGATGCGGAGCAGACGGCCGACGTCGACGTCCGGGATGTCGGACGCGACGAGCATCGCCATTAGGCAGAGACGCCAGGTATGCTCGGCAGTGCTCTCCGGATTGCCGGCGGACGTATAGGCGCTGCGATGGGTCGTCTTGAGCTTCTCGGCGGCGCGGAGAAAGTCGAGCACGCGTTCGATGTCGAGCGAGTTGGGCACGGTGGCGGTGGTCAACAGATACCAGGATCGGACATGATTGGCAGCCCGTCCTGATGCCAAGTCCAGCCTCGGTAGGATAGAGCGACGGTGACGCTGGTCGAGGCCGCCCCCCCGTTCTTGACGCCAGGCCGATGCTCACAGGGATACTCCACACCTACGCTGATGTCATACACGCTGGCGGTGTCGGCAATGCGCGTTTCATGGACCTCGACATAGTGTACGAGGTTGTCGCTCGCCCTCGGTGCACGCGCATTCAGCATGGTCCCCAGCCGACCGAAAACGATTTTCCAGTCTGCGGAGTCGGGGCTCGCGATCGCGAAGCGCCAAGGCTCCTGCGTCGGCGAGAACAGTTGGTCTACGAGCTCGGCTTCCATCTCGTGCACAACCGCCGCGGCGGCAGCACTGAGGCGCCCGGCCTGGAGTGATTGCGCCTGCGCACGTGACATGTCTACGCGAAGCCCACATAGCAAAGTGACACCAATGAGCTGCATAGCCAATATCCGCATACCTGTTCTCCTCGAGGTCCGCCTGCGTTCGCGTGACCGCAAAAATCACTCTCGACAATTCCTTGATTCAATGTTATACTGCCGCACATGACCAACCGCTGCCTCCCGTTCTACACGATTATGCTGCCGGCCACCGCTACCTCGGTAGGCCAGGAGCTTCGTCGCGTGTAGACCGGTAGGAGACCAGCGAGACCTTCGCGCCCTTCCGGACATCCCGGAAGGGCGTTTTTCTTACCTCGGGGGTCCGGCATGGGCGTGCTCTTCACGACGAGACCGCCATGCATACCGCCGTCGACATTCAGGATCTTCGAAAGAGCTTTCGCGCACGCCGGAGCCGCGGCGCGGGTGCTCGCGCACGTCTCGCCGACCTCGTGTCGCCGCGGACGGAGTCCGTCACCGCGGTCGACGGCGTGTCGCTCCGCATCGAGGCCGCCGAGCGCGTCGCGTTCATCGGACCGAATGGCGCCGGCAAATCGACCACGCTCAAGATCCTCGCGGGCATTCTCCACCCGGATTCCGGGCACGTCCACGTCGACGGGCTCGTGCCCTGGCGCGATCGGCGAGCGCTCGGCTTCCGCATCGGCACCGTATTCGGCCAGCGCTCGCAGCTCTGGTATCAGCTTCCCGCGCGCGCGACGTTCGATCTGCTCGCGTACGTGTACGAGCTGTCACCGGAGGTGCGCCGGGCGCGGCTCGACGCGCTCGTCGCCGCATTCGGGCTCGAGCCGCTCCTCGAGCGCCCGGTGCGGCAGCTGTCGCTCGGCGAGCGGATGCGCTGCGAGGTGGCGGCGAGTCTGCTCCACGCGCCGCGCGTGCTCTTTCTCGACGAGCCGACGATCGGTCTCGATGTGACGGCGAAGGCGACGATCCGCGAGCTGTTGCGGCATCGCGCCGACGTCGACGGCACCACGCTTTTGCTCACGTCGCACGACACGGGGGACATCGAGCAGGTGTGCGACCGCGTCGTGATCATCCATCGCGGGCGGATCCTGCTCGATACGTCGATCGACGAGTTGAAGCGTCGGTACCTGCGCACGCGACGAGTCACGATCGTCACCGCCGCCGAGCATCTCGACGCGGCGGTGTGGGCCGGTGTGCGCGCGTTGGTCGTCGCCGCGGTGCCGCACCGGACGACGGTCGAAGTGGATGCGTCGGACGCGATCGTCGGCATCCTCGTCGACGCCGTGACGAAGCAGACGACCGTGCGCGATCTGATCATCGACGACCCGCCGCTCGACGCGGTGATCAGAGATCTCTACAAGGCGGCGGATAGTCCCGTACACGCGAGAGCAGAGGTTCCGGCATGACGACATTCCCTTCGAGAACCGTTCGCGGCGAGCTGGCGAAGTACGGCGCGTTCGCGCGCGTCGGACTCGCCGGCGCGCGCGCCGAGCCGGGAAAGACCTACGCCGGCATCGTGTTCCTGTTCGTCATCCTCGGCGTCTTCTCCGCACTGTGGCGGGCCGTAGGCGCCGGCGGCAGCAGCGCGGAGACGCGCGGGACGATGGTCTGGTATCTGGCGATGACCGAGTGGGTGCTGTTCTGCGCACCGCAGCTGCACTTCGACGTCGAAGCCGACGTGCGGCGCGGCGACGTCGCGTATCAGATCGCACGCCCGGTGTCGTACCTCGGCGCGCACCTCGCGCGTGCCGTTGGCGGAATGGCGCTGCGCGCCCCGGTGCTGCTCGCCGGCGCGTGCGCCGCCGGTCTCCTGTTCGGCGGCCGGCCGGCGCACCCGGCGGCGATCGCACGCGTCGTCGTCATCGGCATCGGTGGGGCGGTGGTGATGTCGGCGTGGTACGTGTCGATCGGTCTGCTCGCGTTCTGGCTGGGCGACATCGCGCCGGTGTATTGGATCTGGCAGAAGTTGACGTTCGTGTTCGGCGGCTTGCTGCTGCCGCTGTCGTTCTATCCGGATCTCGTCGTTCGAATTGCCACCTTTACGCCGTTCCCCACTCTGCTCACCGGCCCCGCGTCGTTCGTGCTCGGTCATCCAATGTTCGGCACGATCGAGCTGTTCGCGTTGTTGATGCTGTGGTTCACGGTTGCGAGCGCGCTCGCGGTGATGTTGTTCCGTCGAGCTACGCGCACGATGCAGCTGAATGGAGGATGAAACATGAGAACATCGACATTTGGCGGAACGCTTCGCTTCGCAGTCGCGCTGGCGCGGACGAGTCTCGCCGCGGCCATGGCGCATCGCGGCACGTTCGTGATGCAGGCGGGACTCATGGCGCTGAACAACGCGATCTTCTTCACCTTCTGGATCGTGCTGCTGCATCGCGTCCGGACGA
>JAICKA010000173.1 GCA_025928185.1 Gemmatimonadaceae bacterium
CGGCGCCGTCACGCCGGCGGTGTGGATGCCAATTTCGGTGTACGAGGCGACGAACCCGCTGCCGCTGAGCAAGCGCGAACTGCACGTCGACAGCCGCGCCGTGATTCGCCTCGCGCCCGGCGCCGACTCGGCGCGCGTCGCTGCGACCATGGCGGTGATCCAGCGCCGCCTCGCGCAGGAGTATCCGAAGGACCAGGCGCACTGGACGCACGTGCAGATGAACACCCTGTCGCGCGAGATGTTCGGCTCACTCTGGTCGACGCTTGCGCTGATCTCGGGCGTGATCGTGCTCGTGCTGCTGCTCGCCTGCGCGAACGTCGCCAACCTGCTGCTCATCCGCTCGAGCGTGCGCGGCCAGGAGCTGGCCGTGCGCGCCGCGCTCGGCGCCGGCCGGTGGCGACTTGCCCGACTCGTACTCACCGAAGCCGGCGTGCTTGCATTCGTCGGCGGCGTGCTCGGCGTGCTGCTCGCCGCCGGAATCGTCCACGTCGCACTTCCGCTCGCCAGCCAGCAGATCCCGTTCGCCGCGAACGTCAAGCTCGACGCCCGCACGCTCCTGTTCGCCCTCGGCATCACGGCGCTGACGACGCTGCTCGTCGGAGCGCTGCCGGCGTTTCGCATCAGCCGCTCGAATCTCGTCGACCGGCTGCGCGGAGGCGCCGCTTCGCGCGGCGGTGTGGCCGACATCCGGTTGCGCAACGCGCTCGTCGCCGTGCAGTTCGCGCTGGCGATCACGCTGCTCGTCGGCGCGGGCCTGCTCGTGCAGAGCGTGCGCCGCATCTCGCAGGTCGACCTCGGCTACGATCCGGAGGGCCTGGTCAACTTCGCCATCTCGCCCCCAGTACACCGCTACACCACGCCGGCGGAAGCCGCGACGCTCTATCAGAGGATTCTCACGAGTGTCGGCGCGGTGCGCGGCGTGTCGAGCATCGCCGCCGCGGGCGGCGCGCTCCTCTCGACGAAGATCGAGGTGGCCGGCCGCACCGCGTCGCCGGACGGCCCGCCGACAGCCCTGTATCACCCGATCTCCGCAGATTTCCTTCGCACCATGCACGTCTCGATCGAGCACGGCCGCGGCTTCACCGACGCGGACATGCGCGCGCCGATGACCGGCGGCCTACTCGTGAACGACACGCTGGCCCGCCAGCTCTGGCCGAAGGGCGACGCCGTCGGCGCGCGGATCACGATCTACCGGCAATCGCAAGCGCGCATGGACATCGGCCAGCCGATCACGCTCCCGGTGATCGGCATCGTGTCCGACTATCACCAGTTCGGGCCGACGACGCCGGCGCTCCCGCAGGTCTACCTGCCGTACACCCTCGAGGTGTGGCCGTGGATGCAGTTCGTCGCGCGCACTAATCGCGCGCCGGCGATCCTCGACCGCATTGAGAAATCCATAAAGTCGGTCGAGCCGGCACTCACGTTCTTCGGCAAGCCGAGCTTCGATCGCTCGGCCGAGGGCCCGCGGCTGTCGGATCCGCGGATGTTCGTCACCGCGCTGTTGAGCAGCTTTGCCGGCATCGCGCTGCTCCTCGCGGCGATCGGTCTCTACGGCGTGGTGACCTACGCCGTTACGCAACGCACGCGCGAGATCGGCATCCGTATCGCGATCGGCGCGACGCCGGGCCGCATCATGCGCCTGCTGATGCGCCAGGCACTCGGCTTCGTGCTGTTCGGCATCGCCGGCGGACTGCTCGCCGCCGCGGCGACGGTGCGTGTGCTGCAATCGCTGCTCTTCCAGACCGGAACGACGGACGTGGCGACGTTCGTGACGGTGCCGCTCGTGCTCGGCGCAGTGGCGATCGCGGCGAGCGTAGTGCCGGCGGTGCGGGCGGGGCGGGTGGATCCGGCGGGGGTGATGCGGGCGGAGTGATGCGGCTGGGTCGAAATGATTGCGGGCGGCTGCCGCGATGCTGGTAGCGATGCGGCATGCACGCGTGCCCGTTCGACCATGCGGAGCTCGAGGGCGACTAGTTCCCATCCTCCGGCGCCACAAACAAATCAGCGGGGAGAAGCATCTGCTTCTCCCCGCTCGGGCATCTCTGCACTACGTCCAACGAGTGGACGCTCTCAGCCGCACTCACTAAACCCGCACACGTGGCACTTCACGCATCCTTCCGCGTACTCCATCTGGCTCCCGCAATCCGGGCACGTCCCGATGAACGCCTCCGCCGCGTGATGCAGCCCGAACTGCAGCTCCATCTCTGCCGCCGCGTTGCCCTGCGGCCGCAGTGACGCCGGCACCTGGTGCGTCATCGACGTGATCATCTCCGGCGACGCGCCTGCGTCCGTGTCCGGAATCAGCTCCTGCTGCACGCCGATCACGCGGTCGCGATGCCACTCCTCGATCGCAATGCCGATCGCGTCCGGAACGGACAGTACCTTGTTCGGCCCGAGGCCCACCGCGCGGTCCGACGAGATGCCGCGCAGCTGCCGGTGGATCTCCATGATCGGAATGCCCGAGCGCAATGCGAGCGAGATGAGACGGCCCATCGCTTCCGCATCCGCCATCGCCGAGCCGCCGGCCTTGCCGAGCGTGAGGAACACCTCGAACGGCTGACCCTTCTCGTCTTCCGTGATGTTCACGAACATCACGCCGAGCGGCGTCTCCTTGCGGATGGTCGTGCCGCGGAGGAGGTCGGGACGCGACCGCTTGGCGCGGCGCTGGAGATTCTCCGCCTCCACCTCGTACAGCTGCTTCCGCAGACGCTCGACTTCCGCGTCGCGCTCGGCCAGATCGCTCTGCAGGTCGGCGATGCGCGACCGCTCGCTCACCGCCGCCTCGCCGCTCGCCGCGCCCGCTGAGGCACCGGCGCTCGCCGCCGCTTCGCGCTTCGCCTTGGCCTGATCCGTCGCGCCAGTCGACAGCACCTGGTTGTCGCGGCTGCCGTCGCGGTAGACCGTGACGCCCTTGCAGTGCATGTCGTACGCGAGCTCGTAGATCTTGCGCACGTCGTCTACGCTCGCCGTGTGCGCGAAATTAGTAGTCTTTGAAATCGCCGAGTCGCAGTGCTCCTGGAAGGCCGCCTGCATGCGGATGTGCCACTCCGGCGCGATCTGGTTCGCCGTGACGAACACGCGCTGCCAGCGGGCCGGAATCTCCGGGTGCTGCACGGTGCCGGTCTTGGCGATACGCTCCATCAGCGCTTCGGAATACCAGCCTTCCGACTTCGCGATCGCCACGAAATCCTCGTTCACGTCCGGCATCATCACGCCGGCCTGATTGCGCATGAACGCGACGGCAAACAGCGGCTCGAGGCCCGAGCTGCAGCCGGCGATGATGCTGATCGTGCCGGTCGGCGCGACGGTGGTGACGTTGCAGTTGCGCAGGAGTTGCATCGGGCGGATACGCTCGCCTTTCTCGTCGCGCGCGCAGGTGTCGTCCGGTCCCCAGATGCTCTTTGCCCATTCGGGGAACGGGCCACGCTCGCCAGCGAGGCGGCTCGACTCCTTCTTGCCTTCGACGTCGACGAACTCCATGACCTTGCGGCCGAACTCGACGCCTTCCGGCGTGTCGTAGGCGATGCCGAGCCGCACGAGCGCGTCGGCGAAGCCCATCACGCCGAGTCCGATACGGCGGATGCGCTTGGACAGCGCGTTGATCTCCGGCAGCGGGTACTTGTTGACGTCGATGATGTTGTCGAGGAAGTGCGTGCTGAGATGGACATCGGCGCGGAACGCGTCCCAGTCCATCTCGCCGTTCTTCACGTAGTAGCCGACGTTGATGGAACCCAGATTACAGACGTCATATGGGAGGAGCGGCTGCTCGCCGCACGGGTTCGTCGCTTCGTACGTGCCGAGCTGCGGCACCGGGTTGTAGCGATTGGCTTCGTCGACGAAGAACACGCCCGGCTCGCCCGTGCGCCAGGCGCCCAGGATCATCTTGTCCCACACCGTGTGCGCGTCGAGCTGGCCGGCGACCTTGCCGCTCGTCGGATCGATGAGATCGTAGCTCGCGCCCGCTTTCACCGCTTCCATGAACTTCCGCGTCACCGCGACGCTGATATTGAAGTTCGTCACCTGCGTGAGGTCTTCCTTGCAGGTGATGAACTCCAGGATATCCGGGTGATCCACCCGGAGAATGCCCATGTTCGCGCCGCGCCGCGTGCCTCCCTGCTTCACCGCGTCCGTGGAGGCATCATAGAGCTTCATGAAAGAGATCGGCCCGCTGGCAACCCCGGTGGTCGAACGGACCATTGATCCCTTCGGGCGCAGGCGCGAGAACGAGAAACCCGTTCCGCCACCGCTCTGGTGAATCAACGCCATCGCGCTGAGCGTGTCGTAGATGCCGTTCTTGCCGTTGGCGAGCGCATCCTCGACGGGCAGCACGAAGCACGCGGACAACTGTCCCAGCGGACGGCCCGCGTTCATCAGCGTCGGCGAGTTCGGCTCGAACCGGCGCTGCGTCATCAGGAAATAGAAATCGTGCGCGGCCTGCTCCACCGCCGCGTCGCTCGCCCCGTATCGTCGATCCGCCTCGGCGACCACAGTCGCCACACGCCAGAAGAGATCCTCGGGCTGTTCGACCGGCTTGCCCTTTTCATTCTTGACCAAATAGCGCTTTTCGAGAACGGTGCGCGCATTGGACGAGAGCGAAACGGGCCCGGACGGCGGGTTGACGGGAAGGGACATTGCGACGGACTCCTGGCGAATGCGGTTGGAGCAGCCTGGGCGAACGAATCAGTTGTGGCGGGCTACGACGGGCGGGATACGACTCGGCGGGTCGGCAGCGCGGGCGCGTATGGTACGGTCGATCGTGTTTCCACGCCAGTAGTAAGATAACTGCCGGTGAAACACGCGGTTACGAAAAACAGATCACGAAGCTGCACGACGGCGGCGGTTCGCGTTGAAAACGACCC
>JAICKA010000023.1 GCA_025928185.1 Gemmatimonadaceae bacterium
AGCTCCAGCGGCTCGAGCGGTGGCCCGTCGTACTCGACGAACGCAAACCGGCGCGCCACTTCGCGCCACACATCCATGACGTGGGCGCGCTCGGCGAGCTGTTGCGGATAGAAGTCGCGAAAACCGGGGAGGGCACCCTGGGCCATCCGAGAAAGTTACCCGGCGAACGGTGAGACCTGCAACCGCGCCATCGCGTCTCCCACGGTGTGAAACGAGCCGGTGATCACGACGGTGCGTGCGACGGCTTGCGCGCGCGCGAGTGCGGCGTCGAAGTCGGCGATCGCGTCGACCGTATAGCCGAGTGAGCGCGCGTAATCGGCGGCTTCGGTCAAATCCCAGGCGCGACTCTCGGGCGCGGTCGGCGACATCGTCAACACGAACTGCGATGTGACGGCGCCGAGCCGGCGCATCATCTCGCGCCAATCCTTGTCGCGGAGCACGCACAGCAAGACCGCGATGGGACGCTCCGGCTGAACGGCGGCGAGCGTCTGGGCGAGCACCGAAATCCCGTCGGGATTGTGCGCAACGTCGAAGATGAACCTGCCGACGTGCTGAAAGCGGCCGGGCACGCGGACAGCGCCGGTATGCCATGCTGCGTCCTCGAGACTGACCGCCAGCTCCGGACCGGCGGCATCGAGCATCACGAGCGAGAACGCGAGATTGTCCGCCTGATGTCGCCCGGACAGCGGCGTGCGCACCCGCGCGCGTTCGCCGCGCCACTCCAGCTCGCACGTCGTTCCGTCGTCGTCGACCGTCACGTCAATGACGTGCAGCTCCCGATCGACGACGCGTACGCTCGATGCGCCTGCCTTGCTCGCGCTTGCGGCCAGCAGGTCGCGAATGTGTGGATTCCGCTCACCGATCACTGCCGGCCGACCCGGCTTGAAGATTCCCGCCTTCTCGAGCGCGATGTCGTCGAGCGTCGGTCCGAGGTATTCGGTGTGATCGAGCCCGATGGACGTCACGCCGGCCGCGAGTGGGAGAATCACGTTCGTGGAATCGAGTCGTCCGCCAAGGCCGGTCTCGATCACCGCGACGTCGGCGCCAGCGCGCGCGAAATGATCGAACGCCATCGCGGTCGTCGCTTCGAAGAACGTCGCGCCGATTCGTTCGATGACTGGAAGCTGCCGCATGATGAAATCGACGACGGCGTCGGCGGAAATGGGCTCGCCGGCCACCACCATCCGTTCGCGGAAATCGATCAGATGCGGCGACGTGTATGTCGCGACGCGAAGGCCCTTCGCGGCGAGCAGCGCAGCCATGGTCGCAACGCTGCTCCCTTTTCCGTTGGTGCCAGCGACGTGCAGCGTCGGATAGCGCTGCTGCGGATTTCCGAGATGCTCGAGCAGTGCGATGGTCCGCTCGAGGCCGAATTTGACGCCGCCGGTCGTGCGCGCGAAGAGATAGTCGAGTGCGTCCTGATAGCCGGCGACTCGCGGCGTGGTGGTCACGTCAGGTCGCAGCCCATCCTGTGGCAGCAGGACGTCCCGACATGTGGCGGAGCAGCTGGCTCACGGTGCGCTTGAGATTGCGCCGGTGCACCACGGAATCGAGCATGCCGTGGTCGAGCAGGAACTCGGACGTCTGGAAGCCTTCCGGCAAATCCTGGCCGAGCGTCTGCTTGATCACGCGCGGCCCGGCAAAGCCGATGACAGCGCCCGGCTCGGCGAGAATGGCGTCGCCGAGCATTGCGTAGCTGGCGCTCACGCCGCCGGTGGTCGGATTGGTGAGAATCGAAATGTATGGAATGCGGCGTTCGGCCAACTGCGCGAGCACGGCGGAGACCTTGGCCATCTGCATCAGCGACAGCACGCCTTCCTGCATGCGCGCGCCACCCGAGGCCGAGATCACGATGAGCGGATACTTGCGCTCGAGCGACCGTGTTCCCAGGCGCGCGATCTTCTCGCCGACCACGGAGCCCATCGACCCGCCCATGAACGCGAAATCCATGACGCCGATATTCACCGGCAGTGCGTCGAGCGTGCCGGTGCAGGCGAGCAGCGCGTCGGTGTCGCCTGCCTTCGCGATCGCCTTCTTGAGGCGCTGCGGGTAGTCGGGAAAGCCGAGCGGATCGACCGAGCGAAGGTCGACCTCGACCTCCTCCATCGTGCCCTCATCGAGCAGGATGTTGCAGTAGTCGTTCGCGCGGATTCGCCGATGGTAATCGCAGTTCGGGCACACGTTCATGTTGCGCTCGAACTTTTCGCGAATGTCCGTGTGCCCGCAGGCTTCACACTTTTCCCATACGTCGGCTGGAATCTCCAGACGATCGCGACGGGGCTCACGAGGCTTTTTTTCCTTCCGGAACCAGGCCATGGAGCGCAATTTCGCCGGGCGCGAGCGCCCCGGCTAGGGGCTTGACGTCAGACGCGGAACGGGCCTGACAAGCCTCCGCGCCCCTCGCTCGAGATGCGCGCCAGAATGCCGACGGCCAACCACGACGCCAGCATGAACGAGCCGCCGTAGCTGAAGAACGGCAGCGGAATGCCGGTGATCGGCATGAGGTTCAACGTCATGCCGACGTTTTCGAGCACATGCGAGAACCAGCTCGCGAGCAGCCCGAAGGCAATGAGACTGCTGAATGCATCGTTGGCGCGTTCGGAGATGCGGATCACGCGCAGAAAGAGAAACAGAAACAGCGCGAGGGCGATCGTCACGCCGATGAAGCCCAACTCCTCGCCGACGACGGAGAAGATGAAATCCGTCGATTGCTCGGGCAGGAACGCCAGCCGCTTCTGCGGACCATTGAGATAACCCTTGCCGAACCAGCCGCCGGAGCCGATCGCCGTCATCGACTGCAGCACGTGATAGCCGCTGCCGCGCGGATCCACGGACGGATCGATGAACACGCGCAAGCGATTCTGCCGGTACGGTTTCATGTGCTCCCAGAGCAGCGGCCCGACGATGCCCATCATCACGTTCGCCGCGACGATGAACAGGCCTTCGCCCAGGAACGGCTTGTACCAGAGCACGAGCGCGAGTAGCAGGAGAAACCAGGCGCCCCACACGCGCGGATCGAATCCGAGGATGAGACTCACCACCGGACTGGCGAGCAGCACGAGCAGTTCCCACGTCACGCCCGCCCAGAACAGCATGGCGAAGAAGATTCCGACGAATACGATCGACGTGCCGAGGTCACCTTGCGCCATGATGAGCACGAGCGGCACGCCGCACACGACCATCGGCTTCCACAGCTCGATCATCGACTTGGGCGCGACGCGATTCTGTCCGAGCACGCGCGCCAGCATGAGCACAACGGTGAGCTTCGCGAACTCGGCGGGCTGACCGAGACGGTGACCGCCGATCGTGAGCCAACCGGCCGTGCTGCTCGCCGTACCGCCCCCGGAACCGAGACCGGCCAACAATGCCAGGAGCAGGAGGATGGTCAGCCCGTAGAGCGGCACCGTGAGCCACTCGATGAATCGCACCGATGCGCGGCTCACGGCGAACGCGCCGATGATGCCGACGACCATCCATGCCGCCTGCGCGCGATACGCGACCGCGGCATGCGTGCGCACGTCCGTCTGGCCGGCGGAGTACACGATCGCCAGGCCGTAGAACGAGAGCAGCAGCGCCGCGACGAGCAGCGGCAGATCGATGTTGATGCGCCGCGTCGCCGTCATCAGCGCGTGGTGAGGATGGTGTTCATCACCTGGGCGTGCAGATAATGGCCGATGATCTTGCTGGCGAAGGTGGCTGAGGTCGCGCCTTCGAAGGTCACGTTCGGGACCATCACCACGACGACGATCTGCGGATCCTCCTCGGGCGCCATGCCCGCGAACCAGGCGTAATACAGCGGCTTGCCATTCTTGTCGAAGCGGCCTGTCTGCGCGGTGCCGGTCTTGCCGGCGATGTTGACGCCCTTGATCGCCGCGCGCGCCGCGGTACCGCCAGTCTGAGTCACGCCAAGCATCGCGTCTCGAAGCTGCGCCAGAATCTGCGGCGACAGCTTGATTCCCTCCTCGTAGCGTGGAGTGCCGCGGCGAACCATCGGAATCGGCTCGCGGCCGTCGGTGGCGAGCGCGCTGTAGAACTGCGCCATGTTCAACACAGTCTGCGAGTTCTCGCCCTGTCCGATCGCCAGGTTCAACTCCTCGGAACCCGCCGTCCAGCCGCGCGGTCCCCAGCGTTGATTGAAATACCCTGGAACGCTGGTTGGAAAGATCGGCCGATTCTCCTCCGGGAGATCGATGCCGGTCTTCTTGGCGAAGCCCAGCGCCAGTCCGCCCGCCACGAGCCGGGACAGGGTGATCTTCTGTCCGAGCTGATAGAAGTACACGTCGCACGATTGCGCGATCGCTCCCTTCAGATCGAGACTGCCGTGCCCTTCGGGCTTCCAGCAGCGCCACGAGCGATTACCAAAATAGTAATAGCCGATGCACGGCTCCGGCATGTGCGAATCCATCGTGATCAGCCCGTCCTCGAGGCCAATCACGGACACGGCGAGCTTGAACGTCGATCCCGGCGCGTACTGACCCTGCAGCGCCTTGTTGTATAATGGCTGCTGCGGATTGTTGCGCAGCGAGTCATAGTAGGCCTGCGACACGCCGCCCACGAACCGGTTTGGATCGATCGAGGGCGAGCTGTAGAGCGCCAGCACTTCGCCCGTCTTCGGAACCATCGCGACGACGGCGCCGGCCAGCGAATCGCCGAACAGCGTGTTGATGTATTCCTGCAGATCGAGATCGATGTTGGTGTAGAGTGTCGGCCCCTGCGCCGGCGTCACGGGCTCGCGCGCCTTGCCGTTCGTCACGATGCGGTTGCGCGCGTCCACCTCGAGGAACCGAACGCCCTCGCGGCCGCGGAGATACTGCTCGTATTGCTTTTCCAGTCCTTGCTTGCCGACGAGCTGTCCGGGCTTGTAGCCGGCGCTCGCCAATTTTGCCAGCTCGGTGTCGTTGATCTCACTGATGTAGCCGACGAAGGGGCCCACCGCTTCGCCATCCGGGTAGATGCGCTTCGGCGACGATTGAATGAGCAAACTCGGATAATCCATCCGATGCTCCTCGAGCACCGAGACGACGTCGAACGACGCATCGTCGACGATCACCGCCGGCCGCGTCGGGTCGCGATGGAAGCGCTTGATCGCGTCCTGGAACTGCGCGTTGGTGAGATTGATCGTCTTGCGCAGCCGGTTCAGCGTGGCGCGCAGCGTATCCTCGTTCTGCGTCAGGAGCGAAACCGAATAGCCGACCACGTTCTCGGCGATCGGCTTGTTGTTGCGATCGACGATCAGGCCGCGCGGCGCCGGCGTCGGGATCTGTCGCAGCCGGTTCTCCTCCGACTGCAGCGCGTACTGCTGGTTGTGCAGCACCTGCGCGCGGAAGAAGGCGCTGAGCAGGAAGACGAGCACGCCGCACACGATCACACTGGCCGCGCGGCCACGCCGCACGATGTCGTTCGGATGGAAACTCATGCCGTTCGCACTTCCATCAGCGGTTTCAGCAACGAGAGTGCGATCACGCCGGCCACCGCCGTCACCGCTGCCGAGAGCGGGGACCAGACGAGAATCTGCATGATGAGCTCCACGCCATGCGCGCGGTGTCCCACCAGCAGGAAAATCAGATCGAACACCCACTTGGCGAGGAACAGAAAGAATCCGTTCAATGCCAGATTATCCGCGAAGAACACGGCTTTCAACCACGACGCGGAAAAGCCCACGAGCGACATGGCGAGCGCGGCCGCCCCGAACCCGTTCACCATCAACGAATCGGAGACGAGCCCAAGCAGAAAGCCGTACACGGCGGCCCAACCCGGCCGCATCCGCACGGCGCCGAGGAGCAGCGCAACGATCAGGAAATCGATTGATGCCCGCCAAGCGAGCAAAGGCCGGAGCGTGTACTGCAGAACGATCAGGATCGCGCAGACGACGACCGTCCGCGCCGCACCGGTCCAGTTCATGGGCGAAGCGTTCGAGGAGTGCGAGTGGTATCAGGGCGAATCGAATCCCGCCGCACGACCGTGGTGTCCGGTCGCGGCACCGCGGCGCGCGGCGCAGTCTGCACCGGCACCCGCGGGCGAAGCTGGCTCGAATCACGCACGACTGGTGCCGCTTGGCCGCCGGGGGCGATCGCGCCAGCACGAGTCAGCGAATCGATGGTCGCCTGGCGCACCGAGTCGAGGGCCGCGGCCCGCGCACGCGCCTGCAGCTGCGCGGCCATGCGCGTGATCGAATCACCCGCTGCGACGATGTGGCGCGTGGCCGAATCCGTGTTCGACATCGCGCCCCAGATGTTCCCCGTTCCCTGCGTCACGCGCTGGGCGGTGAGCACGAGCACCGTCGTGAGCCGCGATGGCGTGACCGCCGGGCGCACGAGATAGGTCTTCGTCCAGACTTCAGGCGTCTTGATCTGCGACACGATCGTTCCGATCGCGATGCCGCGCGGGAACGTGCCGCCCAGGCCCGAGGTGTAGACCATTTCGCCGGGTTTGAGCGTGGCGCGGGTCGGGACCCCGCGCAGCTCGAGCATGTACGCGTCCTCGCCGCTGCCGCCGGACGAGTGCGGGTAGACGATGCCGAACGCGGTTCCGTCAGCCGACATCGTGCTGGCGCGAAAATCGGGATTCGTATACAGAATCGCGATGCTCATCGACGGATCGGCGCTCTGGATGATGCCGACCAGTCCCTCGGGCGCGACCACGGGGCTGTAGCGCGTGATGCCAGCCGAGCTGCCGGCCGAGAGCGTCAGCGTTGTGACGACTTCCTCGCTCGGCGCGGTGCTGTGCAGCGCCTCGGCGGGCACGAAGCCCCATTGCAGGCGCGACCCGAGGCCGATGATCTTGCGCAACTGATCGTTTTCGGCGATCAGCGCCTGTGCCTTCACGGCGCGCATGGCCAGCGAGTCGGCCTGGGCCTGACGGATCTCGTTCGAGACCCACGCCGTGCGCCACTGCTCGGCGCTCCGCTGCATGCCGACGAGCGGCGCGACGATCGTTCGCCGCAACGAGCTCGAGATCGGCTCGCGTGCCTGACTCGGCAGTGCGATGGCGACGATGGATAGAACGACGCAGCCGGCCAACAGGCCGGCATCGAGACGGCTCCCAAGACCAGCTGCGGTTGCCACCGGCTACCTCACGTGCTGAGCACCGACCAGTATTTCTCTTCGTCGTCCAGGATGCGTCCCGTGCCGCGCACCACGCAAGTCAGCGGGTCCTCGTCGACGTGAATCGGAAGGCTCGTCTCCTGACTGAGCAACAGGTCCAGCCCCCGAATCAGCGCGCCACCGCCGGTCATTACGATGCCGCGATCGACGATGTCACTTGCAAGTTCCGGGGGAGTGATTTCCAGCGCCCGACGGACGGCATCGACGATCTGCTGGATCGGCTCCTGGATCGCCTCGCGGATCTCGCTCGAGTGCACCCGCACCGTCTTCGGGATGCCGGAGACCAGGTCGCGTCCCTTGACCTCCATCTCGCGCTCGTCGCCGACCGGGGCCGCCGACCCGATGCCGATCTTGATCTGCTCGGCCGTCGGCTCGCCGATGAGCAGATTGTAATTCTTGCGCATGAATTGCACGATCGACGTGTCCAGCTCGTCGCCACCCGTGCGGATCGAGGTGTCGCTGACGATGCCCGACAGCGCGATGACCGCGATCTCGGTCGTGCCGCCGCCGATGTCGATCACCATGTTGCCCGTCGGCGTCTCCACCGGCAGGCCGACGCCGATCGCCGCCGCCATGGGCTCGGCCACCATGAAGACTTCTTTCGCGCCGGCGCCGAGCGCCGAATCGCGCACGGCGCGCTTTTCCACTTCCGTGATGCCGGACGGTACGCAGACGATCACCCGCGGCTTCACCTTGAACACGTGGTTCTCGATGATCAGCGTGAGGAAGTACCGGAGCATCTTCTCGGTGACGTCGAAGTCGGCGATGACGCCGTCCTTCATCGGCCGAACGGCGATGACGCCATCGGGCGTGCGGCCGAGCATGCGCTTGGCCTCCAGGCCTACGCCCTTGATCTTCTTGCTCTCCCGGTCGATGGCAACGACCGACGGCTCGTTGAGGACGATCCCTTCACCCTTCACATAAATGAGGGTGTTCGCGGTGCCGAGGTCGACACCAATGGCGTTCGCGGGGAACAGCGCCCCCGCTTTGAGATAAGGCCAGCGCATCCAGTCCTGGAAAGTCGTTCCTCGTGAACCTACTTGGGCGGATAACGAGCTACAAGCCGAAAATGAGAGCGGAGATCGGAGAGCGGAGAGAGGAGGGGAATGCGGTGTGAGGACGATCACGAAAAGGGCGCCGCAACAGTGCGGCGCCCGTTCCGCAGCGTTCCCTTTCCGCCTACCCTCTGCTTCACTCCACGAACTTTGCCGGCTCGTCGTACTTCATCCCGAACGCCTCGGCCACTCCGGGATACGTCACGTGACCGTCGGTCATGTTGAGACCCTTGAGCAACGCCGGATTCTCGCGGAGCGCGCGCTTCCAACCCTTGTTCGCGAGCTGCAGCGCGTACGGGAGCGTGGCGTTCGTCAGCGCGAGCGTGGAGGTGCGCGGCACGCCGCCCGGCATGTTCGCCACACCGTAGTGGATGATGCCGTCGACGACGTACGTCGGATTCTCGTGCGTGGTCGCGTGGATCGTCTCGACGCACCCGCCCTGGTCGATCGCCACGTCCACGATCACGGAGCCCTGCTGCATCTGCTTGAGGTCTTCACGACGGACCAGCTTCGGCGCCTTGGCACCCGGGATCAGCACGGCGCCGACGACGAGATCGGCCGTCTCGATCTGCTCGAGGATGTTGTGGCGGTTCGAGTGAATCATGATGCAGTTGGCCGGCATCACGTCGGACAGGTAGCGCAGCCGCTCGAGCGAGAGGTCGAGGATCGTCACCTTGGCGCCCATGCCGGCGGCAATCTTGGCCGCGTTGATGCCGACGATGCCGCCGCCGAGGATCACGACCTTGGCCGGCGCCACGCCGGGAACGCCGCCGAGCAGCACGCCACGGCCGCCATACAGCTTCTCGAGGTACTTGGCGCCTTCCTGCACCGCCATGCGTCCGGCCACTTCGGACATCGGCGTGAGCAAGGGCAGCTCGCGTGTCGGCAGCTCGACGGTCTCGTACGCAACGCACGTGGCGCCGCTGGCGAGGTGCGCCTTGGTCAGCTTTTCGTCCGCCGCGAAGTGGAAGTAGGTGAAAATGAGCTGGCCGCGGCGCATGTTCGGCCACTCGCGTTCGATCGGCTCCTTCACCTTCATGATCATTTCGCTGTCGCGCCAAACCGCTGCCGCATCCGGAGCGATCTTCGCGCCGACGGCCTTATATGCCTCATCCGGAAAGCCGCTGCCGATGCCGGCCTCCGTTTCGATCAGCACCGAATGTCCGGCGGCGATCAACGCCTCCGCGCCGGCAGGCACCAGCGCGATCCGGTTCTCGTTCGTCTTGATTTCCTTTGGAACGCCGATCTTCATGGTCGTGAGTTGGGATGATGTGGAACGTTCAATTCGAGCGCTTGGAAGCTAACGAGCCAGCCCTCAATCCGCCGCCTTGGGCCCGAGGCTCACGACGGTGAACCGGGCGGGGTCGAAGAACTCGCGCGCCACCGCCGCCACGTCCTCGTCGGTGATCGCGTCGATCTGCGCCAGCAGCTGATCGAGCGTGCGGAACGGTTCGCCGTACAGCTCGACCGAGGCCGCGCGGTACATGCGCGACGACACGCTTTCCAGCGACAGCGTGATCTGGCCCTTGAGCTGCTGCCGGCCCATCGCGATCTCGTCCGGCGGCAGTCCATCTTCCACGACCTCGCGCAGCTCCGCCATGATGACGTCGAGCGCCTCGCGTGCCGACTCCGGCGAGGTCGCCACGTACACGCCGTGCATGCCCGCGTCGGCGTGAAACGATTGATACGTCGAGATGGAGTAGGCGAGTCCCAGCTCCTCCCGCACGCGCTGGAACAGTCGCGAGCTCATTCCGCCGCCGAGCAGCGTGCTGAGGAGCAGCAGTGGAAACCGTCGCGGATCGCCGTGCGGCACGGCGGTGGTGCCGGCGACGGTGTGCGTCTGCGCCGCCTCGCGAACGACGTGTCGAGTGACGGGTGCTTCCGTTCGCGGCGGAATCGAAATGAGCGGCGACATGTCGCCACCCGGAATATCGAGCCAGCCGGCGCGCTCGAGCACATCGAGCAGCCGCTCGTGCTCGACGTTTCCGGATGCGGCGACAATGACCCGGCCCGGGTGGTACGCGCGGCGATGCAGCTCCTGCAGATCGCGCACGCCGAGCGATCCGACCGTGGCGCGCGTGCCCAGAATCGAGTAGCCGTACGGATGCTCCCCCCATAGGGCTTCGTTGTGCAGCTCGAACACGAGATCGTCCGGCGTGTCCTCCACCATGCCGATCTCCTCGATGATCACATTGCGCTCGAGGGCGAGATCCGATGGCCGCAACGTCGGCCGGAACACGATGTCGCCAATGACGTCCGCCGCTTCGAGCAGATGCTCATCGAGCACGCGCGCCTGATAGACGGTGTGCTCGCGCGACGTGTATGCGTCGAGCGAGCCGCCCAGCGCCTCGAGCGAGAGCGCGATCTCGTGGGCGGTTCGGCGCTCGGTGCCCTTGAACACCATGTGCTCGAGCAGGTGCGACAACCCCATGTGGTCGCGCGATTCGTGTAGCGACGCGGCGCGCACCCAGGCGCCAAACGCAACCGACCGCACCCCCGGCATGTGCTCCGAGAGTACGGTCAGTCCATTCGGCAACACGGTGCGGCGAAGCACCGTGCCCTCATCCGCCACCGAAACGGCCACTAGCGGCGCGAACGCTCTCCGCCGCCACGGCCTCCGCGCGACGAGCGACCACCGCGGTCGCCGCCCTCGCGACGCGGCCGTTCGCCGCCGCCGTTCCCGCTCTCGCTGCCAGGTTCCGGCTCCGGCATACCTTCGGGCCGCGGCAGCAACGCTTTCATCGAGAGCCGCAGGCGTCCGCGCTCGTCGCGATCGATGAGCTTGACCTTCACGCGATCGCCCTTCTTCACCACGTCCTCCGTCTTCTCCGTGCGCTCGTGACGCATCTCGGAGATGTGGACCAGTCCTTCGGTGCCCGGCATGATCTCGACGAACGCGCCGAACGGTGTGGTCGTCTTCACCACGCCCTCGTACGTCTCGCCGACCACTGGCTCGGCCGTGAGCGCCTGGATCATCTGACGCGCGCGTTCCATGGCCTCGCCGCCGACTGCGGCGATCGTCACCAGGCCCGTGTCGTCGACCGTGAGCTCGGCGCCCGTCTCGTCCTGGATGCCGCGAATCGTCTTGCCCTTGGGGCCAATGAGATCGCCGATCTTCTCGGGGCTGATCTGCATCGTGACGATACGCGGCGCGAACGGCGACAGATCGCCGCGCGGCGCGGACAGCGCCTTGTCCATCTCGCCGAGGATGTGCAGGCGGCCCTGCTTCGCCTGGGCGAGTGCTTCCTTCAGAATATTCAGATCGAGTCCTTCGATCTTGATGTCCATCTGAATGGACGTGATGCCGTCGCGCGTGCCGGCGACCTTGAAGTCCATGTCGCCCAGGTGATCCTCGGTCCCGAGAATGTCGGTGAGGATCGCGTACTTCTTCCCTTCCTTGATCAGGCCCATCGCCACACCGGCGACCGCGGCCCGAATCGGCACGCCGGCGTCGAAGAGTGACAGCGAGCCGCCGCACACCGTCGCCATTGACGACGAACCGTTCGACTCGAGAATGTCCGAGACGATGCGAATGGTGTACGGAAATTCCTCGAACGGCGGGAGCACGGCCTGCAGCGCGCGCTCGGCCAGGTTGCCGTGACCGATCTCGCGACGTGACGTGCCGCGCATCGGACGCACTTCGCCGGTGGAGAACGGCGGGAAGTTGTAGTGCAGCATGAAGGACTTCGTGCCTTCCTTCGCCTCGTTCACCGACTCGTAGCGCTGCGCCGAGTTGGCCGTGCCGAGCGTTGCCGCGACGAGCGCCTGCGTCTGTCCGCGGGTGAACAGCGCCGAACCGTGGGCGCGCGGAAGCAGACTCATATCGATCGAGATCGGGCGGACTTCCGTCGACTTGCGGCCGTCGACGCGCAAACCGGTATCGAGCACCTGCGCGCGGAGCTGGTTGTACTCGACGTCGCCGAGCAGCGACTTGATGTCCTTGCTGTTGTCGGGGAAATCGGTGAGCAGCTGCTCGGCGATCTCCTTCTTCACGCGCTCGACGGTCTCGATGCGCGTGTGCTTGTCCTTCTGATTGAGCGCGTCCTTGATCTTGCCGTTGGCGAGATCGGTCACGCGCGCCGAGAGCTTATTGTCGATCTCGGCTTTCTTCCACTCCATCTTTTTCGGGCGCTCGGCGCCCATCTTCGCGAACAGCTCTTCCTGCGCGGCGATCAGCTCGCGAATCCCCTGCTGCGCGACCGTGAACGCTTCGAGAATGTCCTCTTCGGTCGCCTCGAGCGCGCCGCCCTCGACCATGTTGATCGAGTCCTTCGAGCCGGCGACGAGGATCTCCATGTCGCTGTAGCCGAGCTGCTGGAACGTCGGATTCAGGACCCACTTGTCCTGAATGCGTCCAATGCGCGTGGCGGCAACGGGCGTGATGAACGGAATCTTCGACGCGTTCAGCGCGGCTGACGCCGCGACGAGGGCGAGGACGTCAGGCGCGTTTTCCTGGTCGGCCGAGATGACGTAGATGAAGACCTGGACTTCGTTCTTGAAGCCTTCGGGAAAGAGCGGCCGGATCGATCGGTCGACGATACGCGCCGAGAGGATCTCCGCGTCGCTCGGACGACCTTCGCGCTTGAGGTAGCCGCCCGGGATCTTGCCGGCGGCGTACGTCTTCTCGCGGTACTCGACGAGGAGCGGGAAGAAATCGAGCGGGCTTTGCGTGTCGCTCACCGTGACGGCGGCCAGCACCATCGTTTCGCCGAATTGGACGAGGGCGGAGCCGGAGGCCTGCTTGGCCATGCGTCCGGTCTCGATGCTGAGCTTGCGGCCGGCAAACGTCTTTTCAACGCGTTGCATCATTGCTGTAGTGCCTGGAACAGGCGGTAGGGGAATACAAAACGCGCGGGCCGCAACTGTTGCGCCCGCGCGATCGTGCTCACGTGTGAATTAGTACCGCAGGCCCAGGTCCTGGACGATCTGGCGGTATCCGTCGACGTCCGTGCGCTTCATGTAGTTGAGCAGGCGGCGTCGTTGTCCGACCATCTTGAGAAGGCCACGGCGACCGTGGTGATCCTTCTTGTGGGTGCGGAAGTGCTCGGTGAGGTAATTGATGCGCTCCGTAAGCAGCGCTACCTGTACACGAGTCGAACCGGTGTCTTCACCGTGCGTCTGATACTTCTGGAGGGTCGCGGTGTTGTCGAAAGCCATGTCCTGAGTAATCCCCGCCCGTTTGGCGGCCTGGAAGTGCGCGTTTTCTGATTAGCTTTGAATCGTACCTATTCAGTAAGCGCTTGTAAAGGGGCGACTTAGGCGGCCGCGGAGCGGCAGCCGCTGGAACGCGTGAACGGATGAACGCTGGAACGCGAACCACTCAGGCCTGAGATCTCAGTTCTCAGTCGCTCCAGCGCTCCAGCGCTCATTGCACCAGCTTCCCCACCCACCCGAACAGCTTGGCGATCCCGGCCTGCGTGTCGTTGTACATCACGATCGCGAATAGCAGCGCAATGGCCACCAGGCCGAAGCGGAGGATGTACTCCCGCGTCCGCAGGCTGAACGGGCTGCCCTTGGCCGACTCGAGCACGTTGATCAGAATCTGACCGCCGTCCAGAATCGGGATCGGCAGCAGGTTCAGCACGGCGACGTTGATGCTGAGCAGCGCGATCAGATAAAACAGCTCGTCCAGTCCATTGCGCGCCGCACTCACCGATGCGCGCGTAATTGCGATCGGTCCGCCAAGCTGCTTTACGGAGACGGTGCCCACCGCGATGTCGTGCAGCACCTTGAACACGGCACCGGCATTCGTCCAGGTGATTCGAAGGCCGGAGGCAACCGCCTGCGGGAACGTCAGCTCCTGACGGTGCGACGGATCGCGGGCACCCGCGCCAATCCGCCCGACGGTCTTTACCGCACCGGTGACCGCGTCCGTGTCGACTGATGCCTTTGGCGTGACAGTCAGCGTGTCCATGGCCGCACCACGACGCACCACGAACTGCAACGGCTGATTGGCCGACGACGCTACGCGAGCCACCATGTCGGACCAGATGCGCACCGGATGCCCGGCGACGCTGATGATGGAATCACCCAGATGGAAGCCGGCGACAGCCGCTGGATCGCCCGGGAACACCGTGTCGATCACTGGCGCAAGGTTGTACTGGAATGCGCCGGCGATCTGTTCCGCGTTCGAGCCGTCGCGAGCGAGCGGAATGCGGACGTCGCCACGCTGCGTCGTAATCGTGACGCCGCCCGATGGCACGCCGGTGAAGATGTCCTGTTGGAACTGATTCCAATTCTTGATCTTCGATCCGTCCACGGCGCGCACCGTGTCGCCTGCGTGCAGCTGATCGAGCTGCGGAACGGAGGCGACGGCATGAACGTCGCCGATCACCGTGGACGGATAGATCACCTGCGCGTAGTGGTACGCGAGCACGGTCGCTACCACGACCGCGAGGAGCGCGTTCATGAAGACGCCGGCCACCATGATCACGATGCGCGCCCAGAGCGGCTTGCTCTCGAACCATCGATTCTCCGGTACGGGCTTGGGCCCGAACGGAATCATCGCATCCGGATCGAAGTCCGGATCGGTTTCGGCGCGCGCGGTCTGCTCTTCGCTGCCGCCCTCGAGAAAAGCCGTTTCAGCATCGTGACGCGAGGCCATGCGCACGTAACCGCCGAGCGGCAGCCAGGCGAGCACGTATTCCGTTTCACCGCGACGGAACCGGAAGATTGCCGGCCCAAAACCGATCGAGAAGCGCGGCGCGTAGACGCCAGTCGCTTTCGCGGCGAGAAAATGCCCGAACTCGTGCACGAAGATCACGAGGCCGAACACGAGAATCGGTGCGAGAATGGCTAGCATGCGAATCGTTCGTGAACGAAGCGGCGCGCCGCGGCATCGGCGGCGAGAATCGCTTCTCGCGTGTCGGCGGCTCGCCCGCCGAGCTCGTCGAGCGCGTCCGCAATGGCTGCGCCGATGTCGCCAAAGCGCACGCGGCCTTGCAGGAACAATGCAACGACGGCCTCGTTCGCCGCGTTGAACACGGCCGGCGCCGCGCCGCCGCGTCGTCCCGCCGCCACGCCGAGCGCGAACGCCGGAAACTGCTCGCGGCGCACCGGCTCGAACGTCAGCGGCGACGCCGCGATCGGATTGAATGGCGGTACCCCGCTGTCCTGCACGCGATCCGGATGGGTGAGCGCGTACAGCACCGGCAACTCCATGCTCGGCACGCCAAGTTGTGCGAGCACGCTGCCGTCGACGAACTCCACGAACGAATGCACCACGCTTTGTGGATGAACGACGACCTCGATCTGATCGTACGAGAGGCCGAACAGAAAGTGGGCCTCGATCACCTCGAGCGCTTTGTTCGCCAGGGTTGCGCTGTCCACTGTGATTTTGCGTCCCATCTGCCACGTGGGGTGGCGCAGCGCATCTTCGAGCGTTGCGCCGGCGAGCTGCTCCGACGTCCACTGGCGAAACGGGCCGCCCGATGCCGTGAGGATCACACGGCGGACGGCGACGTCGCGATAGCCCTGCAGGCACTGCAGAATCGCACTGTGCTCGCTGTCCACGGGAACGATCTCGCCGCCCCCGGCCTTGCAGGCCGCGGTGACGAGCGGGCCGGCCATCACCAGCGTTTCCTTGTTGGCCAGGGCCACACGCTTGCCCATGGTCAACGCGGCGAGCGTCGCATCCAATCCGGCGGCTCCCACCACCGCATTCAGCACGATGTCCACGTCGTCGCGCTGCGCGGCCTCGACGAGACATTCGGGTCCGCAGCTCCAGTCGCCGTGCGGCGTCGTGCCGTTGTTCACGATGCCGACGAAACCAGGCTTGAACTCCTCGACCTGCTTCGTGAGCAGCGCGACATTGTGATTGGCGGTGAGCGCGGCGACATGAAAGCGGTCGTGCTGCCGGGCGAGCACTCGCAGCGCCGTCGTACCGATCGATCCAGTCGATCCCAGGATCGCGACCCCGCGCCGTTCGTCGATGCGCGTCGTCACGGCGCCCAGATCAGCAGCCAGCCAAGCGCGACATACGAGATCGGCAGCACGAACAGCAAGCTGTCGATCCGATCGAGCACGCCACCATGGCCGGGGATGAGATGCGAGCTGTCCTTCACGCCCGCTTCGCGCTTGAGCAGCGACTCGGCGAGATCGCCTACCTGCGCCGCGATGCTGCCCAACGCGCCGAAGAACAGGACGCCGATCGGCGCCGCGCGAAAAGTCAGATGGGTGATCGGCGCCAGCACCCAGTGCGCGTAGATCCACGCGAGCAGCATTCCGGCGATCAATCCACCGATCGCCCCTTCGACGGTCTTTCCGGGGCTGACCGACGGAATGAGCTTGTGTCGGCCCATGGTCCGGCCCACTGCATACGCGCCGATGTCCGACGCCCAGGTGAGCAGCAGCGGCAGCAGGAGCAGCAAACCGCCCGATGGGAGGTTGTACGTATGTCCGCCGATGACCACCGGCGCCGGCGCGAACGCGTATTCGTGATATCGAATGGAGTACGCATAGCTCAGCATGCCGCCGGTGTAGACGGCGCCGAATGCGGTGCACGCGATCGCGCCGAGCGGCTTGCCGCCGACGCCGCGCAGCCAGATCGCCAGCGCGACGAGCAGCAACATGCAGAGCGCCGCCAACGACACGGGTCCCAGCCGGCCATCCGGATCGTACAGCCCGAGATATCTCGAATGCACGAGCAGCGGGATCAGGCCCGCGATCACGATCCCGATGTCGTCGAACGGCGTGAGCCCGGTCGCCCGAGCCAATCGGAACAGTTCCCAGGCGGCGAGCGCGGCGACGACGGCGAGCAGCGCCGCGAGCGGCGCGTCGCCATACAGCACGATCGCGACGGCAATCGGCGCCGCGATCACGCCGACGATGACGCGTCGCGTGAGCTCCGAGCTCACACTTCCATGATCTCGGCTTCTTTCGCCTTGATCAACTCGTCGATTTTGTGGATGTAGTCGTCGTGGACCTTCTGCAGATCCTTCTCGGCGTGCTTGACCTCGTCCTCCGACACACCGCTCAGCTTCTTGAGCGCCTCGCGTCCCTGCGTTCGCGCGTGGCGTACGGCAACCTTTCCCTCTTCGCCGTACTTGTGCACGATCTTCACGAGGTCCTTGCGCCGCTGCTCGTTCATCGACGGCAGCGGCACGCGGATCAGCGGTCCCTGCGTCGACGGCTCGAGCCCGAGGTTGGCCTCGCGAATCGCCTTCTCGACGACCTTGATCTGTCCCTTGTCGAACGGCGTCACGATGAGCACGCGCGGTTCCGGCGCGTTGATCGTCGCCACCTGATTCAACTGCATCGACTGTCCGTACATGTCGACTCGGACGGAGTCGAGCATGCTCGGCGAAGCCTTGCCCGAACGTACGGACGAGAATTCGTGCTTGACGTGCGCGACGTCCTTGTCCATCGACGCGCGGGCGTTCTTGATGATGTCTGGAATGGAGCTCATCGGACCAGGGTGCCGACGCGCTCGCCGCGAATTGCGGCGACGATCGCGCCCGGACGGTGGATGTTGAGAACGATCAAGGGGAGCGCATTTTCGCGGCACAGCGTGATCGCGGTCTGATCGATCACCTTCAGCTCCTCCATGATGACGTCGCGGAAGCTCATCTCCTCGTACAACTTCGCGTTCGGATCGCGCTTCGGATCGGCCGAGTACACACCTTCGACGCTCGTCGCCTTGATGATGACGTTCGCCTTGATCTGGATGGCGCGCAGCACCGCGGCGGTGTCGGTGGAAAAATACGGATTACCGGTACCCGCGGCAAAGATCACCGTCCGTCCCTTTTCGAGGTGGCGGACCGCGCGACGACGAATGTACGGCTCGGCCAACTCCTCCATGCGGATGGCCGACATCACGCGCGTATCGACGCCCTTTCGCTCGAGCACGTCCTGCACCGCGAGCGCGTTGATGACGGTGCCGAGCATGCCCATATAGTCGGCCGCGACGCGATCCATGCCCGTCTTGGACAGCTGCGCACCGCGCACGATGTTGCCGCCGCCGATGACCAGTCCCACCGAGGCGCCGGTCTGGCTCACCGAACAGACTTCATCGGCGAGCCGATTGACCGTGTCGAAGTCGTAGCCGAATCCCTTGTCTCCGGCCAGTGCTTCGCCGGAGAGCTTGAGGAGCACGCGCGGATACTTGAGATCGGCCATGCGGCCTCGCTTACGCTTCGCCGAGTTGGTACCGCACGAACCGGCGCACCTGCACGTTCTCGCCGGTCTTCGCCGACACTTCCTTCACGAGATCGCCGATCGTCTTCTTTGGCTCGCGCACCCAGGCCTGATGCAGCAGCGCGACGTCCTTGTAGTACGCCTGGACCTTGCCCTCGACGATCTTGTCGATCATGTGATCGGGCTTGCCCTCCGCCTTCACCTGCTCGACGAAAATGCGGCGCTCGGCGTCGACCTTGTCCTGCGGCACGGCATCCTTGTCGACGGCGATCGGCGCGGCGGCGGCGATGTGCTCCGCCAACCATTTGCCGAGCTGCTGAAAATCTTCCGTGCGAGCGACGAAGTCCGTCTCGCAATTCAGCTCGACGAGCACGGCGATCTTGCCGTTGTGGTGGATGTAGCTGGCGATCATCCCTTCCTTCGTCTGCCGGCCGGCGCGCTTGTCGGCCTTCGCCGCGCCCTTGGAGCGCAGCAGCTCGACCGCCTTGTCGAGATCGCCGTTCGCCTCATCCAGCGCCTTCTTGCAATCCATCATGCCGGCACCCGTGCGCTCACGCAGGGCGGCGACGTCTTTCGCGGTAATCGTTGCCATTTCAGTCTGCCAATTAGCGATGTTTTATTGAAACGCCGCCGGCCTGTGCGACCGGCGGCTTTCGTGTCGAGTGCTGTTTCCGGTCCTGCCGCATCGCGGCTGCCCCGCACGTCGGCCGGGGCGACCAGGGTCGCGCCGGCGTGCTACTCCGCGTCGGCGGTCTCGGCGCCTGCCTCGACTTCGGCGCCCTCCGTCCCATCGCCCTCGCCCGGTCCCTTGAGGCGAGCGGCAATGGCTTCCGGCTTTGCCCGGCGACGACGCGGACGGCGGCGGCGCTTGCGATCCTCGCCCTCACCCGCCGGCTCGGCGCCGCGGTCGGAGCTGTAGGTGTAGCTCTCGCCTTCCTCAGCCTCCTCGCGCACCGGCGCCTCGCGGCGCGCCTCGAGAATCGCGTCGGCGATCGCCTTCGTGATCAGCTCGACGGAGCGAATCGCGTCGTCGTTGCCGGCGATCGGCACCGTGATCAAGTCCGGATCGGCGTTCGTGTCGACGATCGCAATGATCGGGATGTTGAGCTTGTTGCCCTCGCTGACGCCGATGCGCTCCTTCTTCGAGTCGACGACGAACATCAGGCCCGGCAGCCGGCTCATGTTGCGAATGCCGTTCAAGTACTTCGAGAGCTTCTCACGCTCGCGGCGCAGCATGAGCTGCTCCTTCTTCGTGTAGTTCTCGAAGTCGCCACCCTCTTCGCCGCCCGTTTCGAGCTCCTTCATGCGACGGACCTGCTTCTTCACCGTTTGATAATTGGTGAGGAGTCCGCCCAGCCAGCGCTCGGTGATGAACAGCGCACCCGCGCGCTCGGCCTCGGCGCGCACGATGCCCGCGAGCTGCGGCTTGGTGCAGACGAAGAGTACGTTCTCGCCCTTCAGGATCACGTCGCGCGCCAGCTTCTGCGCGAGCTCGATCTGCCGCAGCGTCTTCTGAAGATCGATGATGTGAATCCCGTTCCGCTCGGCGAAGATGAAGCGCCGCATCTTGGGATTCCAACGACGGGTCTGATGCCCGAAGTGAACGCCGGCCGCGAGGAGCGCCTCGAGCGTCGGCTGTTCGATGGACTGCTGGTCTGCCATGATAATTCGAACCCTCGGTGTGGTTTTATGCCTCGGGCGCCGTCATCGTTCGGACCGACTGGCGAGCCAGCACCTGGCCGCGAACTCGGAACGCCCTGTGAATTAGGTACTAGATGCTAGGTACTTGGTACTCGTGGGTTGCTCGTTGTTAGGTACTGGTGGCGAAATCCGACGCTGACAAACTGCGTCGGTGCTGATTAGGCGCTGGTAGCTAGCCCGCTAGCACCCAGCAACCAGCGCCCAGTGACTAGATCAACGCTTCGAGAACTGGAACCGCTTGCGAGCTTTCGGACGACCCGGCTTCTTGCGTTCGACCGCGCGTGCATCGCGCGTCAACAAACCGAGGTCGCGCAGCTTGCGGCGATGCGCCTCGTCGATCTTCACGAGCGCGCGAGCCACCGCGAGTCGGAGCGCGCCGGCCTGACCCGTCTGGCCGCCGCCGTCCACGTTCGCTTTCACGTCGAAGCGACCGAGCGTGTCGGTCGCCACGAACGCCTGCTGAATGGCCGACACGAGCGCCGGGCGCGGGAAGTAGTCGCCGAGCGTACGGCCGTTCACGTCCCACTTGCCGGAGCCCGGCTTGATGAACACGCGGCACACCGCTTCCTTGCGGCGGCCAATCGCATGAATGCTCTGCATATCGGCCATGATTACTTCTCGCTCTTGGTGAAGGTCAACGGCGTTGGCTGCTGCGCGACGTGCGGATGGTCGGCGTGCGCGTACACGCGCAGCTTCCGACGCAGCACCTGCCGCCCAAGAGCGGTTTTCGGCAACATGCCGTAGACGGCCTTCTCGATCACGCGCTCGGGATGCTTGGCGATCATGGTGCCGTACGGCGTGAACCGCTCGTGCCCCATGTAGCCGGTGTGATGGAAGTAGTTCTTCTGCTCGGCCTTGCGGCCGGTGACCTTGACCTTCGACGCATTGATCACGATGACATTGTCACCGGTATCCATGTGCGGCGTGAAGATCGGCTTGTGCTTGCCGCGGATGATTCGCGCGACTTCCGTCGCAAGGCGGCCGAGCACCATGCCCTCGGCGTCCACGATGAACCAACGCTGCTCGATGTCGCGCGGCGTGGCGGTAAACGATTTCATTATCGATCCAAACGAGCGTGGGTCCTGCGCCTCACCGGTGCGTCACGCAACCCGGGTCTCGGCAGCCATTGAAGGCATTTTTTGACAGACATGTAAGCTAGACAAGCACTTACGGCCTGTCAACGCAAACGGGGTCGAGCCGCCCGCGCCCGTCGGGAATTCAGCGATGGTCGTCCGCGACGAGGGCCAGCCAGTGTCCGTTCGGGCTGATTGCCAATCGCGTGATGTGCCGAATCCCGTCGCTGGCGAAGTCGGCGACCTTCTGCCAGGCGCTCGCGCCCGGTTGCCGCAGATAGACGCTCGATCCGCTGGCCGTGATAGCCGCTCCGCCGCTCGTCCAAACGACGTATTCCGCCGAGTCCGGCAGCGCGTCCAGGGACCGCACGTGCGGGTTGCCGGCACGATCGATCCGCAGCTCGTGCAGCGTGAAGCCGCCGCCAGTCCGCGGCTGGACGAACGACGCGACGTCGACCGCCACCGGCGACAGCGAACGCCCGATGTCGCGAGCGACGGTGTCGGTGTGCTCGCTCCCGAGCTGAACGACTTGCAGTGTGGCTGGCGTGCCCAGCACGTACACCGCGACCCGCGACGAGTCGAGCCAGACGTGATAGCCCACCGGCTTGACCGAGCGTACCACGAGCTGAGGATCGGTGCCGTCGAGTCGGAAGCTCCAGAGTCGTTGCGTGGAATCCGGTTCCACGCGCACGACGGAAAAGCGCCGGCCGCCGGGCAGCATCGTCGTCGAGTATTCGCTCTCGGCCGTCAATGTGACGCGAGTCGTTTTGTGCGCGGCGATGTCGTAGCGATAGATATCCGACTGACCGTCGGCCCGGATCGACGTGTAGTAGACGGCCCGTTCGTCGCCAAAGAACGCGGGCTGATTGTCGTAGCCGGCGCGCCGAGTGATGTTCTCCGGCTCGCCAATGCCGATCCTGGCGCCCCCGTTGTGTGGAATCGAGAGCGTCGCGAGATAGACGTCGCTGCCTGGCGGCGCCGATTGCCCGCGAAGATGCTGTGATCCAACAATGCTGATGGCTGCAGCCAGCACGGCGATCTGTGGACGCATGGCGGGCACTCCTGGTTCGTTTATTCCAGTTCGATGAGCAGCGCGCCCTTCTCGACTGCGGTTCCCGGTGCGGCGAGCACCGATTTCACACGGCCCGCGGCCTGGGCCCGAAGCTCGTTTTCCATCTTCATCGCTTCCATGACCACGAGGCCCTGACCGGCTTGGACGCTGTCGCCGACGGCGACGTGCACGCGCACGATCAGGCCAGGCATGGGTGCGACGAGCGGCGCCGGGCCGGACGGCCCTCCTGTCGCACCGGCCAACTCGCGGATGGCGCGCGTGCGCTCATCGAGCGCCTCCACCTCGAACCGCCAGCCGTCGAGCCAGAGCGTGTACAGCCCGCGCGACGCGCCCGGTCGCACGACAACGCGATGCACCTCGTCGCCAATCGTCACGATGCGCACCGGCGTGCCGTCGATGTGCGTCACGCGGGCGCGAACGTCATCGCCGCCGACATGCACTCCTTCGCCGTCGAGCACGACTTCCTGGTCGGTCCCGTTGATGGCGACGAGGTATTTCATGCCGCCTCCGGCACGAGCTCGCACACCGTTTCGACGTGTGCCGTCTGCGGAAACATGTCGAACGCGCGCAAGCCCGAGATCCGATAGCCCGGCATGCGCGAGAGATCGCGCGCCAGCGTCGCCGGATCGCAGCTCACGTAAATGATTGCTCGCGGCTTCGACCCCAGCCCCTCGAGAGTCGCAGTCACCGCCTCGTGCACACCGGTGCGCGGAGGATTGAGCAGCACGACGTCGGCCGGCAACCATTCGGCCAATACATCTTCGACCCGAGCGGCCAACGCGCGCGATCCCTGCGGCAAGCGCGACGCGCAAAACTCCGCCGCGTCCCGATCCGCCTCGATCGCCACCACTTCCGCACCCGACTCGGCGAGTGGAATCGCCGTCGCGCCAGACCCGGCGTAGCCGTCAATCACGCGGCGCGGTTTGTATGATCGTGCGCGCTCGAGAACGAACTCGTGAAGCATCCGCCCCATGCTCGCGTTCACCTGCGCGAACGATGCGCCAGCGGCGGCGCCGCCCCGCCGAGCGACGAGGGTGCGTGCACGATGTGCCGGCTTCCACCAGAGTGCGGTCGCGCCTGGAACCGCCTCGAAGAACGCCGTGCGCTGCGGCCACTCGTTGCCGCCTTCCATGACGATGGTTGCACCATCGTCGAGCAATTGCACCGATGCACGCAATTCGTCGGCGCGCGGAAAGTGCGGGGACGCTTCGATCATTTCGCGCCACACGCGGAGCACGCGCGCGTCGGTGATCGGGCAATCCGCCAACTGGAAGACGGCCACTGGATCGTCATACGGATGCAGGCCGATGATCCAATCGCTGCGACGATCGCTTCGCATTGCCAACGTCAACTTGCGACGATACCGCCATTCCTCCGAGCTGGGGACGATTGGCGGCGCCTCGACTTCGCGCTTGCCGATGCGGCGGAGAGCGTCGCGAATGATTCCCTGCTTGGCCGCGAGCTGCGACTCGTAGCCGATGTGCTGGAGTTGGCAGCCGCCGCATCGATCGACGCGGTAGTGATAGCACAGCGGGTCGACTCGCGCGGGCGAGGGCTCGAGCAGCTCGTCGATCTCGCCGCGCGCAAAGCGCTTCCGGACGTCGAGTCGCACGCGCGCGCGATCGCCCGGTGCACTGCGCGGCACGAAAACGACCACGCCGTCCGCGCGCCCGATGCCGTCGCCGCCCGCGGCGATGCTCTCGATGGTGACGTCGCGGGTCGTCACCGCAATCCCTCGAGTCGGCCCAGTCGCGTCCACGCGTCGCCATTCGCGGTGGGCGTGTGGGCGCCGTGTGCCGACCCGGTCCCGTTGGCCCGGCGCGGCGCGCGGCGATCGTGATCGGCGATCAACGCCGCGACGATCGCCGCGGTGCGCATCGTCGACTCCGGCGGCTGCGCATGCGTGAGCGACTCGAGCCGGCGCTCCAGCCATTGAATTTCAATCGCCCCGGCGCGGAAATCCGCATCCTCCATGACGCGCAGATGAAAATCGCGCGAAGATTCGACGCCTTCGATCGTCAGCTCGAGCAGCGCGCGATGCATCCGCTCGATCGCCGCCTCGCGCGTGGGCGCGTGGACGATCAGCTTCGCGAGCATTGGATCGTAGAACAGGCCGATCTCGCTGCCGATCTCGATGCCGCCGTCCCAGCGCACGCCGGGCCCACTCGGCAGATGCAGGTACGAGATGCGTCCTGTCGACGGGAGAAATCCGTTCGCCGAATCCTCGCTCGTGATGCGGCACTCGATCGCCCAGCCGCGCGGCACGATGTCCTGCTGGCGGAACGGAAGCTTCTCGCCGGCGGCGATGCGAATCTGCCACTGCACGATGTCGATCCCGGTCACCAGCTCGGTGACGGGATGCTCGACCTGCAGTCGCGTGTTCATCTCGAGGAAGTAGAACTTGCCGTCGCGGTCGAGCAGGAACTCGCACGTGCCGGCGTTGTAATAGCCGGCGGCGCTCGCCGCGCGCACCGCCGTCTCGCCCATGGCGCGGCGAATCTCCGGCGTCACCGCCACGCTCGGCGCTTCCTCGATCATTTTCTGATGTCGCCGCTGCACCGAGCACTCGCGCTCGTTCAGCGACAACATCGTGCCGTGCTGGTCGCCGAGCACCTGGATCTCGACGTGCCGCGGGCCGACGATGTACTTCTCGACGTACACCGCGTCGTCGCCGAACGCGTTCTTCGCTTCGCGCCGCGCGGTGTCGAGCGACGCCTGCATCTCGCCCGGCTCGCGCACGACGCGCATGCCCTTGCCGCCGCCGCCGGCGGCCGCCTTGAGCAGCACCGGATAGCCGAACCGCTCGGCGATCTCCTTCGCTTCGTCGGCGTCGCGCAACGCTTCAGTGGTCCCGGGGACGACCGGCACTTTGGCGGCCGTGACGAGCTGTCGCGCCGCGGTCTTGCTGCCCATCGCGGCAATCGCCTCGGCCGGCGGCCCGATGAACACGAGGCCCGCGTCGCGCACCGCACGCGCGAACCACTCGCGCTCGGAGAGAAAGCCGTAGCCCGGATGAATCGCCTGCGCTCCGACGCTCTTCGCCGCTTCAATGATCCGGTCGCCGCGCAGATAGCTCTCCGACGACGGCGGAGGTCCGATGTGCACCGCTTCGTCCGCCTCGCGCACGTGCGGCGCGTGCGCGTCGGCATCGCTGTACACGGCGACGGACGCGATGCCCATCTCGCGGGAGGCGCGAATGACGCGCAACGCGATCTCGCCTCGATTGGCGACGAGAATCTTCGAGAACATCAGAGCGGCAGGTTCCCGTGCTTCTTCGGCGGATTCCGGTCGCGCTTGGTCCGCAGCGTCTCGAGGGCGTCGATCAGCCGCGGGCGTGTGTCGCGCGGATCGATGATGTCGTCGACGTACCCGCGGCCGGCGGCGACGTAGGGGTTCGCGAACTTCGCGGTGTATTCCGCAACCTTCGCGTCCGTCGCGGCCTGCGGATCGGCGCTGTCCTTGATGTCCTTGCGGAACAGAATCTCCACCGCGCCCTTCGGGCCCATCACGGCGATCTCCGCCGTGGGCCACGCAATGTTGAAATCGCCGCGAATGTGCTTCGACGACATCACGTCGTACGCGCCGCCGTACGCTTTCCGCGTGATCACCGTCAATTTCGGCACGGTCGCTTCACAGTATGCATACAGCAGCTTCGCGCCGTGCTTGATGATGCCGCCGTGCTCCTGCGCGGTGCCGGGCAGAAAGCCGGGCACGTCCTCGAAGGTCACGATTGGAATGTTGAACGCGTCGCAGAAGCGAATGAACCGCGCGGCCTTGAGCGACGCCGCGATGTCGAGCACGCCCGCGAGGATCGCCGGTTGATTCGCGACGATTCCGACGCTGACCCCCCCAAGATGGGCAAAACCACAGAGGATGTTCGCCGCGTATTCGCGCTGCACCTCGTAGAACTCGCCGTCGTCGATCACGCGCCGAATCACGTCGTGCATGTCGTACGGCTTGTTGGCATTGTCGGGCACGACGTCGAGCAGCGCTTCGTCTCGACGGTCGCGCGGATCGGTGCCTCGGCCGCGCGGCGGATCGTCGACGTTGTTCTGCGGGATGTACTGAAACAGCTGCCGGATCGCCGCGATCGTCGCCGGCTCGGACTCGTAGACGAAGTGCGCGACTCCAGAGGTACCCGCGTGCGTGTCGGCGCCCCCCAGCTGCTCCATCGTCACATCCTCGTGCGTCACCGTCTTCACGACATTCGGGCCCGTGACGAACATGTACGAGGTGCCGCGCGCCATATAAATGAAGTCCGTGATGGCCGGCGAATACACGGCGCCGCCGGCACAGGGCCCGAGAATGGCCGAGATCTGCGGCACGACGCCGGAGGCGAGCGTGTTGCGCAAAAAGATGTCGGCGTAACCGCCGAGCGACACGACGCCCTCCTGGATGCGCGCGCCGCCGGAATCATTCAGGCCGATCACCGGTGCGCCATTGCGCATCGCGAGATCCATCACCTTGCAGATCTTCTCGGCGAACGCCTCGGACAGCGAGCCGCCGAACACGGTGAAGTCCTGTGAGAACACGTAGACGAGGCGGCCGTCGATGCGGCCGTATCCGGTGACGACGCCGTCGCCGTAGTACTTCTCGTCCTCGAGGCCGAAGTCGTTCGAGCGATGGACGACGAACCGGTCGAACTCGACGAACGATCCGTCGTCGAGCAGTAGATCGAGCCGCTCGCGCGCCGACAGCTTGCCCTTGGCGTGCTGCGCCTTGACGCGCTTCTCGCCTCCGCCCTGCTCCGACTCGGCGATGCGGCGCTCGAGGATCTCGAGTTTGTCGCGCATGGTCATAGGCGTGACAAGCTAGCGCGCACGGGAGGTGCGTACCACCCGCGCGGCCCATTGTGGTGACGTGCGGTCATTTAGGCAAACGGGGCGTTGGTCGGCGCTGCAAAGGGCGAATCCACTTCGATCTTGACGCGCATTCGGATCGATGTCTGATTGCCCGATGCGCGGAGACACCCGATGACCGTCGTACAGTGGTATCGCAGGGCAACGGCGCTGCCGTACATCGTTCCGATTATCGGCGGAGCGATCGGTCAGCTCATGCACTTTCGTCCCTCGCCGCTCGTAGACCTTTTTGTCATCCTTGGCTTCGCCGCCATATACCAAACCATTCCGTACACGATCTTTCTGATCGTCGTGTGGCTGGCGGTCAAACCCCGGAGTGTACGAGCGCTTCGCCGAACCGCGTTGCTCGCGCCGATCGCCATCGCGATCCCGTTCGCTGTCGCGGCCACAATTTTCGACTCCGGACGGCATCCGTCTTTGGATGATTTTTTCCCCGGCGTCGCGCTTTACGGCATCCCCGCGGTTGTGGTCGGCTACTTCTATGTCATGCTCGTCGAGATCGGCGCACTGATCGTTCGGCTGTCGTCCCACCAACCTCCGGCGGCCGAATCTGCTGACCCGACAGCGCTCGAAGCCCGCTGATCGCCCGATAAACGAAAGCCCCCGCAGTTGCAGGGGCTTTCGACATTCATGTACCAGTCGGATTACTCGCCGACGTCCACCGTGCTCAAATCAATCGGCGGATACCCCATGTCGTGCTCCGACTCCATCGGAATGATCTTCGACGGCGTCTCGGGACGCGGCGGCTGATCCTCCGGAATGTTCGTCACGCCGAGCACGATGCGGCGATGGATCGGATCCACCTCGAGGACGCGCATGTCGAGCCGCATCGTCTCGTAGACCACGTCGGCCGGGCTCGCGACTTCCTTGCCCGTCGTGTTGAGCTGCGACAGCGGGACGAAGCCCTCGATGTCGTTGCCGATGTCGACGACGACACCCTTGTCCATCAGGCGAACGACGGTGCCCGTGAGCTCCGTGCCCACCGGATACGTCTCACCGATGCGAAGCCACGGATCCTCCTCGGCCTGCTTGAGACCGAGCGAGATGCGCTTGTTCTCGGAATCGATATTCAAGATCACGACATCGACCGTGTCGCCTTTCTTCACGACTTCCGACGGATGCTGCACACGCTTGGTCCAGCTCATGTCGGAGATGTGAATGAGGCCGTCGATGCCCGGCTCGATCTCGACGAACGCGCCGAAGCTCGTGAGGTTGCGAACCTTGCCGGAGATGCGCGTGCCGACCGGGTACTTGAGCGGCAGCACCATCCACGGATCCTGCTCCGTCTGCTTCATGCCGAGCGAGATCTTCTCCTCGTTCGGATCGACCTTGAGCACCACCGCCTCGATCGTCTCGCCGATGCTGACGAGCTTGGACGGATGACGCACATTGCGCGTCCAGCTCATCTCGCTGATGTGGACC